>CAYXFB010000013.1:0-50512 GCA_964464145.1 uncultured Christensenella sp.
CAAACAGCATAACGTCCGGGCTCATTGCCAGCGCGCGCACTATGGCCACACGCTGCTTTTGCCCGCCCGAAAGCGAAGCGGGGTACGCGTCTATCTTTTCCGAAAGGTTTATGCGCGCGAGAAGCACCTCCGCCTTGGCGTTTGCCTCATCCTCGCTCATCACGCCCAGCTTTACGGGAGCCAGCGTTATGTTTTTTCGCACCGTCATATGCGGGAAAAGATTGAACTGCTGGAACACCATGCCCATCTTTGTGCGCAGGCGGTCAATTTCCTGCTCGGACGCGCCAGTCAGCAGGTTTCCCTCAAACCATATTTCCCCGCCTGTGGGTTTTTCAAGCAAATTGAGGCAGCGCAAAAATGTTGATTTACCGCTGCCAGATGGCCCCACAACTACCACCTTTTCGCCCTTTTCTATATGCTCGTTTATTCCATTCAGCACATTATTGTCGCCAAACGCCTTTTTCAAATCCTTTGTTACTATCATCGCCTCACCTCATATCGCTCTGAGCCAGCCTGCGCTCCAGCTTTTTCAAAAGCCAGGTTATTATCAACACTATCACAAGATACAGCGCCGCCACCACAAGCAGCGGTATGAGCGGCCTCATGGTCTGCGAACGGATAAGCTCGCCCACACGCGTGAGATCTGTTATGGCAATATAGCCCACTATTGACGTTTCTTTAAACAACACTATAAACTCGTTTCCCAGGGCGGGAAGTATGTTTTTTATGGCCTGCGGAAAAACTATGCTCTTCATTGTTTGCCAGCGCGAGAGCCCCAGCGAGCGCCCGGCCTCCATCTGCCCCTTATCAACCGACATTATGCCCGCGCGAACTATCTCCGCCACGTACGCTCCGCTGTTTATACCAAAGGCCAGCGCAGCAACATATGCCGACATCTCGGTGGGAAATGTAGCAAAAGTTATGTAGTACATTATGAGCAGCTGCACCAGCACAGGCGTGCCGCGTATCACCGTGGTATACACCTCACATATAACGCCCAGCCATTTCAGCTTTTTGTTTTCGAGCGCGTTCACCTTGGCGATGGCCACGCCCGAGCCTATGACGGAGCCTATCACAACGGCCAGCCCCGCTATCATCAGCGTTATTAGCAGACCGTCTATATACATCATCCAGCGGTCCTGCACCACCAGCGCCTTATATATCTGATTAGGAATATCATCAAACATTTTACAATCCAACCCACATTAAAATTTTTGCCGAACGGCCAAAAAAGACCGTCCGGCTGATTTATTTTATATCTTTATATAGTTTACTGGTTTATATCGGCGTAGTTCTGCGCGTGCTGCTCTATGAGCGGCTGAACCTGCTTGTTTTCCACCAGCTTCATAAGCACCTGATCCACCACCTGCAAAAGCTCTGTGTTGCCCTTTGCAACTGCCATAGCGTACTGCTCTTCCGTGAATGGCTCTTCTATTACAGCGAGAGAATCATTGGCAGACATTATGCTCTTGGCGGGCATTTCGTCCAGCACTATGGCGTCCAGCTTGCCGTTTATAAGATCCATCGCCGCGTCCATGTTGGATTTGTACTGCTTAACCGTTATGTTCGCGCCGTCCTCTATTTCGTACTGTATGTATATATCGCCCGTTGTGCCCAGCTGAACGCCTATGGTCTTGCCTTCAAAATCGTCCGGGCCGGAAACCTTGGGGTCGTCCTTGTTCACTATTATGAGCTGTGTCGCGTCCGTATAGGGTATGGAAAAATCTACCGCTTCCTGACGCTCGGGAGTTATTGTCATACCTGCGGCAACCAGATCGCCCTTGCCGTTTTGAAGCGCTATGGGCAGGCCGTCAAAATCCATATCCACAACCTCCAGCTCAACGCCTATCTCGTCCGCTACCATCTGCGCTATGTCCACATCCGCGCCGGCTACGTCCGCGCCGTTAAGATATTCGTAGGGCGGGAAGGTGGCGTTCGTCATCATTATGAGCTTGCCCGCGTCCTTTATCTTTTGAAGGCCGCCGCCCGTTGCTACCGCAGCATCGGGAATAGCGGATTCCTCGGAAAGCTCGGGCAGAGTGGACGGAACGCCCGCCGGGTCTTGTGTGGCCGCGGGCGTCTCAGATGCCGGAGCCTCAGATGCGGGCGCTTCGGTGGCCGCGGGGGCTTCCGAAGCGGGTGCCGCGCTGGGCGCGGGCTGCGCGGAGCAAGACGCCATAAAGGCGCAAGCCATCAATACGCAAACTGTCAGTGCTAAGATCTTTTTCATTTTCTTCCTCCATTTATATCACATAAAATAATAAACTGTTGCATTTTTCGCTCAAAGCGTTAAAACGTAATCGGTATAATTATAACTTAACACAATTTTCCGCACAAGGCATTTCGACAAAAATAAGACGCAAAACAATCTTTTTTGCGTCTTATTTCAACCGTTTATGCGTTTTTCAACGTTTATGCACTCGCTTTATTCATTTTTTGAGCAGCTCGGCCATGTTTTGGGAGGCCGCTTTGTACAGCTTTTCACATTCGTCCATATCCGCCGCGCGAAGCGAATAGTACACCTTTAGCTTGGGCTCTGTCCCGGACGGACGCACTATAACTGATGAACCTCCGGCCAGCGCAAAGCCCAGCACATTTGAGGTGGGCAGACCCGTTTCGGCCTCGCCGCCCTCGCCTATTTTCTTGCCCGAAAGATAGTCCGTGAACTCCGTCACCCGCTGCCCGCCTATCTCCACGGGGGGATCGCTGCGCAGCGCCTCCATTATGTCCGCCATGTCTCGCATACCCTGCGCGCCCTCGTATTCCGTGCTTTCGAGGCGGTCAAAAAAGCTGCCGTGTTGCGCGTAAAGTTCGTTTAAAGCGTCCACCAGCGTCTTGCCCCGCTTCTTGTAATAGGCTGCCATTTCGCATATAAGCATGCTTGCGCCCACCGCGTCCTTGTCCCGCGCGTAGGTGCCCGAAAGATAGCCGTAGCTCTCCTCCAGCCCGAATATGAAGCGCGATACCTGCCCCTGTGCCTCCAGCGCGCCTATGACCTCGCCTATGAATTTGAAGCCGGTCAGCACGTTTACAAGCTCCACGCCGTAGCTTGTGGCGATGGCCTGTATGAGCTCTGAGGTGACTATTGTTTTAACGGCCAGCGGCCTTTGCGGCAGCTTGCCCTTTTTCTCCAGCATCCTGCATATGAAATCCAGCAGCAGCGCGCCCGTTTGGTTGCCCGAAAGCAGCACATACCGCCCCTCGTGCAGCGCCGCCGCGCCCACCCTGTCGCAATCCGGGTCGGTGCCGAGCACTATATCCGCGTCCGTGCGTTTCGCCAGCTCAAGCGCCAGCGCCAGCGCCTTGGCATACTCCGGGTTGGGGTAGGGGCAGGTGGTGAAATCCGGATCGGGATTTTCCTGCTCGCGCACAACGTCCACATCGTGCACGCCCACCATATCCAGTATGCGCCGCACCGGCTTGCTGCCCGCGCCGTTAAGCGGCGTGTAGGCCACACGCAACGAGGTGTGCTTCACTCCCGGGAATACGCTGCAATTTTTGACCTCTTTGAAATAGGCATCCTCCACGGCTTTTTTTATATACTTCACGCGGCCGCTCCGGAGCGCGTCCTTCAGCGGTTCGTTCTTAACGCCTGAAAAATATTCCGTCGCGTTTATGCGGGAGATTATCTCCTCGGCTGCGGCCAGCGTTATCTGGCAGCCGTCCGCGCCGTATACCTTATAGCCGTTGTATTTGGCGGGGTTGTGGCTGGCGGTTATCACTATGCCCGCGCTGCATCCCAGCTTGCGCACCGCGAAGGAAAGCATGGGCGTGGGCTTCAGTTCGTCAAAAATGTGCGCCATTATGCCGTTCGCCGCGAACACACCCGCCGCCTCAAAGGCGAAAAGCTGCGAATTTTTACGGCTGTCATAGGCTATTGCCACCGAGGGATTTTGGAACTTGCTCTTTAGATATTCGCACAGCCCCTGCGTTGCCCTGCCCACGGTGTATATGTTCACGCGGTTGCTGCCCGCGCCAATAACGCCGCGCAGCCCGCCCGTACCAAATTCCAGCTCCTTGTAGAATCTGTCCTCTATCGCTTCGGGGTCGCGCTCTATTCGCAGCAGCTCCTCCGTAAGCTCGGCGTCGCCCGTGGCCTTGGAAATCCATAGATTATACAATTCATTGTTTGTCATAAAGCGCAATCTCCATCAATTTTTTAGCGGTCTTATGGGAATAGTTTTTCAACAAATAATCACGGTACGCGCCGCATTCCCGCCAGGCGGCCTCGTCCGTATACAGCTTTATCACGCGTGCCGCGAATTCCTCCGCGCCGTCTGTGGGTTTTATGACGCTCTCTATGTCCGGCATACCCTCCACACCTATGGCCGTGGAAACTACGGGTATACCGTTTTGCATGGCCTCCAGCGTCTTGCCCTTCACGCCCGCGCCAAAGCGCAGCGGCACCACGCACACGCGGCATTTTTGGTAATACCCGCGAAGCTCCTCGTCCGAAACGAAGCCGCTCACCAGCACGCTATCGCTCCTAAGCGCCAATATCTCCTCCGTGGGGCTTGAGCCCACCACATGGAGCCGCACATCGGGCAGCTTTTTCTGCACCAGCGGAAGCACCTCCCGTGTGAACCAGAGCACCGCGTCCGCATTGGGTTTGTGCGCGAACCCGCCCACGAAAAGCATATCCTTGGTGGCGGAAAAATCGCCCGCGCACTCTTTTATATCATCGTAAAAATACAGCGGTATGGCCAGCGCCTCCACGCCGAACTCCCGACGTATTATGTCGCACTCCACCTCGCTGTACATAAGCGTGGCGTCCGCATCCCGCATCACGCAAAGCTCCAGTGCCCGCTCGTACGCTATATCCTCCGCGCTCACAGCTCCCCCGGCCGCGCGCTCTCGCTCCGCCCGCAGGTAGTGCAGATCTACCCCCATATAGGCAACGCGCGCATCCGTATACTGCCGCACCGCCTCCATGAAGCGCTTCGCCACGTTGGGACGGCTTATTATAACGCTTGCTACGACCGCGCCGTTTTCGCGCAGCCAGTCTCGCCAGCTATCGCGATAGGCCTCGCCCAGCACGTGAACCCCCTCGGCTTCCAGCCGCTCCGTATAGGGCTGCGGCCGCGAAAAATCCTCCGGGATGAAATATATCTCAAA
Organism: uncultured Christensenella sp.; assembly: GCA_964464145.1. Lineage (GTDB taxonomy): Bacteria > Bacillota > Clostridia > Christensenellales > Christensenellaceae > UBA5399. The sequence continues at coordinate 5,116 of CAYXFB010000013.1, forward strand.
GCCCAGCTCCCTCACTATATTTATATATCGAAGCGTGGCCTTAGAGCCCGCGTCCCTGTCCTCCATGGGTACAGCACGATCAAAGAAGAGCAGATTCTTCTTGCTTTCGTCAAGCACCAGCGGCCTCTCAGATGAAGCGATCACCGCCGTTTCCTTCTGTGCGGCCGGGCGTATCCTCTGCTTTAGGCGAGCCAGCGGTTCGGTCAGCTTCCAGCGCTCGGAGGCATATACGGCTGTCAGCTCCGCGTTGACGCGGTCAAAATCCGCGACCGCGTTTTCCAAGGCGCGTTGCAGCTCCTCGGCGCGTTCCGCGTCTCGCCGGGCAACCAGCAGCCGCGCTTCCAGCAGCTCTATATGCCGCTCCCTGTCTTGCACAGCGTTTTTCAGTTCCTTTTTTTCGCCCATTCCCACACCTACACAGTAACGCGAAGCAGTTTGCCGCGTCCGCTCAGCGTATAGGCCAGCCCTGCGGGTATGAAAACGCTGCCGCCCGCGCGCAGCTGCACGGAGCGGTCTATGCGGCAGGCTCCCTCCACGCACAGCAAACACTGGAAGCTGGCAGGGTTTGGCGCAACGTCCACTATTCCCTCAACATCCAAAAGCTCCACCTTGAAGGCGCCGCAATCCATGCTACCATCCTTAAAGGCCGCGTCCGTAACGCTGTTTTTTACAACGTCGGCCGCGCTTTCTATGTGCAGCGGGCGGGGCACGCCGTTAGCGTCCAGCCTGCCGTAATCGAATATCCTATAGGTTATGTTGCAGTTCGTGCCAATTTCCGCCACCGTCATGTTGCCGCCTATGGCATGCACCACGCCGGGGGGCAGCAAAAAGGCATCGCCCGGGTTCACCTTCACGCGCCGCAGTGTTTCCACAATGCTTCCGTCCGCCGCCATACTGCAAAATTCCTCGCGCGAAAGCCGGCGGTTCAGGCCGTAAAATATCTCCGCGTCCGGCTCGCAGTCCATTATATACCAAAACTCCGTCTTGCCTGTGCAGCCGTGCTTTTGCATGGCGTAATCATCGTCAGGATGCACCTGCACGGAAAGCTTGTCCGCAGAGTCTATAAATTTCACAAGCAGCGGCAGCTCGGTCACGTTTTCGCCCAGCGCGCCCGAGTTCTCGGCAAGGTAGCGCGAAAAGCTCATGCCCGCAAACCGGCCGTTCTCCACAACGTTCACACCCTCCTCGTGAACTGAAAGCTCCCAGCTCTCGGCAATGCTTCCCGCTCCGCCGTTCTTTCCGAATTTTTCTATAAGCTTTGTGCCGCCCCAAAGATATTGCTTTAAAACCGGCTCCAGCAGTATTGGATATAGCATCTGTCCCTCCGTAAAACGCGCCGCTATGCCTTGGGCGCGCTCATGCTCAACTCCTTGGCTATCTGCCCGATCTGCTCGGACATATCCTTTTTTGCTATGAGAATGGTGTCTTTGCTCTCCACCACCACGATATCCTCCAGCCCCACGCACACAATACGTTTTTGGCCGTGTATATAACAATTCGTGGTGTCGCGCGTTATTATGTCGCCGCGCAGTACGTTGTTTTCGTCGTCCTTGCCACTCTCCTCGTGCAGGCTGGCGTAACCGCCCACATCGCTCCACCCAAAGAGCGAGGGCACGCACACGGCGTTTTGGGTGTGCTCCATTATGGCGTAATCTATGGAAATTGAAGGCGTGGCCGCAAAGGCCTCCGCCACCTCGCTTTCGCTATCCACATCTATTTCGCTGAAGCAGGCGAAAACCTCCGGGCAATATTTTTGGAACTCGTCTATTATAGTGCCCGCCTGAAATATGAACATGCCGCTGTTCCACATATAGTTCCCGCGCTTTATATATTCCACGGCGCGCTCCGCGTCCGGCTTTTCGTGGAAGGCCATAAGCTTCTTGGCCTGCGTGTTGGGCGTGTAGCCGCCCGCCTCTATTTCTATGTAGCCGTAACCCGTTTCGGCGCGCGTGGGCACAATGCCGAAGGTGGCTATGCCGCCGCGCTCCGCCTGCGAAACCGCAGTATCCAGCGCCGTTTGAAAGGCATCCGCCTTCTTTATGGTATGGTCTGACGGCATCACCACCATCACGGCCTCGCGTCCGCAATCCCGCGCTATTTTAAGCGCCGCCCACAGTATGCAGGGCGCCGTGTTCTTGGCCTGCGGCTCCGCCAGTATGTTTATCCTTCCGCCAAACTCCGCTTCCACGAGCGCTCGGTACTTTTCGCCCGTAAGCACGTACTGCCGCTCCATAGGCACCCGCTCGCTCACGCGCTTGCTCGTTTCCACTATCATGCTCTCATCCGAAAACAGCTTCAAAAACTGCTTCGGTATATTCGTATCGCTCAAGGGCCACAGCCGCGTTCCCGCGCCCCCGGCCAGTATAACACTGCAGATCATATACAGTCCCTTTCTATATAAAACAATCTATGAGCCGCCTTATGCGCCCCACGATCTCGTCCTTCGCGTAATTTTCCGCTATGTAACTTCTCCCGCGCTGCCCCATTTCGGGCACCAGCGCGGCCAGCCCCCCGCAAAACGAATCCGCGTCCGTATAGCAGGCTCCCGCGCCCGAGCGCTCTACGTGCGCGCGCAGCACGGCGCAGTTGCCGTTCACCAGCACGGGCGTACCGCAGGCCATTGCCTCCAGCGTACCGATGCTGAGGCTCTCGTTTTGAGACGGCATAACAAAGGCGTCCGCGCCGGAAAGCAGCGCAAATTTTTTCGCCTCGTCCACAAAACCAGTATATACTATATCACCGCTTTGGGGCAACTCCATAAGCGCCCTGCCCATCAGAAGCAGCTTTTTTTCGCCGCCCCGCCGCCTGTACTCCGCAAAGTCTTCCAGCAGCTTATCGCAATTTTTCGTAGCGTCTATGCGCCCGGCGTAGGCTATGTAGCCCCCCTCGGGAATATCAACCGCTTCGGCCTGCGCGGCCAGCTCCACCCAAGAGCCCGCCACTATGTCCGGCACGTTTTGCGCTATGCCGAAAAAGTTTCGCACGAACCTGCGCTCCTCCTCGGTCAAAAAAATGAAGGCCCGTGGCAGAGCGAACAGGCGTTTGAAATAATTGCAATTGCGTATGGGCGGCTCGTCGTGCGCGGTGGGCAGGAATATGGCCTTCTCGGGCGCACAGGGCAGCCCGAAGGTGGAGTTATAATAGTGGTAGCCCACAAATATAAAGAGCGCGTATTCGGCCTTGCGCCGCTTTATGTGCCTCAGCATACCCGGGCAGTAGGGCCCCACCTCTTTTAGCCAGCGCTTGCCCAGCGCGTCACTGTTTTGAGGATCGCCATACACCGCTTCTGTGAGCCGGCCTATCCTCTCCTGTATGCGCGGGTGCTTCGATGGGTAGCGAAAAACGCGCACCCCCTCGATTTCGCACTCACCCAGCGCGTATTCGTTTTCCCAGGTGTCATAATCCACGGCGCAGGAGGTCACCACGTCTATATCGTAATACTTCTTAAGCTCTTGCGCGTACTGCATGCAGAGCGACTCCGCGCCCCCCACTATCTCCTCGCCGTAGCGCTGTATCACGAAACAGATACGCTTCATACGCAGCCCCCCGCCACGTAGGAAAACGTCTCGGCCACGCGCGGCATCTCGGTTTCAAAATCAAGCTCGCGCGCGGGTATCTCAAATTCGCAGATATATAATATATCCGCATCGTCTATATATTTTTTGCTGTTGTCCTGTATGAATGCCAAAAATTCTTCCATGCTGCTCATGGCGCGCACGGGATAACCTATGTTCTTTTGAAGCAAACGCTCCCTAAGCTCCGCGCTGCCCGCCACTATTTTATCGGCGCAGTCCAGCACGGCACGGTTTAACGATATTTCGCTCTGCGCCACACGCGCGAACTCCGGGTTTTGGCGCACCTCGCGCATAAAGCGGCGCGCGTCCTCCACCTCCTCGCGCAGCATACGCTCGTAAAGGCTCCAGGGCAGCCGTCCGCTCCGGCAAGCCGCCAGCACGGAGGAATGCAGGCTTTCATCGCTCATTATCACAATGCCGCCCGCTCCGTTTATGTGGGGCAGCATATAGAGGCAATCCGCATCATCCCATAGGTTGAATATGGCCACGTCGTAAAGCTTTGCGCGCTCAGGGTAGGCCACGTGGTTTATGACGCGTATATACCGCTCCGGGTGATAGCCTCCGTCCACGTACACATCCACATCGCAATACTTTAAAAGCTCGGCCAAAAGCGCCTCGCCGTTTTTCGCCGCCGCCGAATCAAGCGGAGGCAACGGCGCAAAATAGGCCACCCTCATGCGCTTTTGCTCCGGCTTATTTATGGGCGTGAGCGCGTTTATGCCCTCAAGCGCCAGCCGCGCCGAGTTTTCCCAGGTATAAAAGGCTATGCGCTCCGCCTTTACGGCATCGAAGGCCGAGAAATCCTCCATTAGGAGCGCAGTCTCTATGCCGCGCGTTATATCCTCCACGCTGCGCGGATCAACCAGCACGGCCGCGCCCTCCGCCACCTCGCCGAGGCTGGAATTGTTTGAAGTCACAACGTTTTTGCCACACTTGAACGCCTCTATCACGGGCAGCCCAAAGCCCTCGTACAGCGAGGGGAAGAGCACCAGCTTGGCGTTGTTGTATAATAGCAGCAGATCCTCGTAGGGTATGTGGCCGGAGAATATCACCCTGTCCTCAATGCCATTTTCGCTGAGTATATCGCGCACCTCGCCCATTTCGGCCTCGGGCGATTTTCCCGTCACAACAAGCTGGCAGGCCGCCTTCGTTTCGCCCTTCAGCGCATTGTAGGCGCGCACCGTGCCGAGCGCGTTCTTGCGAAAATCGTCTCCGCTGGGAAAGAGCATATATTCGCTGACTATTCCGTATTTTGAAAATGTTTCGCGCTTGCGCTCCGCAGAAAATTCCGTTTGAGCAAAGCCGCTTGAAACGCCCGCGTGTATCACCTTCACGCGCTCCGGCGCCACCTCCATATATTTCACTATATCGTTCTTGGCGCAGCCGGAAATTGCCAGCAGCAGATCGGCGCCGGACACAAAATCCAGCACACTGTCATAACGCTGGCGCACGCCTACGTCCGTCAGATAGCTTTCAGGGAAAAGCCAGGGCACCATATCGTAAAAAATACAGGCGGTGCGGCAGCCACAAAACCAGTCTTTATTATAGGTCATGTATACGTCAAAGGGTGAGGTTATAAAAAACAGGTCTATTGCGTTTTGCTTTATGAAGGTTTGGAATATTCCCTCAATGAGCCCGTCATACTTCATGCCCACGCCTTCTTCAGTAAAGGAATAATCCAGCAGATAACGCCCCTCGCCGGGATACAGCTTGAAATACTCCACATTGGGCGGGAGCTCTGTGCCGTCTATGCAGCAATCACCGTATATGTTGAACAGTATGTATTTGTTCTCTTTATCCTGCCGAAACATTTCCTCCAGCAGGTTCAGCGTATAAACGCCCATGCCGCGCCGCGCGCTTTCCGTGCAGAGCGGCTGCAAATCCACTGCTATATTCATACCTTCGGCCCGCCCCGTTTCGCGTCCACAAATATACCGTTTATTCCCGTGAATGCGAATTCCTCATACCCCAGGCCTGCCAGCAGCTCGGGTATATCGTCACGCTTGGTGGAGTGCATAAGGCCTGTGCCATATTCTATGAGCTCCACTATTATTACGAAGGGACGGTGCTTCTCAAAGTCCAGCGCGCGCAATATCTCGCACTCGCCGCCCTCCGTATCTATAGACAAAATGGTTATGCCGCCGCGCACCGCGTTTGCTATTTCGTTTATGCCGCGCACCTCCACGGTCACTTCGCGCTCTATGAAGATCGCGGGGTTGGCCTCGCACATGGCGCGCGCATTGTCCATATCCGTGGTGGAAAGCCCGTCGCCGCTCATTACGTACAGCGTTTTGCTCTGCTCTGGCTGTGCGCCCGCAATGCAGTTCATGACCGTATCGCCCTCACGCGCCAGCTTGAGCTCCGGTATGAGCGCGGGGTTGGCCTCCACAAGCACACCCTTCGCGCCGCGCAAATAGGCGTAATAGGTATTGCTGAGCTCTCGCGCGTGGTTTGCGCCGAGATCAAGATAGGTAACGTCCGCATAGTCCACGCCGCCGTTTTTGAGTATAAAATCTATTATAACGTCCTCGCCCGCCTGCGCGTAAGAGCAGCTTCCGCCCTCTCTGCTGCCGTCCAGCATACGGCGCGAGCTGTCCATGTGCTTTTCCATGTGCGCAAGCCGCGCCAAAAGCTCGTCCATACCGCCGCGCAGCTTACCAAGCTGGGAGGTGGTGTAGCCCTTGCTCCTAAAAGCGTTATCATACAGGCTCTGCGTAACTATCGTTAGATTCAGCAGGCTTTGCGTGGTGTGCTCGTTGTAAAGAGACTGCCGCTCCATCGCGGGCAGCAGCGCCGCCGAAACGAGCTTGCGCGCCGCCTTCCTAAACTGCCGCTTGGGCGCGGAGCTACTGTCCGGATGCACCACCGTGAAGGTGTTGTTGTGCTGCAGTACGTTTATGTCCTTATGCAGTTTTTCCAGTGCACCCTTGCTCTTCGCCAGTTCGCCGTAGCCGTAGGAATACCTTTCCCGGCTGCGGTTTGTAAGTTTTTTCGCCTTGTCTATTATAAGCTTATATTCCAAGCTCTGTGCATCCATATATACCCCGCCTATTTATCCTTATAAAATGCCGATACCACCTCGTGGTCGGATTGTGCGCGGCCTACTACCCTTATGCTGCCCGTACCCATCGCGCCTTCGTTGCCGGCGTTATCAACACCGTAAACCTTTATATGATATAGACCCGTTCTGCCGGCAAAAAGTTCCGTGGAAAAGAAAATATCCCAATTTCCCTCCACACTGTTTGCCGCCTCCATCCAAACGGCCTCGTTTTCGTTGTCTTCGTCGTTCCACACCTTGAACATAACGCCCTTCACGCCGGATTTATCCTGCACTCCGTGCGCCTGCACCGCAAAGGCGGTCTTGGGCGTGGGGTCCAGCACGCCGAACACCAGCCGCTCCATAGTGGGCGGGTCTGTATCGCCCCTGCTTTCGGCGGCGGCTATCTCCTCGCTGCTGCCCTTTTGGCGAATGCGCGCCATCTGCTTTTCGTGCATATAGGAAAGATAGGTATCCACGGCCTCCTTGGGGTCGCCGTCATACATCACCTCGCCGCCCTTCATCCATATGGCGCGCGTGCAAAACTTTTCCACCGTGCCCATGTCGTGCGAAACTATAACTATGGTCACGCCCTTCGCCTTGAGCGAATTGAGCATATCGTAACACTTTTGCTGGAAGTTGGCGTCGCCCACGGCCAGTATTTCGTCTATCAAAAGCACGTCCGCATCCACATTTATGGCAACGGAAAAAGCCAGACGCATATACATTCCCGAAGAATATGTGCGCACCGGGTTGTCTATAAATTCCTCCAGCTCGGAAAATTCTATTATCTTATCCAGCCGCTCGTCCGTCTCCTTTTTGGAAAGGCCGAATATGGCGGCGTTTGTGTATATATTGTCCCGTCCGGAAACATCGGGGTGAAAGCCCGCGCCCAGCTCCAGCAGGCTTGAGACCCTGCCGTTCACCGTTATGCTGCCCGATTCGGGGTAGAGTATACGCGTCATCAGCTTGAGCGAGGTGCTCTTGCCGCAGCCGTTTTCGCCTATCATCGCCACGGCCTCGCCCTTGTTTATGGTCATCGTCATGCCGCTCAGCACATCGTGCACGGTATGCTCGCGGCGCTTCCAGAAAATCATGCGCTCCTTTATGGTGCGCGGCTTGTCTCCGTATATCCTAAACGATTTGCATACATTGTCTAAAACTATCATCGGTTTTGCAGCTTCCATCACAGTTCCTCCGCAAATCGCTTTTGCAGCTTGTTGAACACCAGCACGCCTATCACAAGGAAGAGCGCGATGCATATGAACGCAGGTATCATCGCGGCAAAATCGGGCATGCGGCCGTATAGCAGTACGTCCCTGTAGCCGTTCACTATGCCCGTGATAGGGTTACCGTAAATTATGGCAAGCGCCCAAGCCGGCACATTTCTGCCTGCAAATATCTGAGTTGAATATACTATGGGCGCCAAATAAAACCAGCCCATTACAAATATACTCAAAACGTGTTCCAAGTCACGCAGATACACCGTAGCCGCCGAAACAAGTATTGCGATTCCCATAACGAAAAAATATTCTATGACCATTATTATCGGCAGTAAAAACGCGAAAGGCGTGAGCACCGTGCCAGTAACAAGCAGCGCCACAAACACCACTATAAACGAAAGCAGCATGTTTACAAAATTGCTGGTCACCGCAGATATGGGCAATACTATGCGCGGAAAATACACCTTTTGCACCAGCCCCGCGTTAATTATGACGCTCATACTGCCCTGCTGGATGGAAGAACTGCAAAACAGCCAGGGTATTAGCGCAACAAATAGGTACATCGCAAAGTTGTCTATATCGCCGCCACCGGGCAGCAGGTAACTGAACACGATAGTGTATATAAGCAATTGAAAGAGCGGGTTTATGAAAGTCCAGAGAAAACCTAAAATAGACCCTTTGTATCGGGTCGTGAGGTCTTTTTTCACCAGACTTACTATCATCTGTCTGTAGTCCCATAGTTCCTTGAAAGAATTCATGCGGCGTTCAATCCTTGTTTCGCCAGTATTCCAGCGTGTTTTTTAGTGTGTCTGCTATATTGTGCACGGGCTCAAAACCCGTATCCTTCTTGAGCTTGGAAATATCGCCCTGTATTAGCGGCAGCTCCACCGGCCGCACCTTCGCCTTGTCCATAAAAATATTCACATTCACCTCGGACATGGAGGCCAGCCGTGTGAGTATCTCGCCCACCTCGTAGGCCTCACCCGAGCCCACATTGTATATCTCGCCGCCGCGTCCCTTTTCCACCAGCAAACGGTATGCGTGCACAACGTCTCGCACATCGGAAAAATCGCGCCGCGCGCTCAGGTTGCCCACGCCCATATCGCGGTTCGCCCCGCGCTCTATCTCCACTATGCGCGAGCAAAAGTCGGGCACCACAAAGCCCTGGCGCTGACCCGGGCCCGTGTGGTTGAACGAACGCGTCAGCACTATGTGCATACCGTAGGCCTTGGCGTAAAGCAGAGCAAACTGCTCCTGCGCCAGCTTGGATATGGCATATGGGTTTACGGGCTTTACCGCAAGCGTTTCCTTTATGGGGCAGTCGGCCGGCTTCACCCTGCCATATTCGTCCGACGAGCCCACTATAAGCACGCGCGCCTCGCCGCCCTGCGCCCTCAGCGCCTCCAGCAGATTGAGCGTGCCTATAACGTTCACATCCACCGTCTGCTGCGGCTGCTCCCAGCTCATACCCACGGAGGATATGCCCGCAAGGTGGAATACCGCGTCAGGTTTCTCAGCGGCCACCACATCGCTCACCGCCTGCGCGTCCAGCAGATCTACGGAACGCGCGCCCGCAATGTCTATGCCCGCAACGTCATAACCGTTTTCAAATAGCTCCGCCAGCAAATATCTTCCCACAAAGCCGTTTACGCCCGTTATTAAAGCCTTCACGTTGTACCCAGCCTTTCTTTACAGCCCCGCTTCCACCAGCTTCATATCGTTTTTGACCATGCGCGCCACCATATCTTCAAAGCTTATCTCGCGCTTCCAGCCAAGCTTTTGCTCCGCCTTGGTGGGGTCGCCCAGCAAAAGCTCCACCTCTGCCGGACGGAAAAATTTGGGGTTCACCTTCACAAGCGTTTTGCCCGTGGCCTTGTCCGTGGAGTATTCGTCCGCACCACTGCCGTGCCATTCCAGTGTGAAGCCCGCCGTGGTGAATGCCGCGTCCACAAATTCGCGCACCGTGCGCGTTTCGCCCGTGGCTATAACGTAATCATCCGGCTCCGCCTGGTTGAGCATGAGCCACATCGCCTTCACATAATCCTTGGAGTGCCCCCAGTCACGCTTGGCGTCCATGTTCCCAAGCTCCAGCACCTCCTGCTTGCCCGCCTTTATCATGGCGGCGGCGTATGTTATCTTGCGCGTAACGAATTCCTTGCCTCGGCGTTCGCCCTCGTGGTTGAACAGTATACCGGAGCAGGCGTACATATCGTAGCTCTCGCGGTAGTTTTTGGTTATCCAGTGGCCGTACAGCTTGGCCACGCCGTAGGGGCTGCGCGGGTAGAAGGGAGTTTTTTCGCTCTGCGGTATCTCCTGCACCAGCCCGAACATCTCCGAGGTGGAAGCCTGATAAAAGCGCGCGTCCGGCTTGATTGTCTTTATGGCCTCCAGCAGGTTCACCACGCCCATGCCGTCTATATCCGCAGTGGCTATGGGCTGTTCCCAAGATGTTGCCACGAAGGACTGCGCCGCCAGATTGTATACCTCGTCAGGCTGCGATATCTTCACGGCGTTTATAAGCGAGGCGATATCCGTCATATCCGCGTATATAAAGTTTATTTTATCAGTAAGATGCGCCACGTTGCCATAATCCACAACGCTCTTTCTGCGCATTATTCCATAGACCTTGTAGCCCTCACCGAGCAAAAGCTCCGCCAGATATGAGCCGTCCTGTCCCGTTATTCCCGTTATCAAAGCGTTTTTCACACTAACACCTCCGAAATTTTTAACTTTAATATTATAGCATACGGTCATATAAAAGTCTAACCGCTTTTGCCCGCTACACGCAGAAAGCAAACGCCGACCGGCATTTGCTTTCCTTTGATGCTATTTCTTTCACGCTTACGCCTGTGGCGGCGTTTGTTCCTTTTGCTCTGCGCCTGCGGCGGGCGGCGTGGCCTCGCCGTTCGGCTGCTCCGTTTCCGCGGGTGGAGTGCTTTGCTCCGGTGGGGCGGTTTCCTCAGGCGGTGTCGTTTCCGCGGGCGGTGCGGTTTCGTTGGGCTGCGGCTCCTCCGGAACCTTTGGCAACACGGCCTCCGGCTGGTCTATTACTATGTAGTTGACCACCTCCGCAGGCATTGCCAGCAGCGCTTTGATGTCCGCAAGCAGCTTGGCTCCGTAGGTATCGCCGTTCAGCTTGGCGGCGTCCTTAACGGTAGCGCGAAGCTCCTCGTCCCAAAGCGCGTCCACCTTATCCCGTTTCAGCTCGTCCCTGCTCGCCACGCACTTGAGGTGCTGTATCTGCGCACGCACTCCGGTGGCCACATCGGGATAGCTGATCCTCTCGGCATTGTCATACGCCATGAAAACATTATCCTCTATGGCTATATTTCCGCCAAAGCGCAGGTAATTCGTATCCGTCATGGCTTGGGCGAACGCCACCTCGGCGTTCACGCCCTCGGCCGCCGCCTCCTCCATATATATATCCACGAACTGCTCCAGCGTAATGCCGTATTGCAGCGGGAAGGCGGTTTGCGGATCGGTGGGCATATCTGTCGCCACGTTCTGCGCGCCCGCTATGTAATAGTTCATGAGCTGCTGCTTCGTTACATCGGGCAGCGCCGCGTCATTCATTACCGGATATGCTATGCTCTCCTCCGGCACATCGGGCTTGTCCGGCGGCTCCGGCGTTACCTTCTCCTCCGCCATATCGGCGAATACCTCTTCTATGAGTTCCTCCTCCGCCAGCGAAGCCGCGTTAGAGGCGTTCAGTATCCTGTTTATGTATATTATTATGTTCTGGCCATAATCTTTACCTACCGCCCATGTGCCCGAAAGGCCTTCAACATTGGGCGCGCAGCCGCGTTTTACCAGATTGAAGCGCGGGTCTATGGGCTTGTTGTAATCCGGGCTGGATTTATCGTTGCTCTTCACGTACACCGGCGCAGCGGTGGAGCCATAGGCCTTGAGGTGCTGCACCTGCGCTATAACGCCGTACTTTATGCCCGTTGCGTCATTGCCAAACTCGGCCGCGAAATCGTATCCGGGGTTTCCTCCGCCCGTCGCGCCTATACCCGCGAAGTTGAACTGCTCCATGTGCACATCTCCGCCAAAGTTGAGGAACTTGGTCTCGAGGCACATCTGCGCCCAGGCCACCTCCGCCTTAACGCCCTCCACCTGACATACGTCATAGTAGAGCTGCGCCATCTGCTGCAGGTTTGTGCTGCGCGGCGCCTCCTCGTAATATGAGGGGTATTTGTAGCCGCTCGTCTTGAAGAAGTTCACCATCTGCGCCACGGAGGCTTGGGGGCCGCCCATTATGGGCACAGACCCTACAACGGAACCCACCGTTATGCTGCCCTCGCCTATTACGCCCGTGTTGCCCTTCTTATCCGTACCGTATACCTTCACGGCGTAATCTCCGGATTTATTTCCGAAATCCGACAGCTTGAAGGTCATATCGTAATTCTTGCCGTTCGCCACGCCCTCGTAGCTCTTCACCGTCTTGGTGTCCGCCTTGTTCCACACGCGGAACCTTATATTATCTATACCCGACGGGTCTGTTACGTCGTTTGCCTGTATCGTGAACTCCTGCACGTAGGTTGGGCTTGCCACGGAGAACAGCAGCCTTTCCATGTATGGCGGCGAGGTATCGCCCGTTATCTTTATGCTTGCCTGCTTCATAAAGCCGGAGTTGCCCATCTTGTCGCAGCCATAAGCCTTTACGACATAGGTGCCCGTGCGGTTTTTGAAGTCATGCAGGTCGAATGTCGCTTCCCAGTTGTTGCCGCGCATTTTGCCTACGTAGGTCTTGTATTTGCTGGCTCCGTCCGCCTCGTTGTACACGCGGAATTTTACCCACTCCACGCCCGAACGATCGGAAACGCCCTGCGCCTGCATGGTGAAGTTGTTGCTTGTTGTGGGGCTTTTTTCGCTGAACAGCACGGCGTTTGCCGTGGGCGCCTGCGTATCGAAGTCGCCCTTCACGGTTATGCTGCCGCTGCCCATCATGGCGTTGTTGCCGCTTCTGTCATAGCCGTACACGTTCACCTTGTACAAACCGTTCGTATATTTGAAATCCTTGAGGCTCAGCAGTATATCCCAATTGCCGTTGCCCTTGTCTATGCCCTCGTATGTCTTGGCGGAAGCCGTGCCGAGCGGCACGCTCCACACGCGGAACCTCACCGCCTTCACCTTGTCGTCGTCCTTCACGCCGGTGGCGCGTATGGCGAATTGCGGCTGATCGGTCGGGCTCTTTTCGCCGAATAGCACCGCCTGCATCGTGGGCGGCTTGGTATCCCTCTTCACAACTATGCTGCCCGACTTCATCTCGCCCGTATTGCCGCGCTTGTCCGTACCGTACACCTTCACCATGTAGGTTCCGGCCTTGTTTCCGAAATCGGCCAGCTTGAAGGTAGCGTCCCAATTGCCGTTGCCCTTATCCACGCCCATATAGGTTTTGGCTGTTGAGGAAGCGCCGCTTCTCCACACGCGGAATTTGACCTCCTTAACGCCGGAGAGGTCGGACACTCCCTGCGCCTGCATGGCAAAGGCATTTGCGAAGGTGGGGCTTTGTTCGCCAAACACCAAATTTTTCATTGTGGGCTTGGCCTTATCTTCCTTTATGACTATCTGCACTGTGCCCATGTTGCTTGTATTGCCCGCGTTGTCCGTACCGTAGGCCGTTATTTTATAAGTACCCGCCTTGTTGGCAAACTGCGCCAGCTTGAAGGTCGCCTTCCAGTTGCCTACGCCGTCGTGACTACCCATTACATTTTTCTGCGAAGAGGACTCGCCGCTCCTGAATATGCGGAACTTCACTTCCTTAACGCCCGATGGATCGGTAACGCCCTTGGCTCTTATTGTGAAATTAGGCGCGTAGGTTGGGCTCTTTTGACTGAGCGCCAGCGATTTCATCTTGGGGCCTTCCTTGTCGTCCGGCACGGGCGGATATTTCGCGAAGAATTTGTCCGCCGCCTCGCCTATCTTCACGGCGATCTCCTGCCTTTTGGCGGAATTCGTCGCGTAGGCGAGATCGTTTCTATTAGTTAAAAAACCCACCTCAAACGTTATTGCCGGAGCCGTGCTGTATTTCATAACAGAAGCTTCCTTTAGCATAACGCCCGAAGCGCGGTTTCCCTTGGCATAGCTTAGTGTGCGCACTGAATCGCTCACCATGGTTGCCCATTCAACGGATTTGCCCCGCATCTCCACCTTTTCCTGCTCTGCCGAATACAGCGACAAAGCGCCGCTCGCGTCATTGAAGCCGCTGCCGAACGAATTGTGATGTATAGATATAAATAGATCGGGATTTACAGAATTGCAGGACATCGTGCGGCTGTATAGCGATATCGCCTGTGTGGGCAGCAGATAGGGTATGTTGTCCGCCACCTTGAATGTGGTGTATACCTTGAAGCCCTTGTTTTGCAGCACCGTAGCCACCTGCGCCGCCATGACGGGGTTCAGCTTGGCCTCGTTTGTGCTGCCGTCCGGCGCGCTGGCTCCGTTATCATAGCCATATTCACTAACTATGTGGCCGGGGTCCACCACTATCACGGGCTGCTTTGTCTCCGCCGCCGTTTCCGCAACCGCGCCATCCGGGTCGGCCTCGTCCATGAACACCTCCGTGGCCTCGGTGGCTTCGCTTTCTTCGATCAGTATATCCTCGTCCGCCGCTCGCGCCGCGCCGATGGGCAGCAGAAAAGCCAGCGCGAAAATCACCGCGATAATGCCCGCCGTAACCTTTCTGTTTATTGTTATTACCTTTTCCATAATACACCTCATAAAAAGACAGTAGATAGTCGAAACTGCCATAAATATTCTTAAATATCAGTGTAGATGATACCACAACGGTCTTTTTCCCGCAACAATTATTACAAGAATTTAACATTTGAAGCGGGTTTGCGCCGCCCCGCGGGTTGAATTTTAAACGTTTCTATAATATAATAACTACCGACTATACGGTCGCGCAGCAAAGCGGTGATCTCGCGGCCTTTCAAAAAAACCATGGGGGTAATATATGTCAAACATTGCTGTGATAGGTTCGGGCTACGTGGGTTTGGTGGCGGGCACCATGTTTTCAGATTGCGGGCATTCCGTTATCTGCTGCGACGTGGATCGCTCCAAGGTAGACGCGCTCTGCCGCGGCGAATCGCCCATATACGAGGAGGGGCTGGAGGAGCTTTTGAAAAAGAATCTGGAGCGCGGCACGCTGAGCTTCACTACCGATATACCCCTTGCAATAAAATCTGCCGACGTTATATTCATAGCGGTGGGCACTCCCCCGCGTGAGGACGGCCATGCCGACCTTTCCTACGTATACAGCGTGGCGCACGATATTGGGCGCTACATGAACGGCAATAAAATAATAGTGGATAAATCCACCGTACCCGTGGGCACGGCCAAGGCCGTTTCCAAGATGATAGAGGAGGAGCTTGCCGGTCGCGGCCAAAGCTTCGAGTATGAGGTGGTCTCCAACCCCGAATTTTTGCGCGAAGGCACCAGCGTATACGATTTTTCCTACCCGGACAGGGTGGTTTTGGGCTGCCGCTCGGATAGAGCATTCAACATCATGAGCGCGGTGTACCGCAAGCTCATAGGCGATAAACCGCCCATTTTGAAGGTGCTGCCCGAAACGGCGGAGATGATAAAATATGCCTCGAACGCCTACCTCGCCGTGAAAATAGCCTACATAAACGAGCTGGCCTGCCTGTGCGAAAAAACGGGCGCGGATATAGAGGAGGTGGCCTATGGCATGGGTCTGGATAACCGCATATCCCCCAAATTCATGGAAGCCGGGCCGGGCTACGGCGGCAGCTGTTTTCCCAAGGACACCAACGCCATCTGCAACACCGCCTGCCTGCACGGCATGGAGCTCAAAATAATAGGCGCGGCGATAAAGGCCAACGAAGGCCAAAAGCTGCACATGGTGGAAAAGATATCGGGCGCGATGGGCAGCCTCAAGGGCAAGACCATAGCAGTGCTTGGCATAACATTCAAGCCGGGCACGGACGACATGCGGGACGCCCCCTCGCTGGTCATAATACCCGAGCTGATAAAGTTGGGCGCCACCGTGCGCATATTCGACCCGCAGGCCAAGAAGGAGGCCAAGTGGCGCTTTCAGGACGTGTGGGAGAGCATAACGCTTCACAAGAGCGAATACGAGGCGGCTCAGGGCGCGGACGCTGCCGTGGTGCTCACGCACTGGCCGCAATTTAAGGATATAGATTTTGATAAGCTCAAGGCCGAGATGACGGGCGACTATTTCTTCGATCTGCGTAATATGTTCAAAAAGGAGGCTCTCACCTCACACGGCTTTAGCTATCACTGTGTAGGAAAGGTATGACACCGGAGAAAAAGGGTCTGCTGCAAGACCCGCCGCAGCGCGCCGTGGCCATAGCCATAGCCTCACTCTGCGTGATCGCCATAATTTTATTTTCCAAGGATATACAGAAGCTGAGTATGCTGTACGTTTCGGCGGACGAAATGGGCTACCTCGGCACGGCGGCCTGGCTGAACGGCCTTAACTGGACGGACATGATGGGCAAGCTGTATTACTATTCATACGGCTACCCGCTGCTGCTGGCGCCCATATTCTCCTTCACCACCGATCCCGCCACCGTATACCGCTTCGCCATAATGCTGAACGTGCTGCTTTCCACCGCCGTTCTGCCGCTTTCTTACCTATCTGCGCGGCGGCTCTTTCCCGGCGCGAACAAGTGGCTCATACTGGTCTGCTGTTTCTGCGTTACCATTTATTCGGCCAACATATTGCAAATAACGATGGTGCGCAACGAAAGCCTGCTCTTTTTGCTGGTGTGGGCGGTGCTGCTGCTCTTTTTGCTGCTTAAAAAGCATGGTAGCCTGGCCGTTCCCATTGCTATTGCCGCGCTCTGCGTATACGCCTTCATGGTGCACCAGCGCGCCGTGCCCCTCATAATAGCGGCCTGCGCAGTCATGCTGCTGATGCTGCTGAAAAAGCAGCTTTCGCTGAAGCAGTTTTTGGCCTTCGCGCTCACCGTGGCGGGAATGCTGCTTTTGCACACACTCTTAAAGGACTATTTCAAATCCGGCATTTGGCAGGGCGCAAGCTCCGCCGCGCACAACGATTTTTCCGATATGCCGCGCAAGATAGGCAAGCTGTTCACAACCGAGGGCATATCCTTCCTGCGCGTGCTGGGCGGACAGGTGTTCTACATGGGCGCCGCTTCCTTCATTATATATTTTGCGGGCGCAGGCGCGATCGCTCCGCGCGCTTGGCGCACTCTGCGCCAAAGCTTTTCGCGCAAGCAGGCCGCAGTGCACGCCCAAACCGATTGGGGCGTGCTCTTCCTCGCCATAGCCGCGGTGCTCACCTTCGCCGTAAGCGCACTGTTTCTTATAACGCCCGTGCGTATGGATCACATAGTATACGGCCGCTACAACGAAATATTTATGGGTCCGGTGCTCATATACGCGCTGCTCTATCTGAGCTACCGCAAAAAGCCGGGCTGGCTGGCGGCGGCCATTTGCGCGGCGGTCTACGCGGCGCTTGGCCTGCTTGCAAAACAGAGCATGGACGGCCTGCCCAATTTCGCCACGATCTCCTCGCCCGGCATGGCATGGATGGAGCCCTTTTTCGCGGAGGGTTGGGGCTTTGTGATAGCTATCCCGCTTTGCGTATTCGCGCTCATTCTCGTGCTCACATACATAAAAAAACGCCGCGAGGCCTTTTCCTCCCTGTCCGTTGCAGCGCTGTGCGCGCTCTTTGTATACGCGGGCAACTACCCCGTACAGCACACCATACTTCCCGCGCAGCAGGTTAATAACGAGGCCGTTGCCGCTCCGCGTGACTACATCTTAACTGGAGATGCGGCGGAGGTTTACGCCTACGGCGAGGGCGAGGATGCCTGGCAGTTTGCCTTCCTTCAATTTGCTCTGCCCAAGCAGCCGCTCATAATGCCCGATTCACCCGAGGCGCTGGCGCAGCTTCCCGACGGCTCCACCGTTGTGACCACTGCCAGCGGCATATTTTTGCGGCCGCTCACGCAAAGCGCGGACATAGTGGCCTCCTCCGGCCGCTACATAGTGTGGAACATAAACCACGGCGCGCAGAACACGGGCGCGCAGATACCGCTCTCCCTGTTCTCCACCCAAACGGGAGCCTTCGCGGCAGATCATTCCAGCCTGCGCGGCGGGGGCGAGGGCTTTTTGCTGTACGGCCCCTACATAACCGTTCCCGCGGGCGCGTACAACGTGCGCATAAGCTATTCTCCTCTTGAGGGCGAAAGTGAATACGGCCGCGCCGAGGTGGCAATAGGCGGGCAACCCGTAAACACGGTTCAAATAGACGCCTCCGGCCTTTCCGCGATGGATATTGGCGAAATAAGCATACCCCTCAGCCTGAGCGAAGCCGCCGATTCGCTGGAGATACGCGTATACCTGAACGAGGGCGCGGGCATGGAAATATACGGCGTTTCAATAGAACCTGCCTAAAGAAGCCGCCTAAAGAAGCCGCGCTTTCTCTTAAAAAATCGTGTGTAATAATTTATAATGTAATACTGTTAAGAGCTTTGCTCATCCCATTTTGTCTATAAGATACTTTAAAAATTCGCTGTCTACCGGCGGAATGTTTATGCAAGGGATATCGCGTAGCAGCACGATATCCTCGGAGCAAAAGCAGGCGTAAAAGCCTTCCTTGAAGGCTTCCTTTGCTGCCGAATGCTCCCCGGCTCTGATATCTCCGGCTCTGCTTTCCCAATACTTTTCAAAGGCGGCTTCCATTCGTGCCTCCGCTTTCTTTATCATATTCACAATACTTTTCACCCCGTGATTAATATACGCAAGGGCCGGACCCCCGCAAACGAAAAAACGCATAAGATTACTAGACCTCATGCGCATATATACGGTCTACCCTTTGTTCCGCTACACTTGTGCTGTAAGGGGCGCGCGTGTATAATAAAAAAAGCGCGGTGCCCCGATTGGGGTTGCGATGAGGTGGCAGGTCACCTATTAGCAGGGCCGTGGTGCGGCCACACCACGGGCTGCCGCGTATTATTAAGTTCTCAGGGGCTCTTGTGCCCTTGCTTAGATTTATTTTAGTGCTTTTTATATTTAATGTCAAATATATAGCTTATTATTTTATCCTACTTACGTTCTATTTGACCGCACGCACCATTATATCAAAGCGCTTCGCTCTTTGGCCAATACCTTAACCCATGTAAAAAGGGAGAACTTTTTTGTTCTCCCTCCCCAATCGTCCATTACTTTATGCCATTTGCTCCGCCGCCGCTTTTGCGCCCGCTTCCAGCGCCTTTTCGTTCATGGGTATGAGATTCTTTTTCTTCTCGCCCATTATTTTTTCCAGCGCCTTTATTATCGTTGCGTTATCCACGGCCTTGGCGCAGGCGTTGTACGCGCCCAGTATTACCATATTGGCCGCCTTTATGCTGCCCGCCTGCTCTGCCAGCGTGTTTGCCGCTATTTTTATTACCTTTATATCGCCGCGCGTGGGCTCCACCTCTATGAGGTCAGAGTTCATCACCAGCAGCCCGCCCGGCTTTATGGCCTTTTCGAACTGCTCCAGCGAGGGACGGTTCATAACCACCGCCGCGTCCGCCTCCACAACAACGGGCGAAGCAACCTCGTCATCCGAAACCACCACGTTGCAGTTTGCCGTGCCGCCGCGCATCTCCGGCCCGTAGGAGGGCAGCCACGAAACGTTTTTGCCTTCCTCCATGCCCGCGTAAACGAGCACCTGACCCGCCAGCAGCACTCCCTGGCCGCCGAATCCCGCGAATATCACCTGTTCCAACATATCATTCCGCCCCCTTATCCTTTTTTACGCCCAGCGGATACTGAGGTATCATTTTTTCCTTGAGCCAGTCTATAGACTCCTGCGGAGAAAGTCCCCAGTTTGTCGGGCAGGTGGATAATACCTCCACCAGCGAAAAGCCTTTTCCCGCCATCTGATATTCAAACGCCTTCTTTATGGCCTTCTTCGTCTTTATTATGTTAGGCACGTCGTGTGACGATGTGCGCTCTATGTAATAAGCGCCGTTCACCTGCGCCAGCATCTCGGAAATATTGAGCGGCTGACCCTGCGTCTGCTCGTTCCTGCCGTAGGGCGAGGTGGTGGTCACCTGACCAACCAGCGTGGTGGGAGCCATCTGGCCGCCCGTCATGCCGTATATGGCGTTGTTTATGAATATGGCCGTTATGTTCTCGCCGCGTCCAGCCGCGTGAACTATCTCGGCCGCGCCTATGGAAGCGAGGTCGCCGTCACCCTGATAGGTGAACACCAGCGCGTCGGGCACCGTGCGCTTAACGCCCGTCGCCACCGCCGGGGCTCTGCCGTGCGCCGCCTCCAGCATATCGCAATTGAAATAATTGTACGCGAAAACCGCACAGCCAACCGGCGCCACGCCTATGGCCTTATCCTCAAGACCCATTTCCTCTATACATTCCGCTACCAGGCGGTGCACTATGCCGTGCGTGCAGCCGGGGCAGTAATGGAAAGGCACATCCGTAAGCATGCCCGTTTTTTTGAATACCGTCTTTGCCATGCTCATTTGCCCTCCTTCATCTGTACTATTTTTTCCACGATCTGTGCCGGTGTGGGGATGATCCCGCCCGTCGTGCCGGTGAACTCCACGGGCACCTTGCCGTTCACACCCAGCTTAACGTCCTCCAGCATCTGACCCTGATTCATTTCCACTGTCAGCACGCCTTTCACCTTTTCCGCAGCCTTCTTAAAGCTGTCATACGGGAAGGGCCACAGCGTAACCGGGCGTATAACGCCCACCTTTATGCCCATCTCGCGCGCCTTGAGCGCCGCGTTTTTGGCTATGCGGCCTATCGTGCCGAAGGCCGCTATCACATAATCCGCGTCCTCAGTCATAAATTCCTGCACACGCGTCTCGTTTTCCGTTATTTTATCGTATTTGGCCTTGAGCATCTTGTTCACTTCGCTCATAACATCCGCCTCTATGTACAGCGAATTCACTATGGCGCGCGGACGGGATTTATCCTTCCAGCCGGTGGCCGCCCAGTCCTTCGCGGGAAGCTCCGCCTTGCCGGGCTCTTTGAACTCTACGGGTTCCATCATCTGGCCTATCATGCCGTCGCCCAGCACCATAACGGGTATGCGGTATTTATCCGCAAGGTCGAAACCGTCCATCACGAGGTCGGCCGCCTCCTGCACGCTACTGGGTGCCAGCACTATCATGTGATAATCGCCGTGGCCACCGCCCTTGGTCGCCTGAAAATAATCCCCCTGCGAGGGCAGTATGCCGCCCAAACCGGGCCCTGAGCGCACTATGTTCACAATTACGCAGGGCAGCTCCGCACAGGCTATGTAGCTTATGCCCTCCTGCTTTAGGCTTATGCCGGGTGAGGAGGAGGATGTCATCACCCTCGCGCCCGCGCCCGCCGCGCCGTACACCATGTTTATCGCCGCAACTTCACTCTCCGCCTGTATGAACGTGCCGCCCTCTATCTGCGGCATACGCCGCGACATATATTCGGGTATCTGGTTCTGCGGAGTTATGGGATAGCCGAAAAACGCTTTGCAGCCGGCCTTTATAGCCGCCTCCGAAATCGCTTCGTTTCCCTTCATCAATACTTTCGCCATTTTTTAAACCTCTATCAATCTTTCTCTACTTCTATCGCCACATCGGGGCACATCCGCGCGCAGGCCGCGCAGGCTATGCAGTCTTCCTGCTTCTCTATGCCTATCGGGTGGTAACCCTTTTTGTTTAGCTTGTCCTTCCTTATCGCAAGGAGGTTTTTAGGGCAGGCCGCCATGCACAGGCCGCAGCCTTTACAGGTGTCTTCATAAATAATCAACTTAGCCATATTTTCTCACCTTTTCTCCAAATTTTCGCATACATAAAAGCATAGCAGTTTTGCACCCCGCAGTCAAGCGGCGGCCTAAGCGCAAATAAACGCTACGCAAAGCCATTCGGCGCGTGTTTTGGCAACAATTTTATCAAAATCCATGTTTAACCCACGAGCGACGCGTGTAAAAAAAACAGGACGATATATAAAATCAAACGGGGTATACGACTATGACATACGATATCGCAAAGCATAAGAAGATAAGCATAATCGGCGCGGTGGTGGTTTCGCTGCTGGCCTCGCTCTTCCATTTCCTATACGCTTTTTCGGGCGACAATTTCGCCGTGGGGCTAATATCCGCCGTAAACGAAAGCGTGTGGGAGCACACTAAAATACTGTACTTCCCCTTCCTGTTTTTCAGCATAGCGGAATATTTTATAGTAAAGCCGGACTTCAAGCGTTTCTTTGCCGCAAAGGCCGTGGCGCTGGGCTTCATATCCACCGCCATGATAAGCTTTTTCTACACGTACACGGGCGCGCTGGGCGTGGAAAGCCTTGCCGTGGATATAATTTGGACATTCGTGCTGGCCATACTGGCCTTCGTGATATCGTATAAACTGTACAACTCAAGCTATAGGCTGGAGCGATATCTGCCGCTTTTTTGCCTGCTTTTCTTCGGGCAACTGGCAATGGAGATATTCTTCACGCCCTTCCCGCCGCACATACCGCTCTTCGTGGATACCGAAAGCGGGCTTTACGGCTTTGCGCGCTAGGCATTCCCAAACCACCATTCGTATATTACAACAACAGCAGTCATTGCAATAATAGCGATGCCAGCTATTATTATAATTCTGTATGCCAGCTTTTTGATTTTCAACCGCTTTTCTAGACCCGACTCCGGATATTCTTCGTATTGTTCCTCTGCCGCTTTTCCATCAAGAGATATGCCGTCCATTATCTCCTTTGCGCGGTCATAGTCGGCTTTATCTACATAAATATCCTCACCATACACGGAAAATCCCTGTACTACGCTCAAATACATTCCCGCCTCTCTACTTTCTCGGTAGGCGGGTATATCGTTATTATTCAGCGCCGCCGTAAGCATATCGGCCTGAATATTCCCTAGAGCCTCGGCCAAGAGCACTTTTTCCATGTAGCGCCCCTTCACTTCCTCTTTTTCCCGCCGCTCTTGCGCTTCACCCTCTTCCAGCGCGCAGCCGCAGTCGGCACAGGTGGTAAAGCCCTCGTCGTATTCGCTCTTGCATTTTGGGCAGTGTAGCATAAAATTCCCCTCCGTCCTTCACATACGCTCGGCATAAATATCCACATGGACATGCCATTCTCCATCGTCATTCACTGTTACATTCTGCCAGTGAAAGCTGTCGTCCTCAATTTTTGCGAAAACCCATTTTCTTCTTTCGTCATCTATAAATGTTTGAACTATTATACCATCTTGTTTTCTGCCTTCCAGCAGCATTATTTTTCCCGTATAGCAATAGGCGATATCCCAAGACCGCGTGGCGGGATTGTATACGCGAAGCGTAGTTCCATATTCCTCTATGACTTCGCTTTGGGCGGGCTCTTCATTTCTTGCGGCACGAGAAGGCAAAACTATTACATCCTGCACCGCCATACCCTCTAGCACCCAGGAAAAATGCCACTCTCCCTCCACCTCGCGGCGGGTTTCATTGTCTATATATCTTACCTTCCAATTACCTATAAGCTTCCCGTAAAAATTTGCTTCCTCGGGAATTGCCGTGTTCTTGCCGCCGCATGCCAACGTTTCAAAAAAGCAGTTCATATTTTAGCTCCCCTCAATCCATCCAATCCGGCCGCGTGAATATCTCTATCTCAAATGTTTCTCCGGTGTAGCCGCGCGCAGCGTACTCTGCCAGCACCTCCGGCTTGCCCGAAGCGAAGGCCACGGGTATGCCCGTTTTTTCGGACAGCGCCGCGCACATCTGTTCGCCGAATATGAGGTCGTCCGCAGTCGTTTCGGCCGACATATTCGTATTGTTTATGAGCGCGTCTATCTTTAGGCGGGCGTTTGCCTGTATCTGCCACAGCATTGTGGCCGCGTCTTCCAAGTTTGCTTGAAAGGGGCGGCGGGCGTTCACCACGTAATATACGCTTCTGTTCTCGGCTATCTCCTCAAAGTCGCGCTTGAAGCCGCCCAGCGCAGTGGCTCCCACAGGGTCTCCGCCCGCGTCGAACACCGCCTGCTCGCTCAAAAAGGCGGCGCGCACCTCCGCCGAAAGCGCGGGAACATCCACCGTTGTGTTGGCAAATGGCGGCGCTATAAGCTTTATGCCGCGCTCCTCCAGCATTGCCTTGCTTTCCGCGCTGCGGAAATAGGGATTCACTATGTCCATATCGCAGAGCGCTGTTTGGCCGCTTTGCGCCAGTTTCAGCGCAGTGTTGAGCGAAAGCTCCGTCTTTCCGCTTCCGTAGTTGCCCATGTATACTATAAATTTTTTCATTAAAATCTCCAATTATATAAAAGCTTTAGATATATTATTATAAACAAAAAAATAGTCAGTGCACCTCCATGGTGTCAAAAAGCTTGTCTTTTGAGTCAAACAGGTTGCCAAGAAATGTCCAACTGCTAGGCGGCTAAAATACGCAGGGCAAAGCAGAATATTCAATTCGCTGAGGTCTGCGTATTTTTAGCCAACGACGCAGATGGGCATTTATTGGCGGCCTCACCGCACCTCTTCCACGTTTATAAATTCCGTCATATTGTTCCAAAAGCGCTTGGGCATGTGCGTCATGCGGCATTTGGGATTGTAGCGCCCCTCCACCGCTATAGTATCGTAATACATGCGCCACAGCCTGCGATATTTTTTCTCCTCCTCGGTGGGCTTGGGCAGCTCAAAGCTCTCTACAAATTTTATGCAGCTGGCTCCCCGCTCGTGCAGCAGCACCGCCTCGTGCGTTTTATCGTATATGAGAAAATTTTCGCAGGGGTAGCGCGCGGCAAAGTGGGGCGCCAGCAGCGGCAGCACAAAGTTTTTGGGCGTTATGCGCGCCGCCATGACCTCGCCGTGTATTGAAAAACGTATGAAGCCGGACAAGAGGTGCGCTTCCCCGCCCAGGCTCTGCACCGCCTTGGCCAGCCTGCTCACCACCTCGTTTGTGAGCATATCCATGACCCGCCCGCCGTAGCGGTACCCAAGCAGCATGAAGCGCAGCATATAATGCTCCTTGCGCTCGAGGCAGGTCATAAAGGCGCGCCGCAAAAAATCCAGCGCGTCTATGCTGATCCTTTGCGGCACCGAATCTGCCACGCGCGCCGCTTTTTCCATATCCGTTTCTATGTATTTATGACCGAACAGCGAAAGCTGGCCGTCCGCCGGAGAAAATATATCGTCGGGCAGCTCGCGCGCATACACGCTTTCGTGCACGCAGCACAAAAACCCGTCGAAGCTGCCGTCATAGCGGTATATCAAAGCTGACCCGTCAGGCATTTTTGTACATCCTCCCCCCTGCCGAATATACCCGGCACGTTGGCCATGCCGCCCAGCAGCGCGGGCGTTTCGAAGAAGGAAAGCTGCTTGGAGCCGTCCGGTAGAAACACGCTGCTGCGGTATAGGTCGAACTCCTTTTTGGACATGAGCGACTGCAATATCTCCTGCTCGCCAAACCTGAGTCCGGCCTGCGATTTTCCTCCGCAGGTAATGAAATACTTGGCGCGCTTGAGCACCACGCCCAGCTTCTTGAGCCCGTCAAAATCCAATCGGCTTTGCCTCCGCGTGAATATTATGCGGCGCGCGCTGCGTTCGCCTATGCCCGGTACGCGCAGCAGCTCTTCCAGCGAGGCGCGGTTCACCTCCACGGGAAAGCGGTCTATATGGTTCACCGCCCAGTTGCATTTGGGGTCTATAAAAGGGTTGAAGGTGGGGTGCGCGTCGTCCAGTATCTCGCCCGCAGAAAACCCGTACACGCGTATGAGCCAGTCCGCCTGATAGAGGCGGTGCTCGCGCCTAAGCGGCGGCGTGAAATCCAGCGCGGGCAGCAGCGAATGCTCCACCACCGGCATATAGGCGGAGAAAAACACGCGCTTTAGCTCAAATTTTTTGTACAGCCCCTCTGTCAGCCGCAGTATTTGCAGATCCGTTTCGGGCGTGGCGCCCACTATCATCTGCGTGCTCTGCCCGGCGGGAACGAATTTGGGTGCGCGCTTGTACAGCGCAAGCTCCTCTTTGTTTTCACGCTTTTTTTCGCGTATGAAGCTCATGGGGTCCAGCACCGCCTGCCGCGTTTTATCGGGCGCGAGCAGCTTGAGGCTGTCCGCCGAGGGCATCTCTATGTTCACGCTCATCCTGTCCGCCAGCATGCCCAGCTGGGTCAAAAGCTCGTCCGACGCGCCGGGTATGGCCTTCGCGTGTATGTAGCCGAAAAAGCGGTATTCCTCGCGCAGTATGCGCAGCGACTGTATCATGAGCTCTGTGGTGTGGTCGGGATTCTTTATAACGCCCGAGCTCAAGAAAAGACCCTCTATGTAGTTTCGCTTGTAAAAATGCAGCGTGAGGTCCGCCAGCTCGCGCGGCGAAAATGTGGCGCGCGGCACATCGTTGGAACGGCGGTTCACGCAATATTTGCAATCGTAAACGCAGGCGTTCGTCATGAGCACCTTCAAAAGCGATATGCAGCGCCCGTCCGCCGCAAAGCTATGGCAAATGCCGCAGGCAACGGCGCTCCCCAGGCCGCCCCGCTGCGCCGTTCTGTCCACCCCGCTTGAGGTGCAGGCCACGTCATACTTTGCGCTGTCCGCCAAAATCTCCAGTTTATCAAATAGCTCCACGCGCTCACCTCCGCTCTTTTCTATATATCATATTAACACCTATATTGTACATATACGGTACACTTACGGCAATTTGTTTTTTATCGGTAAAAAGTGTTTATTTACAATAATATAGAGGAGAATCTTGCGAAACACCTGCCGTTTATGATATTATCAATAAAATGGCTTCTCAAGCTGTATCTCCCTAAGGTAACAATTATGCATACGGAAACAAATTACGGTCTGTGCAGGTTTATATACAATTATATCGATCAAAATTTTGACGACGCGAAAAAATACCGCGACCGTTATTTTGCGATGTATATTTTTTTACTGCACAAAACGCTCAACGTGAAGGTGGATTACTGCAAGGAGCTGGCCTCCATATACTGCGGAAATTTTGTGCTATGCGCGCCCGGGCAAACCCCGGACGATATTTACGAGCAGATCATGGAAACCGTTGTGAATTTCAACGAGCATTTTGAGCTCTGCCTCCGTGAAAAACGGGTGGATGAGGAAACGATGCTGATGCACGCGCTCTCCTCCGTGGCCGACGCCATGCTGGAATACAAAATCGGCCCGGCGGACAGGCCGTCTCACATAAAACTGCTTACCAGCATGACGGATTTCATAAGCCAGGTAGCAGGTATATTCGAACGCCTGCCGGGTCATCACGAAACCTTGGCCGACTTTGCGGCGCGAAATTCCGTCGATCTTTAGACCTATATATTCCCTGCTTTTTCATTATTTTGCATATATACAAGCAAAACCATACCGTCCAAGCCCTGTTTTTCGTAAAATTTATTCCAAATTTCAGCGAAATTAATTTCAGGCTTCTTGGCTAGTCAGCCAAATTCGGCGCAACAAAGCCATTTCTCACAGTTCTCTCCCCATACAACGCACGCAAAGTAAAAAAATGTTTTTTAACCTCAAAAACGCGACCGATAATGCGACTAAGTTTTGTTATAATATACCAGTAAAAGGGTATATATTTAACATAGCCTATATATTGACGGATCATCGGTACACACTCAAAATGTCTTTAAGTAACGACATTTGTCTGCCCGCTACGGTAGTCTTTAGGTTTTGACAAAAGGGGAGCGATATTATGAAAAACATTTTTTCAAGAATCAGTGTAAAACAACACAAAAAGAAAGCAAAACGGAAGATCGTTTTTAGACGCGGCACGTCTATTTTGATAGCGATAGTGCTTATTGTTGGCATTATAAACCTTGCCGTTTTTGCGCAGGAAACCAGCATGGCGCCCGAGCCCGCCGCCGAGGAGCAGCCGGTTGCCGTTCCCGAGGAGCCTGCTCCTACGGAAGCACCCGAGGCTACACCCGCGCCGGATGAGCCATTAGAAACGGAGGCTCCCGATGAACCCGCGCCGGATGCCTCTGATGAGCTTGTTGAGGTGATTCCCGAAGCACCCGGAGATCTTTCAGATGTTGAAATAGCCGAGTCCGCCGCTGTTCAAGCAGAAGAACCGGTAGCCGAAGCTGCGTCAGCTCCGCAGCCGATACCCATAACCGTAAATAGCGTTACATTTACCGTAAACGGAACCCCTCCGGGAAGCTACATAGTGTTTAAAGATCGTGACAAAATTGAGTTAAAGTATAGCTGGACCATTGCGGAAGGTACGGAAATCAATGAAGGCGATACCGCTAGAATAGTGCTTTGGAATGGTTTGCCCAATGCCGCCATATCCGGCGGCTCATTAATTGGTAAAGATCAGAGCGGCAAGGAAGAGACCATCGGCACACTGTCTGTAGAGGGCAATGAAGCGGTCATAACATTCAATAGCGCCGCAAAAAATTTAATAGGGCTTAACGGAACAATCACCGTTCAAACCAACGTCAGCTATGAGGTGATAACAGAAAGCGGCGAGCAGCAGTTTACCATAAATAGTAATACCTACACCTATGTGGTCATCCCCAAAAGTGTGGGCAGCGGAACCGCAGTTTCAAAAATTCCTTTGAGCACTATCTACGGCGCGGATGAGCTTTTTTGGCAGATAGATATAAACACCTCGCTTGAACAGGGAATACCCGGCATTGTTACGGACAGCATACCGTCCGGCAGCCTTCCACACAGCTTGAGTGACGCCGTACAGGTATGGGAGCTTGTTCCCTCCGCCTCATCTTACACACTGGGCAGCGAAGTTACGCCCAAATCCGTCACGCTAAACGGCGGCTCTCTTACCATAAATATTGCAGACACCATAAGCAAGGCCTACCGCATAAAGATAAAAACACTGCCCCAAGATTGGGCTTCCGCGGGCGCAGGTTCATTTATAAACGAAGCCTCTTTCAATGGAAGCTCCTCGCCCGCCTCCATAAAAGCGGACGGCTTGAACAGCAATGTTTTCAAAAAAGTCGAGCGCGCAGGCTCTAATCCCGATGACGCAGGTGGCACGGGGCATCAACTGGTATGGACCATAGAACTAAACCGCTCTCAAAGCAATCAACCCGGCTGGCTTATAACTGACAGCTTCAGCAACGGCCAAAAGCTTGTCCCTTCACCGAATGGCATAATGTTGTATGAAGCATACTATAATAGTGAAGGCGTGCTTACGCGAAACGGCACAGGGACGAATATCAGCGGCGGTGCTCACGGATTTTCCACGTCTGGAAATTCGTTCAGCTTCAATTTGCCCGCTGGGAATAAGGCGTATGTTCTTATATACTATACCGAAATCACAGACTATTCCTATTATGTGGACAATGGAACGCCCTTCACCAATATTGTTGAGCAAAACGGCCAATTCTCTACGGCAAGCTATGTTCCCGAAGGTGATTTAATAATTATGCCCACAATAAAAAAATATCCCGGGCAGCCCGACCACACAAACAAAACATTCGGGTGGAGAATAGTGGTGAGCCCCTCTACCTACACTATGAATAACGTAACTATACAAGATAGCTTCGTCGCTTCTCCCAGCGGTGCAGATATGCAGCTGGTACCGGATAGCTTTGTTATAAAGTCCGGTTCTACCGTGCTTGACAGCAGCACCTATACAGTAACGCCCACTACGTCCGGCAGCAAACAAACAGGTTTTAGCATCAGCTTTGACCCGCAGCTTGAAATAAAGGGCAGGAGCTTGGAGATAAGCTATAAAACGTCTTATACACAGGCACCGGGCGAGGGCGGTACGCTTAAGGAGACCATATACGAAAACAGCGCTTCCGCTACATTTGATGGTACCAAAACCATAACATCCAATATCGCAAAACAAACATTGGGCGCAAAGGGCGTTATAGCCAATATAAAGACCGGCCTTAGTGATATTAACAGCAATATGCCCACCATTGCATGGACCTTATCCATTAACAAAGATGCCGCTGAATTGGGTAATAATATAGTGGTGGATGACACCTGGGGTAGCGAACAGCGCTTCGTACCTGGGTCTTTAGTTGTATACAATTCGGCGGACAAAGTTATCACAAGCGGCTTCACGTTTGAAGAAAAGCCAGATAAAAGCGGCTTTAACCTCACGCTGGCCGACGGGAACAGCAGATATACGGTAATGTACAAAACGTTGCCCTACGGCTCTCTAAAAGAAAAATACAGCAACAGCGCCGTGCTGCGTTACGATGGCGGCGTTTCCCAGCCCTTCGAAGGCAACGTTGATTTTCACATGCCTTCCTCCTCCGTCGTAAAAAAGGGCAGCACCTCCAATTCGAACGATCCATACGTAAAATGGGAATTAAAGCTGAATCAGGATAATCTCACACTGGAGGAGCTTTCACTTACAGACACATTAAGTAAGGGCCAAACACTTGATCCCTCGTCCATAAAGGTAACAAGCGGAGAGGCACGAACACCGGTAAGCAGTGATAAGTATAGCGTAAGCATAACCCCCGGCGCGGAAAATACGACTATACTGACCATAGCCTTCGCTCCCAATTACCGATTGGAAAATGTCCATTACGTTACATATACCTCCGTGCTTGATAAAGATAATGCCAAACTTGAGTCAAATTCCTATGTGCTTAGCAACAGCGTGCAGGTGACTGCCAACGGCAAAACGGTTACAGATAATCAAACGGTAAAAAACAAGAGCACCGGCAGCATAAGTGGCGGCGCGGAAGGCTACAGCGCCAAGGTTACCATCAAAAAGATAGATGCGGATACAGATCAGCCTCTTTCGGGCGCGGTATTTGAAATAAGCCGCGATTCCGGCGTGCCCATAAAAACGCCGCCTACAGGAACTGACGGTATAACCACCGTAGGAAATCTTTTGTACGGCACATACACCGTGAAGGAAATAACGCCGCCCACAGGCTACAAGATTTCCGCTAACCCTGTGCGTACCATAAACGTGACCTCGGCCAGTGCCGCCACAGGTCTTGAGCTTACCTATGCAAACACAGAGGTGGGCGAGAATCCCATGGAGGTTACCATAAAGAAGATTGACGCCGATTCCAAGGCAGCTCTTACTGGCGCTGTGTTCACCGTATCAACAGGCGCAACCTCCTTTGACACGATTGCGACCGGCATGGGCGGTACTGTAAAAGTAACGCTTGACCCTGGCACGTACATCGTTAAGGAGAAAACAGCGCCTGCGGGCTATACACTAAACAATGCGCCTCAGACGATCGTGGTGGATAAAAACAAGTCTGCCGACGAGCTAACGATGACATTTGAAAATACAAAATCCACTCAGCCCACCTACACCATCGAAATAAAGAAGGTGGATAAAGACGACGGCAAGCCGCTTTCCGGAGCGGAATTCAGCGTAAGCAAAAACGGCACGGCAGTTGACACAATAAAAACCAATTCCGACGGAAAGGGCAGCCTGGCAAACCTCGAGGCCGGTACATATACATTAAAAGAAACAAAGACTCCTCAGGGCTATATCCAGCCTACGGCTGATGTGACCGTTACTGTAGACCAAAACTCGGCGAACGCACAGTTGGTTGTTTTCAAGGAAATATCCAATACCAAAGCGGTTGTTCCTCCTGTGGATCCGCCCGCGCCCACACCCACTCCCACACCTGCGCCTACGCCAACAGCGACGCCCACACCCACACCCGAGCCTACGCCCACGCCCACAGCAACGGCAACGGCAACGCCCACGCAGAGCAATGAGCCCGCCGGCCCCACGCCGACGCCCGTACCGCCCACGCAGTCTCCCCAGCCATCGCCCTCGGTAACGCCTACGCCTACCACGGCACCTACACCCACTCCTACTCCTGTGCCAACGGCGGCACCGGAGGAAGAGCAAACGCCCGCACCCACGGCGGCTCCCCCAGCGCCAACAGCGGCACCCACGGCGGCTCCATCGCCTCAGGCAACAGAGACGCCAACCGTTATAGTGCCCGGCATAACAACAGACGCTCCACCGCCTCCGGATACACCTGCCACACCGGGTGATAATAATGGCGGAGCAGCGGGAACGGTGACCGATCCCACTGATCCGGGCAACGGCGAAGATCGAAACGTGGCGCTTTCAGACGACGGTCAGAACATACCGCTTACCAGCCGCCCGCAAAACCTGGGTGATCTGCTGCAGGATTTGGTAAACAACAAGGTGCCTTTGGGTAGCCTTGGGCTTGGCAACGCGTGGTCGCTTCTGAACCTTCTGATGTCTTTATTCGCGGTGATCTGCTCGGTGGTGATATTCGTCACACTGTTCAAGAAAAAGCGCCAGAACGACGATGAGCAGCAGGAGAATCCCGAAATGGAGTTGCCCATAGAAGAGCGTCTTGACGGCGATGAAGCCGAAGAAGAAGGCAAGCCGGTGAAAAACCGCCTCAGAACGCTAAAGATAGCGGCAATACTGGGCGGCATAATACCCGGCATACTCTTCCTCATACTGGAGGATATGACCCTTCCCATGACTTGGATAACCAAGTGGACACCGCTGATAGGCGCATTCTTCATAATAGCTATGGTGCTGGTAATAATACAGTTCGCCATAAAAAAGAAGAACAAGCAAAAGCCCCAGCAGACAGATGATGAGGAAGGCTTTGAAGAAACGAGCATGGACGCTCCGCAGCTTTCGTAAAAAAGGCGCTAGAGAGTCTGGTATAAGCTCTATTCAAAAGTGACCCACAATAGCAGGCTTTCCCAATTGGGAAGGCCTGCTTTAACAATATTGCAATTGTTATGCTAAATTGTTATTATATTTACAGAGGTAATGGATATGAGAAGCAACCGGGGAACAGAAAAAGCGACTGCCGAACAAACCGAAGCCGCAGCGGAGCTCCAAAGCGAGGAGATCACAAGCCGCAGCCAAAGGTTACAGCAGAACAAAAAGCGTGAGAAAAGCAAATCCGCGCGCAGGAAGCACGTCATTGCGGTGATAATAAGCATAGTGGCGGTGGCAGTTGGCATATATTTGCTGCTTTTGCTGGTATCCAAGCTGGCGCTTTACGATTCTATATCAGCAATGTTGCAGGACATGTATGCGTCATTGCAGGTGATACTGCCGCGTCTGACTTCCTAATATTAATTTCAAATTAAAATCTTTAATTTGAAATGCTGCACCAGATTGCGCAGCGGCTTAGTCTCATGCAATTCCAAACGTGCTAACGCGCTATAGGAAATAGTATGACGCAAATATTCATACGGGGGATATTATTTTATGCCGTCAGAAGAAAAGCAAAGCACGGTCACGGCCGAGGCTCCGTCCCAGGAAAGCCGCAGCAGCCGTTTGAAAAAAGTGACCGCCAAAGAGGAAAAGATAAAGAAGCGCAAAAAGCGCGGCGCGGCGAAAACAGCGGCCATAGTTATAATATGGATAGCCGTGATAATATTCGCAGTATGGCTCACGCTGTATTTATCCGTAAAAATCGCCGGATTCAAGGATATACCCGCGTTGCTCTCCTATATACAGACACAAGTGAATTTTTGATATGTGATCTTCGAAACGGCTGCCAGAGGTGCGGCCGTTTTTTTATTTGAGCTGCGCAGTGTATTTTTGTATCGCCCTGCTTTGCAGCACCAAGCCGCACCCAAGCCCCATCACAAAGCCGGACACCGCTCCCGCCGCTATGAGTAGCGGCAAATAGTATACCGTTTGGGGCGTGGATGTTATCAGCGCGGCAACACCCACCTGCAATATGTTGTGCGTTATGCCGCCCGCCACGCTGGTTTTTATAACGCTCAAAAAGCGTTTGAGCGCAAACATAACAAATATGCTTGCCAGCCCACCGGCCAGTGAAAAGGCCAGCATTGTAACGTTTCCGCTAAAAAGCGCGGTGAGCGCGCAGCGCGCCACGCATATCAGCAGCGTGTATGGCAACCCGAGCGAATAGAGCGCATACAGCGAAACGATGTTCGCCAAGCCCAGCTTTGCGCCCGGCAAAAATGGCAGGGCGGACGAAATCACTGAATCCACAAGCGATAATGCCAGCGCCAGCGCGGTCAGCACGGCCGCCAGCACCAGTTTTTTCGTATCAGCCGCTGACCGCATCCACACCGCCCCCTCCCGTTATTGTTGCGCTGACATGGTTGGGCGCGCACACAATGCTGGCACCCGCCGCGGATATCGCGCCCGCGCGCGCGCACTGCCCGCTGGGGCAATCCGTATGCTCCACCCACAGCTTGCCACCGCTTATCTTGAAAATATTGGTATACTCTCCCACCGCGCTGTATTCGGTCTCCGCGTCAAGCGGCAGCTCGGCCAAGACCCGCCCGTCCATGCGTATCACAACGCTGTTTCCAGCGCCTCCCGAGACAAGCGCAAACCAAACGATCATGGCCGCCGCCACCACCGCCACGGTGAAAACGATGTCGCTTACGCTCACCACCCTATCATCCCGCTTCATACGCGCCGCCCTTCACGGTAAAATCACGCCCGAAGCCATCTGTGGCAATTATTCGCTTATCCTCCGTTATGAAGATAGCGTTTATGCTGTTTTGCTCCGCGAAGGCTTTGCCCGCATTAAGCCCCATAACGAAGAGCGCAGTGGAATATATGTCCGTATCTATCCCCCGTTCGCCCACCACAGATACCGAAAGCAGCCCGCTTTGCGCAGGGTAGCCCGTTTTGGGGTCTATAATGTGATGATAATATTTTCCGTCCGCCTCAAAACCGCGCTCGTACGCGCCCGAGGTGGATATGCATTCGTCCACAAGCTCCAGCGTGGCGACATAATCCGCCTCGCTGCCCAGCGGATCGCGTATGCCCACCCGCCATTCGTCGCCGTTCGGCTTTTTGCCGCGTGCGTAAATAGAGCCGCCCAGCGAAACCAGCCCGGAGGAAATGCCCTGCCTGTCAAGCTCGCTGCGCAGCGCATCCAGCGCATAGCCCTTGGCCGAGCCGCCCAGATCTATTTGGGCGCCGCCCGTTTGCACCTCGTCTCCGTTCATTGAGACAGCCGTGTAATCCGGCTTTTGCAGCAACGCGGTTATCTCCTGCGCAGAGGGTACGCGCTCCTCTCCCGTGCCAAAGCCCCAGGCATCAATAAGCGCGCCTATCGCCGGGTCAAACGCGCCGCCTGTCTGCTTTGCCAGCTCCAGACTGCGCGCCAAAACGGCCTCGGTATCGGTTTGGACACTCGCGCCGCCCTCGTGATTAAGCAGCCAAACATCGCTGCCCTCCATTGTTTTGGAAAGCGTCCGCTCCAGCTCGTTTATGCGAATATCGTTTACTTGAAGCGCCCCCGCTTCCGCATAAAGTGTCTGAGTGCAAATGGTGTTCATTGCGTAGCTTTCGGAGGTAACAGGCACTGGCGCGCAGCCCGCTAAAAACAGCGCGCAGGCCACCAACGCGACAAACGCGCGCTTCATTTCATCGTCAGCGCCAGTATTATGGCCGCTGCTCCGCCGAATATGGCGAATATTATAAGTCTTTTATATCCAAGTTTCATTTTTATATTGTACCACAAACACGCCCGATTGTTGATACCCGCCTCGTTTTGTGATATATTTATGTTCTGTATGAACAGAATTTTGACGCGGGAGTAAATATGGATATAAAAGCTGCCCTAGCGGGCGAACTGGAAAAAATAACCGGCCTGGCGGCCGCCGAGGTCGCGGCCATGCTGGAAACGCCGCCCGACCCCAACATGGGCGACGCGGCGCTGCCCTGCTTTAAGCTGGCTAAAACGATGAAAAAAGCGCCTCCGGCCATAGCTCAGGAGATAATGGAAAAGCTGGAGCGTCCGGCCTATATTTCAGATATAAAGGTGGCGGGCGGCTATCTCAATTTTTACTATGACCAGACTTTTTACATAAGCGATATAATGGAGGCGGTCACCGCCGCCGGCGAGGACTGGGGCAAGGCGAATGTGGGCGAGGGCAAGACCATAGTTATAGACTATTCGTCCATAAACATAGCCAAGCCCTTCCATATAGGCCATCTTTCCAGCACCGCAATAGGCAGCGCGCTTTACAAGATATACAAGTATCTCGGCTATAACGCGGTGGGCGTGAACCATCTCGGAGACTGGGGCACGCAGTTTGGCAAGCTCATCACGGCTTACAAGCATTGGGGCAGCGACGAGGAAATAAACGCGGCGCCCATGGAGGCCATGCTCAAGCTTTATGTTCGTATACACGAAGAGGCTGAGGAAAACGACAGCCTGAACGATGAGAGCCGCGCCTGGTTCAAAAAAATAGAGGACGGCGACGAAGAGGCGCTCAGAATCTTCAAATGGTTTTCCGACCTCACGCTCAAGGAGGTACAGCGGGTGTACGCCATGCTGGACGTGCATTTCGATTCCTACGCGGGCGAAAGCTTTTACAACGACAAGATACCCGCCGTGCTGGACGAGCTAAAGGAAAAAAATCTGCTGGTGGAGAGCGAGGGCGCTTTTGTGGTGCGGCTTGACGAGGAAAATCTGCCGCCCGCCATAATATTGAAGTCGGACGGGACAACGCTCTACGCCACGCGCGATCTGGCGGCGGCGGAATACCGCGAGAAAACATACGATTTCCACAAAAATCTGTACGTGGTAGCCTACCAGCAAAACCTGCACTTCCGTCAGGTCTTCGCAGTGCTCAAAAAAATGGGGCACGAGTGGGCAGACAGGTGCGAGCACATAGCCTTCGGCATGGTTTCGCTGGAGGACGGCACGCTTTCCACCCGCAAGGGCAAGGTGGTATTACTGGAGGACGTGCTTAAAAGTGCCACGGAGCAGACGCTCAAAATTATAAACGAAAAAAATCCCGAGCTTGAGGACAAGGAAGCTATTTCGCAGCAGATAGGCGTAGGCGCGGTCATTTATTCCACGCTTTCGCAAAGCCGCATAAAGGACATAACCTTCTCCTTTGACCGCGTGCTCAATTTCGACGGGGAAACCGGCCCCTACGTGCAATATACGCACACACGCTGCGCCAGCGTGCTGCGCAAGGCGGGTGATGCAACCGCAACGCCGGATTGGAGCGCGCTGCAAAACCCGGAAGCCATAGCGGTGATAAAGCTCATAGAGGCTTTTCCAGCCACGCTTACCGCCGCGACCGACAAGAACGAGCCCTTCTTCGTTACGCGGAATATAACGGAGCTTGCGCAAGCTTTCAACAAGTATTATTATGAATATAAAATATTGGACGATGATGCCGAAGCCACGGCCGCCCGCCTCGCGCTGACACGCGCGGTGAAGGACGTTATGAAACGCGGGCTGAACCTGCTGGGCATAGGCGCGCCCGATAAAATGTGATTTGAGGTAGAATGAGATGATAGATTTACGGGTACTGAGAGACAATTTTAAAACCATCGCGGACGCGCTTGGTAAGCGCGGCAAGCCTGAGACAGAGCGGATGGTAATGAGCGCGCTTGAGCTCGACGAAAAAAAACGTTCGCTTTTGACGCAGGTGGAGGAGATGAAGGCGCTCCGCAACAAGGTCTCTAAGGAGATACCCATACTCAAGAAAAATGGCGAGGATGTTTCTTCCCTGCTTGAAGAGATGCGCGTGAACGGCGAAAATATAAAGCGTTTGGATGACGAAATAAAAGAGGTGGACGAGCAGCTAAACAAATACATGCTCTCCATACCCAACCGCCCGGACGAATCCGTGCCCGCAGGCAATGACGAAAACGACAATGTGCCGGTTCGCACCTTCATGGAGCCCACAAAGTTTGATTTTGAGCCCAAGGCGCACTGGGATATCGGCAAGGATCTCAATATAATAGATTCAGATATGGGCGCAAAGGTGACGGGCGCGCGCTTTGTGTTCTACAAGGCCATGGGCGCGCGGCTGGAGCGTTCGGTCATGAATTTCATGCTGAATACGCACACGGAGCACAATGGTTACATCGAAGTGATACCGCCCTACCTCGCAAGCGAGAGGGCTATGTTTGGAACCGGCCAGCTTCCCAAGTTTCGGGAGGATATGTATAAGCTGGAGGGTGACGATTATTACCTGATACCAACAGCGGAGGTGCCCGTTACCAATATGTACCGCGAGGAGATATTGGACGGCGGCCGCCTGCCCATACGCCACGTGGCGGGCACGCCCTGCTTTAGAGCGGAGGCGGGCAGCGCGGGACGCGATACGCGCGGGCTCATCCGCCAGCACCAGTTCCACAAGGTGGAGCTTGTGAAATTTTCGCACCCGGACGAATCATACAACGAGCTGGAGCTTCTCACCAAGGACGCGGAAAGCATACTGCGCATGCTGGAGCTGCCCTACAGGGTGGTGCTGCTCTGCGGCGGTGACATGGGCTTTGCCTCCGCCAAGACCTACGATATTGAGGTGTGGATGCCCAGCTACGGCAGGTACGTGGAGATATCCTCCTGCTCCAACTATGAAGATTTTCAGGCGCGGCGCGCGGGCATACGCTTCCGCGATACGGACGGCAAAACGAAGTTTGTGCACACACTGAACGGCAGCGGGCTGGCAGTCGGCCGCACTGTAGCCGCCATACTGGAAAACTACCAGCAGGCTGACGGCCGCGTAAAAATACCCGACGCGCTTAGGGTATACTTCGGACGCGAGTTTATAGAGCGGGACGAATATTGATATAAGGCGGTTTTTCCGCAGACAGAAGGCATATCCGCTATGGATATGTCTTTTTTTGCAATTTATACTATTTCCATTTAAAAACATTTATGTTTTTATAGCGCGTTAGCGCGTTTGGAATTGCATGAGACGTAGCCGCTGCGCGGCACTGCGCAATTTTGCGCAGTTTTTCAAATTAAAGATTTTAATTTGAAATTATTATTAAAGGTTGCGTGCGCAACCAATCTGTTGTATAATATCAAATGTTGCAGACGCAACCATTTTATCGCACGAGGGATAACGGATGAAAACTAGACCAACCTTGAGCAAATACGCCTCCATACTGAACCGGCTGGGAATGCAGTTTTACGATCAGGAGCTGTCGGGGCTTGGAATAGGCGGCGGCCAGCAATTTTTTCTGGTTCGAATACACGAGGAGCAGGGCATAAGCGCAAAGTCGCTCGCCCACAAGGGCTATTTCGACAAGGCGACCGCCACGCGCGCGTTGCAGCGTCTGGAGGAGGCGGGCTATGTTCACAGGTGTACAGACGAGGTGGACAGGCGAAAATGCCGCTTCTACACAACGGAGAAGGCAGGGCCGGTCATAGACGGCATATACGCCGCCGCAAAAAAGTGGAACGATATATTAACGCAGAACATGACCGCGGAGGACGCGGAAACTGCGGCCAGATTAATGGATCAAATGGCGATAAACGCCTGTGAATATATTTCAAATTCGATTGGAGGGAGAAAGAATGGCAGAGAATGTAATCTCTGAAAACGTATCGGCGGAAAGCAATCCGCTGGGCACTAAGCCGGTGGGCAAGCTGCTTCGCACCTTTGCGCTGCCCGCTGTGATAGCCTGTTTGGTGAACTCTGTTTACAACATCGTTGACCAAATATTTATCGGGCAGGGCGTGGGCTATTTAGGCAACGCCGCCACCACAATAACATTTCCAATAATGACTATCATGCTGGCCTTTGCCACTTTGGTGGGCACGGGCGCAAGCGCCTACGCCGCTCTAAAGCTGGGCGAAAAGCAGGGGGAGGAGGCGCAGAGAGCGCTAAACAACCTGTTCACCGTCTGCATAATACTGAGCGTGGCCTTCGTGGCCGTGGGGCTTATCTTTCTTGATCCGCTGCTCAAGACCTTCGGCGCAACGGACGCCACACTGCCCTACGCGCGCGACTATGCCCTGGTTATAATAATCGGCTCGCCCGCCAGCATAATCGGTATAGCGCTTTCGAACATGGCGCGAACGGACGGCAGCCCCCGCCTCTCCATGTACAGCATACTGGTTGGCGCGGTGCTGAATACCATACTTGACCCCATATACATTTTCGTATTCAAATGGGGCGTTACGGGCGCGGCGATAGCCACCATAACCTCGCAGATAATATCCGCCGTGGTGCTGCTGGTATACTTTGCGCGGCACGGCAAAAGTATGCGCTTTGAATCAAAATATATGAAGCTGCATCCGCGCACCTGCAAAATGATGTTTACGCTGGGCATATCCTCCTTTGTTACGCAGATAGTGGCCTGCGTTATGCAGGTGGTCATGAACAACGTGCTGGTGTATTACGGCGATCTCAGCCCGGTGGGCGGAGATACGGCGCTTTCCGCTATGGGCATCGTCATGAAGATAGCGCTTATACTGGCCTCGGCCTGCATTGGCATAGGCATTGGCGCACA
Source organism: uncultured Christensenella sp. (assembly GCA_964464145.1). Lineage (GTDB taxonomy): Bacteria > Bacillota > Clostridia > Christensenellales > Christensenellaceae > UBA5399. The sequence continues at coordinate 45,074 of CAYXFB010000013.1, forward strand.
GCCCATACTGGGCTTCAACCGCGGCGCGCAAAAGCCCAAGCGCATGAAGCAGACCTTCGTGCTGGCGGCGCTGAGCTCCACCATCGTGGTTGTGGCGGCGTGGGTCGTATGCCAGCTCTTCCCCGGGCCTATACTGAGCCTGTTTGGCAGCGCCGACGCGAATTTTACCGATTTCGCGGTTAAATGTATGCGCATATACCTCTTCGGAATATTCTGCGCGGGTTTCCAGATCGTCGCCACAAACTATTTTCAGGCGACAGGCCAGCCGCTCAAGGCCGCCGTGCTTTCCATGCTGCGCCAGCTGCTGCTGCTGATACCCATGCTGCTTATAATGCCCATGTTCTTCGGGCTGGAGGGCGTGCTGCTGGCGGGCCCGGTGGCAGACATTGGCTCGGCCGTGATAGTATCCATCTTTGTGGTAAAGGAAATGAAGAAGCTCAACAAATGGATAAAGCAGGAGGAAGCGGGTCAGCTCTGTATGGCCGGAATATAAAAGCTTACGCAGCGCGCCACAAAAAGGTGCGCTGTTTTTTTGCGCAGTATGTAAACTTATATTATTTTTATGGTTTACAATATGTCCGTGATATGTTATTCTTTGAACGTAGTTATATTTCAACAAATTTTGGAGGTATGTTTTATGACGGAGAAATCGGCCGCAAAGCGCGGCGTAAACACGAGGGCGATAGTGCTGTGCGGGCTGTTCGCCGCGCTGATAGCGGTGGGCGCTTTTATAAAGATACCCATTCCCTACATAGCCTTTTCCATGCAAACAATGTTCGTATCTATGGCCGGTATGCTTCTCGGCAAAAAGTGGGGCGCTGTCTCCGTGCTGGTATATTTAGTTATAGGTTTGGCCGGGCTGCCCATATTCACGCAGGGGGGCGGCTTCGGTTACGTATTCCAGCCCTCCTTCGGTTTTTTGCTGGGTTTTGTGCTGTGCGCCTATATAACGGGCGCGCTGACGGAGCGCATAAAGACCCCCACCTTCAAAAACCTTCTGCTGGCGCAGCTTCCCGGCATATTCGCCTATTACGCGGTGGGACTGCCCTATTTTTTCCTCATATCCACACAGTATCTAAACAACGGCATGAGCGTAGCGGCGCTGTTTATATATTGCTTCGCCGCCACCCTGCCCGGAGATTTCGCAAAATCCCTGCTGAACGCCTGGCTGGGCAAACGGCTGGTGCCCATGCTGCGCAAGCCTGTGTGAAGGACAATTCAAAATTAAGAATGCAGAATTAAGAATGCAAAATTATTGTATCGCCTGCGGCGATGATTTCATGAAGGACATATAGCATTTAAATTGCCTTATGTCCTTTTAAATTTGTCCGCAAAGCGGACTCATACATTCTGCATTCTGCATTCTAAATTCTGCATTTTTTATTATTATATTAACAATTCCCCAAATACTAAACAATTACACTCAAAACGCCAAAATCCGTTGACATAAACCCCTTATATTTGTTACAATAGGAACATAAAAGTGTTAATAATTAACACTCTGCTTGTATGTTTTATAGGTTCCAAGGAAGAATCACACAAAATGTTAACATTATCGAGGAAATATAACAAAATCTATATCAAAAATGGAGGGTTCATTTAAATGGCGGAAGCAATCATAATGCCACGGCAAGGCCAGTCTGTGGAAAGCTGTATCATTACAAAATGGAATAAAAACGTTGGCGACGCCGTTTCCGTGGGGGACGTGCTGTTTTCTTACGAAACGGACAAGGCTTCCTTTGAGGAGGAGGCAAAGACGGCCGGAACACTGCTGGCCGTGTTCGCCGAGGAGGGTGACGACGTACCCTGCCTGGACACAGTGGCCGTAATAGGCGAAGCGGGCGAGGATATTTCGGCGTTTTCAGCCGGTGCGGGCGCCGCAGAGGAAGCGCCTGCGAAAGCCGAGGCCGCTCCTGCCGCGCAGATCGCTGCCGCACCTGCCGCAGCTCCCACCGCCAAGGCGGATGGTGATAAACTGAAAATTTCACCCCGCGCGCGCGGCATAGCGGACAACCAGAAGCTTGATCTTGCTCAGGCCGTAGCCACAGGCCCCAACGGACGCATAATAGAGCGCGATATACTGGAGCTCTCAAAGAAGGGCGCGGTTCTTGATACCGCAGCCGCTCCCGCTGCCGCAGCATCGGCAATGCCCGCTGTTCCGGCCGCAGAGTATGAGGATGTGAAGCTTTCAAACGTGCGCAAGGTAATAGCCAAATCCATGCACAATTCGCTTCAGAGCATGGCGCAATTAACGCACACCGCTTCGTTTGACGCAACTGAGATGATGGCCTACCGCAAAAAGCTCAAGGCGAACGGCGAGGCTATGGGTCTTGGTAACATAACGCTCAACGATATAATAATATTCGCGGTTTCGCGTATACTCAAAAACCACCGCGAGCTGAACGCGCACTACTTGGATGACAGCATGCGCCTGTTTACCCACGTTCACATGGGCATGGCGGTGGACACCCCGCGCGGCCTGCTGGTTCCCACAATATTCAATGCGGACATGATGTCTTTGAACGAAATTTCCGCTGCGGCGAAGGAAATGGCAGCCAAGGCGCAGGACGGTTCCATATCGCCCGACTATCTCACGGGCGGCACCTTCACCATATCAAACCTCGGCTCCTTTGGAATAGAGAGCTTTACACCAGTTATAAACCCGCCGCAGACGGGCATACTGGGCGTGAACACCATCCAGCCGCGCATAAAGATAGTGGACGGGCAGGCGGTGCCCTATCAGGCGATGACGCTGTCGCTCACATACGATCACCGCGCTCTTGACGGCGCGCCCGCCTCACGCTTTTTGCAGGAGCTGTGCAAGGCGCTGGAAAACTTCTCTCTGCTGATGGCGAGGTAAACTGAAATGACATACGATCTTATAGTATTGGGCGGCGGCCCGGCGGGCTATCTGGCCTGCGAACGTGCGGCGCACGAGGGCTACAAGGTGCTGCTTTTTGAAAAACGCAACGTGGGCGGCGTGTGCCTGAACGAGGGCTGCATACCCACCAAAACCTTCCTGTATTCCGCAAAGCTTAAAGACGGCGCGGAGCATGGCGACAAATACGGCGTGGTGCACGGCGACGTGAGCCTGGATCACGCGGCGGTAGTTAAGCGCAAGGACAAGGTGGTAAAAACGCTTACGGGCGGCGTTGGCTCCATGCTCAAGGGGCTTGGAGTGGAATGGATAAAGGCTCCCGCCAAGATAACCGGACGCACCGCTAACGGCTACGAGGTTGAAGCCGAGGGTACGAAGTACGAGGGCGCGCGTCTACTTATAGCCACGGGCAGCGAGGCGGCAATGCCTCCCATAGACGGGCTCAAGGAGCAGTTCGAGGCGGGCTTTGCGCTCACCAACCGCGAGATACTTGCCATGACAGAGGTTCCCAAGGAGCTGGTGGTTATAGGCGGCGGCGTTATAGGCCTTGAGATGGCAAGCTATTTCACATCTGCGGGCAGCAAGGTCACAGTGGTTGAAATGCTGGAGCAGTGCGGCGGGCCTATAGATTCGGAAATTGCCAAGCTGCTTGTTAAAAACTACGAGAAAAAGGGCGTAACATTCAAAATGGGCTGCCGCGTTACCAAGATAGAAAAGGACGGCGTGCAGTTTGAAAAGGGCGGCAAGACCGAGAAAATAAAGGCGGACAAGTTGCTGGTTTCAATAGGCCGCGTACCCAACACTGCCGATATAGGCCTAAAAAATATAGGTGTGCTTATGGAGCGCCGTGCCGTTGTTACGGACGAATATATGAAGACCAACCAGCCCAACGTATACGCCGCAGGCGATGTGAACGGCTATTCCATGCTGGCGCACACAGCCTACCGCGAGGCCGAGGTGGCCGTGAACAACATGCTGGGCAAGAAGGACAGAATGAAATACAACGCCATACCCGGCGTTATATACACCAATCCCGAGGTCGCGGGCGTGGGCGAAACGGAGCAGTCCGCCAAGGAAAAGGGGCTGGACGTTACGGTTAAATCAATTTCCATGCGCTATGTTGGCCGCTATGTTGCGGAGAATGAGGGCGGCGACGGCATTTGCAAGATCGTTGTTGATAATAAATGGAACAAGCTAATAGGCGTGCACATGATAACAAATTACGCTTCCGAAATAATTTGGGGAGCGGACGCGCTTATAGCAAAGGAAATGACCATAGACGAAATAAAGAAGATAGTGTTCCCCCATCCCACAGTGTGTGAGATAATACGCGAAGCTATCTTCCAGCTTTGATATTGCTGGGCAGCTAAATCATGAGTTGTTTTGTTCTCCCCGCCTACGGCGGGGAGAACAAAACACAGATTCACTTTTTTATTGCCATAGCTATAAAGCGACTATATATTCAATAATTTAAAGGAGTAATAACATGACTAAATGTTTGGTGATCGACCCGAAAAAGATGAGGAAAAAGGGTAAGATAACGTTCAGCGATATCCCCATGAACACTTACCAGAAAACCGTTAAAGACGAGAAAAATAATTTTTCAAAGCAGCAATTTATGAACATATATCGCGACATGTGGGTGGTGCGCGAATTTGAAACCATGCTTAATCTTATAAAGACCACAAACCAATACGAGGGCATAGAGTACAACCATCCCGGTCCGGCGCATCTTGGTATAGGTGAGGAAGCCAGCTATGTTGGTCAGGCCTTCGAGCTTGGCATAGAGGATTTTGCCTTCGGCTCTCACAGAAGCCACGGCGAGATACTTGCAAAGGGTATGTCCGCTATCGAAAAGCTTTCGGATAAAGAGCTTACCGATATAATGGAGAGCTTTTTCGACGGCGAGACCTACGCTGTTGTCAAAAAATATACGCAGTACAAAAAGGTTAAGGACATGGCGCGCGAATTTTTGCTGTACGGCATGATAAGCGAGACCTGGGGCAGGCAAACCGGCTTCAACCGCGGTCTGGGCGGCTCTATGCACGCCTTCTTCACACCCTTTGGCGTGTACCCCAACAACGCGATAGTTGGCGGCAGCGGCCCTATAGCCACGGGCGCAGCGCTTTATAAGCGTGTAAACAAAAAGCCCGGCCTGGTAGTTTGCAACATAGGCGACGGCGCGATCGGCTGCGGACCAGTTTATGAAAGCATGAACTTTGCCACAATGGATCAGTACAACACATTGTGGGATGACGAGCACAAGGGCGGTCTCCCCATAATATTCAATATATGGAACAACAGCTACGGCATGGGCGGACAGACCTGCGGCGAAACGATGGGCTATCAGGAAGTGGCTCGCCTTGGCGCAGGCCTCAATCCGGACGAGATGCACGCGGAGCGCATAGACGGCATGAATCCGCTGGCCGTTATAGACGCGTACCGCCGCAAGCGCAAGATAATAGAAGATAGAAAAGGTCCGGTGCTGCTGGACGTTGTTACATACCGTTATTCGGGTCACAGCCCGTCAGACGCGGCCACCTACCGCACCAAGGAAGAGC
>CAYXFB010000014.1:0-49740 GCA_964464145.1 uncultured Christensenella sp.
TTTGAGGGGCGTGTGTCCATGACGTATGGGTTCAAGTCCCATCTACCGCACCACCAGCTTGAAGCTGGACACAAGTCGCGTACCATAGTACGCGATTTTTTCTTATGCACTCGTAAACTGTGGCATCTTTTTAGGAAACAATACACATAAGAAAACGACTCAACCATACGTGTTTGAGCCGTTTTGCTTTCTAAAAAGTACCCACTAAAGTACCCACTTTTATTTTAACAGTTTTTGGAAGGCTTTATGCGCTGTATAGTTCATTTTTACCGCAACGTATTTTCCGATTTCAGTGGAATCCTAGTGCGACAACTGGCCGGAACTATCCACGATGTTCAAAGCAATCATAAACATAATAAAAACGCGGCGGCTACATATTTGCGTCCACACCGTATACGGCCTGTTCGCGCGTAAAGCCTTCGTATTCCAGTTGGCCTATAAGCGCCTTTCTGGAAAAAGATGAATATTCAAGATAGCTCTTTGCGCATTTTACGGCCTGTTCGTTCCAATCAGCACCGATACTATCCACTGCGTATTCCGCATCGGAGCGAGAATAACCCTCATATTCCAATTGTTCTATGAGCCCCTTGCGCGAAAAAGCGGTGTAATCAAGATAGCTTTCTGCTGCGCGAACCGCGTTGCTCTGGCTGACGCTATTGCTGGACGCGTTCTTAGAGCCTTCGCCGGAGGAATCGCCCAAACCGGCGCCGTCCACACCGTAGGTGGCTTGCGCGTTGGTGAAACCCTCATACTCCAGTTGCTCTATGAGCCCCTTGCGCGAAAATGCCGAATAGTTCAGATAGCTTTCCGCGCATTTTACGGCCTGCTCGTTCCAATCCGCACCGCAGTTTTCTGCGCCATACTCGGCATCCTCCTTGGTAAAACCTTCATATTCCAATTGCTCTATCAAACCCTGCATGGAAAAAGCGGAGTATTTGAGATAGCTCTTCGCCATGCTCAAGGCTTCGCGCTGGCTGGAAGTTTCGCTTATGACCTCCGTGGTGGGCGTAGCGGTTTTAGTCACGGCGGGGGTCGGGATCGGCAGTGTGGTGGGGGCAGGCGTGGTCTTGGGAGTTTGTGAGGGGGCAGGGGAAGCCGTGGTCTGCTGCTTTGCCTCCTGGCTACTGATAGCATCTCGAACGATACCCGCAAGCTTTGCAGCGGGGTAACAGCCGGATAAAAAGATGCACAATACTATTGCTATAAAAATCTTCATACTCTTGATCATGACATTACCTCAAATTGTGTTTGGAGCGTGGGGAATGGAGATGTCTATTAATGGTATAGTAGCATATATCTGGTTGGTTGGAAAGTGTATATTGTGAATTCTGAAAATTTTGATATTGGTGTGTCTATAAGGACGCATTTTTCGCCAAAACAAAAAATTCGCAAAAACGCTAGCACAAAAGAAAAAATCGCTCACTATAGTAGATACGCGACTTGCGCGCGACATCATACCGCTGGTGGAGAATAGGGGATGGCGCTTCGCGCACTACGCTTCGCTCTGCGCCCCCAAATTGCTGGCGCAATTTAAGGTTCGAGTCCATTTTTACGATCACTAAAAAAAGCCCATGCCTATGGCATAAGCTTTTGCTTTTTGGTGGAGAATAGGGGATTCGAACCCCTGGCCTCAACATTGCGAACGTTGCGCGCTACCAACTGCGCCAATTCCCCAACTGTGAACAAGATATATTCTATCAAATAGAAATTTAAATTACAATAGTAAATTTAGCAAATATCAGAATATACGTTTGGCCGTTGCAAAATTATCTAAATAATAATCTGAGGACATACCGCTCACCTTCACGCATTCGGCGGAGGGGGAGGCGTGTATGAAGCTGCCGCCACCAAGGTATATGCCCATGTGGTTTATAGAAGAATCATTTTCGTTTGTGAAAAAAACAAGATCGCCCACGGCAAGCGCGCTTATATCGGCAATCGTCTCCCAGCCGGTAAGCGTGGCGTAGGAAGCCGCGCTGAGCTTGCTTGTGGCAATGCCGGCGTTTTTGAGCACGTAATACACAAAGCCGGCGCAATCGTAAGAGCTTGGCCCGCAGGAGCCGTATGAGTAGGGCTTGCCCTCCTGCTCCTTGGCCACCTCCACCATTTTGGCTATACCTGTGGAAGCCGTTGTGCCCGAGGCTAGCGTTTTGCCGTTGCTGCCGTCTGCGGATTTATCGTAATTCTTTGCTTTGTCTGAAAATATAAGCTCGCGGGTGTCCTTGCCCACGCGGCCGTCAACCTGCAAGCCGTGTGCGTTTTGAAATAGACGCACGGAATCCACCGTGTTGTAGCCGTAATACCCGGTGGGCTGCTGCTCAAAATAGCCCAGCTCAAAAAGCCGCTCCTGCAGCTTTTCCACCATCGCGCCGTTATCGTCGAGACAGATCTCGTTTGGCTTTACGTTGGCCGAAAAAAGCAGCGCGTAGCTTTCCTCATCCAAAAGGCCGGTGCTGTCCATGCCCTGTGTGCGCTGGAATTTCTTCACGGCAGTTTCTGTGACCGGGCCGTAATAGCCAGTTATGCTGTCATATTCGTAATATTCCAGCTCATAAAGCCGTGTTTGTATATCGCCTATGATGTCGCCCTTGTCTCCCGGGCGCAGCGGGAAGTTAGCGCTTTCCACCGTTACGGTCGCTTCGCCCTCGGTGGGGGTCTCGGGCTCGCCGGTTTGATCGCCAAAAAGCAGGCGCTTTGTTTCGCTGCCCGCCTTACCGTCCGAAACAAGACCGTTGTCCTTTTGAAATTTTATAAGTGCGTTTTGCGTATCCCTGCCAAAATAACCCGTCGCGTGGCCGGTGAGGTAGTCAGCCTCAAGCAGCTTTTCCTGCAATTCGCGAACGGCCTCGTCCTCGTCACCCACCTGCAAAACATCGGAATCCTGCACGGCGGCCATAGCGGATGTGGGGAACAATGATAAAAACATCAAAACCGCCGCCATCGTGCCAATGAATTTTTTTACCATATTACCTCCCGTGAGCCGGGCATTCAGCATTTTTTAAAATGCCACATAAAGCTTGTACCGGTAGATACCAAAAATCATAAATAATAGTGTAATAATTGTAACAATTACTTAACAACTTTTCAATTGCTATTTTTTTGAGTTTTAATAAAAAAAGACGATAATTTCTATGCTGTGAAAATTATCGCCATGTTTGCTTTTGGCAGCTTGCATTTGCTGCGTTTATCTTGGTTTTACACCATCAACGGTTTTGTTTTCCAGCTCTATGTAGCGGGAGAGCGAAGCCATGATGGAGTCGAAAGCGTCCGGCGTGACGGATTGGTTGCCGTCGGAAAGCGCCTTTGCAGGGTCGTTGTGCACCTCTATCATTATTCCGTCCGCGCCCGCCGCTATGGCCGCCTTGGCAAGCGGCTCCACTAGGTAGCGTATACCCGCCGCGTGGCTGGGGTCGGCAATAACGGGCAGGTGGGTCAGTTTTTTGAGCGCGGCGATGGCCGAAACGTCAAAGGTGTTGCGCGTATAGGTTTCAAATGTGCGTATGCCGCGCTCGCAAAGTATGACATTTTCGTTCCCGCCCGACATTATATATTCGGCGCTCATGAGCCATTCTTCAATAGTGTTGGCCAGCCCGCGCTTCAGCAGTATGGGCTTGTCCGTTTTGCCCAGCTCTTTTAGCAGGCGAAAGTTTTGCATATTGCGTGCGCCCACCTGTATTATGTCCACCTCTTCAAAGAGGGGAATATCCGAGCTGTCCATTATCTCCGAAACTATGGGCAAGCCAAACTCTCTCTTTCCGGCCAGCAGCACGTCCATGCCCTCGTCCTCAAGCCCCTGGAAGGCATAGGGTGAGGTGCGCGGCTTGAATACGCCACCGCGCAGAAAGTTTGCGCCGCTTTGCAGTATCCTGCCCGATATCTCACGTATCTGCTCCTTAGATTCCACAGAGCAGGGCCCGGCCATCACGGCAAAGTGCCCGCCGCCAATTTTTATATCGCCTATGCTTATCACGGTGTCGTCCGTGTGGAACTTGCGGTTGGCCTTTTTGTACGGCTCGCTCACGCGGCGCACATCCTCAACTATTTCCACCGCCTTTATGGTGTCTATATCAATGGTGGAGGTGTCGCCCACCAGACCCACTATGGTGGTGTTTTCGCCCTCGCTGAGGTGTATCTTAAAATCGCGCGCCTCCAGATTGTGTATAAAATCGTTTAGCTGCGCCTTTTGCGTACCTTTTTTTACTATAATGATCATAAAATAAATTCTCCTTGCCCTAATGTTAAGCAAATATAATGCTACCGCAAAAATCTTCCAAAAGCAAGAGCGGCGCAAAAAAGGCCGCATATGCGCAAAAAAAAGGGACTAGCCGCAGCGGCCGTCCCTTTTAAGATTATGATACAGGAGGAACATTAAAAAAATCATTTACTCTTGTATATACAATATCACAAACAAAATAGTTTGTAAAGACTTTTGTAATAAAAACGTAATATTTTTTTGCGATATTTTTTATGATAGTATATAGAAAGATATGTTATATAGGTGTATGTAGAGGTGGAAGGTATTGTTACGTAAATATTAAATTGCAGATATTGCAATTTTTTTCTTAAAGTAACATTTCCAAGGCGCGTGCATATTCGTGAAAATATATAATCAAAAAAAAGTTGCAATTGCTCTTCGGTGGCATTATACTGATAAAAAAGGAGATAAGCTATGGTCAGCACATCCAAACGATTTTTTATGAGCTTTAGCTGGGACGGGTTTTATCGTTACGGCTTTTTTAGGTTATAAATATCGTCCGGTGCTGAGTGTGGTTTAGAAAAAAGTGCGTATATACGCCGTAGGCATCGGGCATGCCTGCGGCTTTTTGTTTGCGGCAAACCGGTTCTGTGGCAGAATTTTAAAAAATGAGAGGGTACAAAGATGATTGTTGTAATGCAGCCTAAGGCGAGCGAAGAGGAAATAGGCTCCGTAACGAGGAGCCTCGAGCGGCAGGGAATGAGCGTGCAGACCAATAGGGGCGTGGAGTGCACCGTGCTGGGCGTGCTGGGCGACACCTACACCGTGGATAAAGAGGTGGTGGGCATGATGTCCGGCGTGGAGCGCGTGCTTTCCGTGCAGGAGCCGTATAAAAAGGCCAACCGCAAATTCCATCCGGACAACTCCGTTATAATGGCGGGCAGCGTGGCGGTGGGCGCGGGGCTAACCGTTATGGCAGGGCCCTGCTCGGTTGAAAGCAGGGAGCAGCTTGCTGGGATCGCCGTGGATGTGAAAAAAGCGGGCGCGGGAATACTTCGCGGCGGCGCCTTCAAGCCGCGCACCTCGCCCTATGCCTTCCAGGGGCTGGGCGAGGGTGGTATAGACATACTTGTGGAGGTCAGCAAGAGCGTGGGTATGCCCATCGTCACCGAAATAATGTCTCCCAAGCACGTGGAGCTTTTCGATGAGAAGGTGGATCTCATACAGGTGGGCGCGCGCAACATGCAAAACTTTGATCTTTTAAAGGAGCTGGGGAACACGCAAAAGCCTATACTGCTGAAACGCGGGCTTTCCAATACCATAGAAGAATGGCTCATGAGCGCCGAATACATCATATCCTCGGGAAACGAAAACGTTATACTGTGCGAGCGCGGCATACGCACATTTGAGACCTACACGCGCAACACGCTGGACATAAGCGCCATACCGGCCGTGAAAAAGCTTTCCCACCTGCCCATAGTGGTGGACCCCAGCCACGCGGCGGGTATGTATGACATGGTGGAGCCGCTCTCCATGGCGGCGGTTGCGGCGGGTGTGGACGGTCTTATGATAGAGGTGCACAACGACCCCAAAAACGCGCTGTGCGACGGCCCGCAATCTCTCACGCCCGGAGCCTTCGAAGCGCTCATGGCCAAGCTTGAGCTCATAGCGGACGCGGCAGCAAGGAGCGCCTCATGAAACTAAAGGTAAACGCGGTAAACGGCAGCTATGACATAAAGATAGGCGGCGGCCTCATAAGTGCGGACATACTTTCCGCTTACACGAATTATGCCGTTATAACGGACGAAAATGTGCTAAAGCTATACGGCGGCCACTTCGACCCGGAAAAGACGATAGTGCTGAAGCCGGGCGAGGAGTCCAAGAGCTTCGAAAACCTTCATATGATATTGGAACGGCTGCTCGGTATGGGCCTTAATCGCGGTGACGCGGTGGTGGCGCTGGGCGGCGGCGTGGTGGGCGATATAGCCGGTTTCGCGGCGGCGGTATACAAGCGGGGCGCGCGTTTCGTGCAGATACCCACAACGCTGCTGGCTCAGGTGGACAGCTCTGTGGGCGGCAAGGTGGCCGTTAACCTTGACGGCGGCAAAAACATGGCGGGCGCGTTTTACCAGCCCGAGGTGGTGATAGCCGATACGGACGCGCTCTCCTCTCTGGACGCTCGGCAATACGCGGCGGGCATGGCCGAGGTGATAAAATACGCCTACATAGCGGACGCGGAGCTTTACGTGAAGCTAAAGGAGGGCGGCGGCGATATTTCGGACATAATACACACCTGCTGTGCCATAAAGGCGGATATAGTGGAGCAGGATCCTTTCGATCACGGCCTGCGCATGATACTCAATTACGGCCACACCATAGGCCACGCGCTTGAGACGGCGGCGGGCTACGGCAAATTTCTGCACGGCGAGGCGGTGGCGCTGGGCATGGTGTACGCCGCGCTCATAGGCGAGAAGCTGGGCATATCGCCCGGCGGGCTCATGGAGGACACCAAAGCCCTTGTTTCGCTCTACGATCTGCCTTATACTGTTGAAAGCGGCATACTCAAGGCCGCGCTAGGGTATATCTCCGCCGATAAAAAGGCGGAACGTGACGGTATAAGCTTCATATTTATAGATAGTGTGGGCAGCGCCGTAATAAAGAAGGTGGAAACGGAGAAAATTTTGAACATACTGGGAGAATACGCTCTATGATAAATGTACTGCCGTCCAAACTGAACGGAGAACTGACGCTGATGCCCTCCAAAAGCGTGCTGCACAGGCTGCTGATCTGCGCGGCGCTGGCGGAGGGAAAGTCGCGCATAAGCAATTTTGCGCTGTCTGACGATATAAGCGCCACGCTGGGTGCGCTCAGCGCCATGGGCTGCTGCAAATACGGCATAAACGGCGATGTGTGCTCTGTGACGGGCGGGCAAAAGCGCGAGGGCAAGGAGGTCATAGACTGCGGGGAATCGGGCTCTACGCTGCGCTTTTTGCTGCCGCTTGGTATGGACGGAAAAAAACGGCTGTACACCGGACAGGGGAGGCTCATGGAGCGGCCGATGCAGCCCTACGAGCAGCTTCTTGCTGGCTACGGCAAAACGCAGCGGGGAATAGAGCTGTGCGGAACGCTGAGCGCGGGCGAATACCCCATAGACGGCGGCATATCCTCGCAATTCATAACCGGCCTGCTGTACAAGCTGCCCCTGCTTGAAGGAGATTCCAAAATAAAGCTGACCTCACCGCTGGAGTCGCGCCCCTATGTGGACATAACGCGCCGCTGCCAGTCGCTTTTCGGGGTGGAGAGTGTCGAGGTGGAGGACGGTTTTATCGTTCGCGGAAACCAGCGCTATACAACCGCGGATGTTTGCGCCGAGGGAGATTATTCGCACGCGGCATTTTTCGCGGTGGCGGCGGCAATGGGCGGCAGGGTAACGCTGCACGGGCTGGAGCAGCACTCCGCGCAGGGTGACAGGGAGATTTTGGGCATACTGCGCGGCATGGGCGCACGCGTTACCTGGGCGGACGGCAGCGTAACGGTGGAGCGTGATTCGCTCCAGCCCATCGAGGTGGACGTTTCGCAGATACCCGATCTTGTGCCCATACTGGCCGTGGCGGCCTGCGCGGCGGTGGGCAGAACGCGCATAACGGGCGCGCGCCGTCTGCGCTTTAAGGAAAGCGACCGGCTGGGCGCCATGACGGCCGAGCTTGAAAAGCTGGGCGCGGACATAGTGGAATACGAGGACAGCCTTGTCATAAACGGCACGGGCGCGCTGCGCGGCGGCAGCGTGTGCGCGCATGGCGACCACCGCGTGGTCATGGCGCTCTCGGTGGCCTCGGTCATTGCGCAGGGCGATATAACTATAGACGCGCCCGAGGCGGTAAGCAAATCCGCGCCCCGTTTTTTTGAAGAGTTTAGACAGCTTGGAGGTAAAACAAATTGAATACATACGGAAAACTGCTCCGCGTGAGCATATTCGGCGAATCGCACTCGGCGGGCATAGGCGTGGTGATAGACGGGCTGCCCGGTGGCGCGAAAATAGATATGGAGGAGGTTTCGGCGGCGATGGCGCGGCGCGCGCCCAACAAGACCAAGGCCTCCACAAAGCGCGCCGAAAAGGATATCCCCGAGATATTGAGCGGCTACATAAACGGGCGCGCCACGGGTACGCCGCTTTGCGCCATAATACGCAATACGGACACCCGTTCGCAGGACTATGGCAATCTTGAGCAGCTCATGCGTCCCGGCCATGCGGATTACGCGGGGCGCGTGAAGTATAACGCGGCGAACGACATTCGCGGGGGCGGGCACTTTTCGGGCAGGCTCACCGCGCCCGTAGTTTTTGCGGGCAGCATAGCGCGGCAACTGCTGGCGGCGGAGGGCATACACATAGGCGCGCACATAAAGCGCATAGGCGATATTGAGGACAGGGATTTTTCCGGCTATACGGCGGCGGATTTCGCCAGAATAGAGGAAAAAAACTTCTTCGTGAACGAATTTGAGGCGGGAAAGCGCATGGAGGCGCTAATAGAGCGCGTAGCCAAGGAGGGCGATTCCATAGGCGGCGTTATAGCCTGCGCGGTGAGCGGACTGCCCGCCGGTCTGGGCGAACCCTTTTTCGACAGTGCGGAAAGCGAGCTGGCGCATATAATGTTTGCGGTGCCTGCCGTTAAGGGCGTGGAGTTTGGCGCGGGCTTCGCCATTTCGGCAATGAGGGGCAGCGAGGCCAACGACCCGCTTTTCATAAAGGAGGGCGCGGTCAGCTTCAAAACCAACAACAACGGCGGCATAAACGGCGGTATAACCAACGGTATGCCGCTTACAATGAAGGTGGCCATAAAGCCCACCTCCTCCATCTCCAAGCCGCAGATGACTGTGGATATTGAGCGCATGGAGGAAGCGGAGCTTGTTGTGCGCGGCAGGCATGACGCCTGCATAGTGCCGCGCGCCGTTGAGGTGGTGAAGAGCGCGGCGGCGCTGGCGCTGGCCGATCTGTATTTGCGAAGCGGAAGGGTGTTCAAACATGGATGAGCTTGTAAGACTGCGCGGCGAGATAGACGCGATAGACAAAAAAATAGTGGAATGCTTTGAGAAGCGCACGGCCTGCGTGCTGGGTGTGGCGGAGTATAAAATAGCGAACGGCATGCCCGTGCTGGACAGCTCGCGCGAGGCGGCGCTGCTTGAAAGTCGCGCGGCCATGCTGGCGGACAAGACGCTCGCACCCGATGTGGAGCAGCTTTTCACGCTGCTTATGAAGCTGAGCCGCGCACGGCAGCAAATATTGCTGGACGGGGCGAGGCTGGCGCAAAACGAGGGCATAGCCGCCTTTCAGGGCGAAGCGGGCGCGAACTCACACCTCGCGCTTATGCGATACTTTGGCAGGGACAAGAAAACGTGCAGCTACAAGAGCTTCGAGGAGGTTTTCTGTGCGGTGGCGCGGGGCGAGGCGGAATTTGGCGTGTTGCCCATAGAAAATTCCAGCACGGGCGGCATAACGGAGATATACGACCTTTTCAGAAAATACCCGGTAAGCATAGTGGGGGAGAGCCTGCTTAAAATTGAGCATGTGCTGCTGGGGCTGCCCGGCGCGCGGCTGGAATTTGTGACGGACGTATATTCGCACGAACAGGCGCTAATGCAGTGTGCCGACTATTTGAAAAAGCTGGGCGTGAATACCCACCCGTATTACAACACGGCCGTGAGCGCGCGCTTTGTGGCGGGCGAGCTGGACGCGGGCAAGGCGGCAATAGCCAGCGAATACGCGGGCGAGCTGTACGGCCTGTGTGTGCTGGCCAAAAACATAAGCAACAGCGGGGAAAACACCACCCGCTTCATAGTGATAAGCGCGGGAAGCGGCGAGGCTTCGGCAAACAAGGCCAGCGTAAGCTTTGTGCTGGAGCACAAGAGCGGCGCGTTGGCGCACGCGCTCGATCTGTTTGCCGATTGCGGGCTCAATATGGTGAAAATAGAATCCCGGCCGCTGCCCGGCCACAATTTCGAATATATATTTTACGTGGATTTTGCGGGAGAGGACGTTGCGCGCAAAATTGAAAACACGCTGGCGCGCGTGGACGGCGTGTTTACGGATTTCAAGCTGCTGGGCTGCTACCGCTCGGACGGTGGCGCATGAAAAATATATACCTCACTGGCATGATGGGCTGCGGCAAAACGGCCATAGGCAAGCGTTTCGCGAGGGCGGCGAAGCGAAGATTCGTGGATACGGACGAACTGGTTGCGGCGCGCTCCGGCATAACCATAAGCGATATATTCGAAAAATACGGCGAGGCGGAGTTTCGCGCTAAAGAGAGCGAGGCGCTCTTTGACGCAGCGCAGATGGAGGGCGCGGTGGTCTCCTGCGGCGGCGGCATCGTGCTCAATCTGGAAAATGTGCGGGTGATGCGGCAAACGGGCAGGGTGGTGTATATAAAACGCGATATAGAGGATATAATAGCCACGGTGAACACGGGCACGCGCCCGCTGCTTCGCGACGACGGCAGCAATATACGCGCACTCTTTGAAAAGCGGCGCGATATATACGAGGGCGCTTGCGACGTGGTGCTTTTGAACGACGGATCGCTGAAGCTTGCCGTGGAGCGGCTTTGCGCCATAGCCGAGGACATGGGCGAAGGGTGAAGCAGTGCTTTTTTTTGACGTTCAAAAATGCTATTATATACATATAATATAATATTGGGAGAAGCCTATGGAGGGTAAAAAGTTCGATCGCTTTTCGGATGAGATGCACAAAACGCTATATGAAAACCTGAACGCGCAGCAGGAGGCGCTTTCGCAGTATGCCTGCAAGGACAAGTTTGCCGTGCGCCGAAACAAGGAGGCTTTTCTGGTGGCGCGTCCCAATTTCGTGAAGGATGTGGAGCGAATACTCAATTGCCGTTATTTCAACAGGTACGCGGATAAAACGCAGGTGTTTTCTCTATATAAAAACGACGATATAACCCGCCGCATAATGCACGTGCAGATAGTTTCGCGCATTGCCAGAAACATAGGCCGCATGCTGAACCTGAACCAGGATCTCATAGAAGCGGTGGCGCTTGGCCATGATCTTGGGCACACGCCTTTCGGCCACGCGGGAGAGCGCTATCTGTCTGCGCTCTTTCACGAACGCACCGGCAAATATTTTCGCCATAACGTGCACAGCGTGCGCATACTTGATAAGATATTGAAGCTTAACCTCAGCCTGCAAACGCTGGATGGCATACTCTGCCACAACGGTGAGCAGGTGCGAGGGGAGTATAAGCCATACAGGTATGAGGGCAGCCCGGAGGAGCGCTTTGCCGCCTTCGAGCAAAAGGTGGATTGCTGCTACGGCGATAAGGAGGCCATAGGCCACCTAGTGCCGGGCACGCTGGAGGGCTGCTGTGTGCGCATAAGCGATATACTGGCCTATCTCGGAAAGGACAGGCAGGACGCCACCATACTGGGTATGGATGTGGAAGAATCCTTCATGCGCAACGAATTTTTAGGAGCCACAAATTCCGAGTTCATTTCCAACACAATAAGCAACCTCGTGGAAAATAGCTACGGTAAGGGTTATTTGAAGCTGGATGAGGAATATTCAGCCGCGCTTGACAAGGAAAAGAAGGCAAACTACAAAATAATATACGAATCGCAGGACACGAGCGAGCCCTATCCGCAGATACGCGCGATGTTCCGCGACACTTATGAAAAGCTGTACGATGATATTATAAATATGCGCGAGGACTCTCCCATATTCCGCCACCATATAAAAAAAATGTTTCGCGGTCTAAGGAACGCGGAGCGGATGGAGCAGGACTATATACAGGAAGAGCCAAACCAAATAGTGGTGGACTATATTGCCAGCATGACGGACGATTATTTTTTGGATATACACGAATATCTGTTTCCGGAGGCCGTAAAATTGGAGTATACATCCTATTTTCGGAAGGTTTAATCGCATATTTTCGGTTTATAATATATCTATACAAAATATGATGAAATAAATTCATTTATTATTAGGAGGATATGTTTTTATGAATGAAAGATCTTTTTTCAGATGTGAGATATGCGGAAATATTGTAGGGCTGGTTCATGATGGCGGCGGGGAGCTTGTTTGCTGTGCGCAGCCCATGTATAAGCTGGAGCCAAACACCGTGGACGCGGCTGCCGAGAAGCATGTGCCCGTGTGCGAGAAAAATGGCGACAAGGTTTCCGTTAAGGTGGGCAGCGTGGCGCATCCCATGACGGAGGAGCACTGGATACAATGGATACTGCTTGAGGAGCCGGACAGGACGCAGCGCATACTGCTGAAGCCGGGCGATGAGCCTGCGGCGGAGTTTTGCGTAAAGGGCGATAGCTTTGAGGCCTTTGCCTATTGTAATCTGCATGGTTTGTGGAAGGGATGATAAAATAGCATAAACCAACAGCAATCTACATTTGCGAGTCGAAAACGCGGCGTGGTTTAATATTACAGTCGCGTTTTTTATGTACCGCAGCCCGTTGAAACAGTGCGTTTCGACATAATATGTAAAAAAAAGTTTTTTGTGTAAAAAGTGTATCACTAACACAAAACTACATATTTCGGTAATATTCTCGGCTATATTATATGTATGATATAACCCGGTTCGAGGTGCGTAATGATAAATAACAAGCTGAATGACATTAGAGAGAGAGACGGCAAGTACAGCGAAAACACCGAAAGCACGGCACTGGAAAGACTGAGACAGGGAAAGAACGGCGCGCGTATGGAATTGATAGAGCAAAACATGTGGGTGGTTTACTATGCCGCTAAAAAATACGCCAACACATACAATGCTTTTGAGGATCTCGTATCCATTGCGAATCTGGGATTGGTGAAGGCGATGTATGCCTTCGATCCGGATAAGAATGTGAAGCCCTCCAGCTTCGCGTTAAAATGCATCAAGAACGAATTTTTGATGTATTTCAGACGAACCAACAGGCTGCAAAAAGAGGTGTCCATAGAGCAGCCGCTTATTGCGGAGGAGAACGGAAGGGCGCTTTCCATTGGCGACACAATAGCCACGGACGAGGAGATAGTGTGGGAGGAGGTGTTTAAAAAGCAGTGCAACTGCGACCTGCAAAGAGCCATAAATTCTCTTGACAAAAGGGATAAATGGATCATGGATATGCGCTTTGGCCTGGGCGGCGAAAGGGAGCATACTCAATCTGAGGTGGCCGAGCAATTGCACGTAACGCAATCATATATTTCCAAGGTGGAAAAAAAGCTGCTCAAAAAGATAAGGAATATGCTGGAATGACACTATATTTTGTATCATTTCGTATTTTGTTGTGATATAATACACTAAAAGTGGCAATACTAATTTCAAATTAAAATCTTTAATTTGAAATACTGCGCAGCGGCTGCGTCTCATGCAATTCCAAACGCGCTAACGCGCTATAAAAACATAAATGTTTTTAAATGGAATTAGTATAATATGCTCTAAAAGGGGGATAAATCCGTTGAAGTGTGTTTTTTGCGATTACAATGAAAGCAAGGTTGTGGATTCGAGGCCGGTGGAAGACGGTTCGGCAATAAGGCGCAGACGGGAGTGCCTGAGCTGCGGCAAGCGGTTTACCACCTATGAGAAGGTGGAGAGCCTGCCCATATTCGTTATAAAAAAGGACGGTAAGCGGGAAAGCTTTGACATCGAGAAGGTGAAGCGCGGCGTGGTGAAGGCCGTGGAGAAGCGCGAAGCCACATACGAGGAAATAGAGCAGCTCATAAACGACATTGAGCGCGAGATATACAACACGCCCCGCCATGAAATAACCTCCCACGAGGTGGGCGAGATAGTTATGAAGGGGCTCAAGGAGCTGGATGAGGTGGCCTACGTGCGATTTGCCTCCGTATACCGCCAGTTCAGAGATATAAACACATTCAAAGAGGAGCTCAATAAGCTGCTGTCGGATAAATAAAATTATGTATGGAAAAAATTTGAACATTGGATTTGATACGATAAGCCGCGGCAAGCTGCGGCTTTTAACTATACCCGCGTTTACTCGAAACGGGTTTACAAAACATTGTTTCACAACGCGCGTGGGCGGTGTGAGCCCGGGCGTATACGAAAGCCTGAACCTCAGCAAAACGCGGGAGGAAAACGAAGCGAACAAGCGCGAAAACTATCGCCGGGTGTGCGAGGCGCTGGGCGTTCCGTTCGCCTCTATGGCGCTTGTGAACTATTCGCACGGCGACGGCATACACATCGCGCGGGCGGCCGACGCCGGCCAGGGCATATTCACCGAGCCGCCCTACGATTTTTGCGACGGCATGATAACGGATACCCGGGAGGTGACGGCGGTCACGCTGCACGCGGACTGCGTGCCACTGTTTTTCGCCGATCCGCGAAACAATGTTGCGGGCGTGGCGCACGCGGGCTGGAAGGGTGTGTACGGCCTGCTGCCCGAAAAGATGATAGCCGCCTTCGCGCAAAACTTTGGAAGCGAGCCGTCCGAGGTGCTGGTGGGCATTGGCCCGCACATAATGGATTGCTGCTTTGAGGTGAAAAGTGATGTTGCGACACCCTTTGCGGAGCGCTTCGGGGATGAAACAATAAAGGAGCGGGGAGGTTCGCTCTTTGTGGATATGCAGGCGGCCATACTGCTTCAATTGGAGCGTGCGGGCGCTTTAGAGCAGAACATAACGGTGGCAAATATGTGCACATACTGCAACAGCGAGCTTTTTTATTCACACCGAAGAGACGACGGACACACGGGCGCTATGGGCAGCTTCATAACGGTGCGCTGATATGAACAGGGTGTATTTGGATCACGCGGCCACAAGCTACGTGAAGGACGAGGTTATTTCAGCCATGCTGCCCTACTTTGGCGGCAGCTTCGGCAACCCCTCCGGTGTGTACCAAAGCGCGCGCGACGCAAAAAAGGCGCTGGAGGACGCGCGGGCGAAGATAGCCGCGCTGATGGGTGCCAGCCCGCGCGAGATATATTTCACCTCGGGCGGCACGGAGGGCGACAACTGGGCTATTCGCGGCGCTATGGCCAAGGCGGGCGGCCGCCACGCCATAACCTCGCGGGCGGAGCACCACGCCGTGCTGGAGGCTTGCAGCCTTTTAGAGCGCGAGGGATGCGAGGTGACCTACCTTGAGGTGGACGGCGGTGGGGCAGTGAGCGCACAGGCCGTTTCGGAGGCGCTGCGCGAGGACACGGCGCTGGTTTCCATAATGAGCGTGAACAACGAGGTGGGCACGGTGAACCCCATAGCCGAGATAGCGGATGCGGTGCGCGGACGCGGCGTTTTCTTTCATACGGACGCTGTGGCGGCGGCGGGTCACATTCCGCTAAACTGCAAGGATGTCGACATGCTCACCATATCAGCGCACAAGTTTTACGGGCCCAAGGGCGTGGGCGCGCTCTATGTGCGCGAGGGTACGGCGATAGCGCCGCTTTTGGCGGGCGGAAAGCAGGAGCGAGAACGCCGCGCGGGCACGGAAAACGTGGCGGGCGCGGTGGGTATGGCGGCCGCGCTGGAGCTGGCTTGCGCGGGTATGGAGGCGGAGGAGGCACGGCTGCGTGCGCTGCGCGACGGTTTCGAGCAGACGCTCAGTGCGCGATTACCCGGTATTCGTTTCAACGGCGACAGGGCGAATCGCCTGGCGAGCTACACCAATATATGCCTGCCCGTCGCGGCCAACGCCGCGCTGGTGGCGCTTGATATGGCGGGTGTGGAGTGCTCTTCCGGCTCGGCCTGCATGACGGGCGGCGTTATGCCCTCGCACGTGCTTATGGCTATGGGGCTGGCGGAAAACGAGGCGCGCCACGCGCTGCGGCTCACGCTGGGCGCGCGCACCACACGGGCGGATATGGAATATGCGGCCAGCCAAATACTGCGAATATGCAAGGTTTGATTTACAAACCGCCGCACTTGTTATATAATAACTACAATTGAGTATCGGTGAGATGGCTTTTTCCGATGCTATGTTTTGGGAGGATGCGAAAACAATATGTCTGATTTAGATAAGACGATGCAGTTTTCATTTGACAAGGAACTGGAAAATCCCGTGCGCGGCATAATACGAATAGTGAGCGAGGCCATGCGTGAAAAGGGTTACGACCCGGTGAACCAGCTCATAGGCTATATAGTTTCGGGCGACCCCACCTATATAACGGGCTACAAAAACGCGCGTTCGCTCATTGCCAGTGTGGACAGGGACGAGCTTTTGGAAGAGCTGGTGAGCTATTATATAAATCAGATATAATTTTTTCTGGTTGGGAAAAGGTGCGTCATTTGCCTGCATATATAATTGAAATAAACCTAAAAATCTAAAGCGCCGCACACAGATCTTCCGCGGGAGGTTTGCGTTTGTGGTGTTTTTGTGTTTTATGGGCGCAAATATGGCGCGGGGGAGAACATATGGGAAGAATAATAGGCCTTGATGTGGGCGACGTGCGCATAGGAATAGCGCTTTCAGACCTGTTGATGCTAACGGCGCAGGGGCAGGAGAGCTACACGCGCCAAAGCGAAACAAAGGACATAGCATACATCACTGAAATGATGAATAAAAACGATGTGGACACCATACTTTGCGGGCTGCCCAAAAACATGAACGGCACGCTTGGGCCGCAGGCGGAGAAGGTGCAGGCCTTTGCCGAAAAGCTAAAGGAAGCCAGCGGAAAAAAGCTGGTATACTGGGACGAGAGGCTTTCCACCGTGGCGGCGGAAAATACGCTTTTAGAAGCGGATATGAGCCGCAAGAAGCGCCGCAAGGTTGTGGATAAGCTGGCGGCGGTGGTGATATTGCAGGGCTATATGGATTCGCTTGGCGGTTTTAGGCTGTAGCCAAAATATTATATAAAGAAACAAAAGCAAAAGGAGATAAATAACAATGGCTGAAGATACAAACAAAATAGAAATGCTGGACGAGGAAGGCAACCTGCTGGAATTTGAACATCTGCTCACCTTTGAGGTGGACGATCAGTTTTACATCGCTTTCACGCCCTATGCCGCAATAGACGGTTTTGAAGTGGGCGAGGTGCTTATTATGCGCATAGAAGAGGACGATGAGCAGGGCGACATATACCTTCCCATAGAGACGGAAGAAGAGCTTGATAAGCTGTGGGCGATCTTCCAGGAGCTTTATTACGCAGACGAGGACGAAGAGGAAGGCGAAGAGCAGTAAGCCGGGGAGTATAAATATATTCCTTGCATGGGCTGCATAGTATATGATATAATATCACGCGATAACACACCCGTGTGGATGTGGGCGCTCGTGCCGCTTGCGGTTACGCCCAAAAATATTGGAAACGCGGGGAGGCAAATAACGAGGAGGTTATTTTTTATGTCAGTTATATCAATGAAACAACTTTTAGAGGCAGGCGTTCATTTCGGACACCAAACACGCAGGTGGAACCCCAAAATGAAGAGGTTCATCTTCACTGAGAGGAACGGAATCTACATAATAGACCTGCAGAAGACAGTCAAAGAGGTAGAAAAAGCATATTACTTCATACGCGACATAGCTATGGAAAACAAATCCATACTTTTCGTGGGCACGAAGAAGCAGGCGCAGGACTCCATAGAGCAGGAAGCCAAGCGTTGCAATATGTATTATGTTTCCAACCGTTGGCTGGGCGGCATGCTCACAAACTTCAAAACTATCAGAAGCCGTGTGAACCGTCTTAACCAGATAGAAAACATGGAGACCAGCGGAGATATAGAGCTGCTTCCCAAGAAGGAAGTTATAAAGCTCATGCACGAAAAGGAAAAGCTGCTGAAAAACCTGGGCGGCATACGCGACATGAGGGACATTCCCGGCGCGCTGTTCATAGTTGACCCGCGCAAGGAGCGCATAGCCGTTGCAGAAGCCAAAAACCTTGGTATACCCGTGGTTGCCATAGTGGATACGAACTGCGATCCGGACGAGGTGGATTACCCCATACCCGGCAACGATGACGCTATCCGCGCCGTAAAGCTGATCGCTTCCAAGATGGCGGACGCCGTGCTGGAGGGCAGACAGGGCGAGCAGATGGAGGACGAATCTGTGCAGGAGGCCGCTCCCGTAGCTTCCGTTGAGGAAGAGGAAGCCGCCGCAGCCGAGGAGATAAAGGAAGAGATTGCCGCGGAGATGATGCCCGAAGCAGCACCGGCTGCCGAAGCGGCACCGGTAGTGGAATAATTTTTTCCGCAGTATAGATAAAGAGAAAACTTTTCAGGAGGTATAATATAATGGCTATATCGGCTAGTGATGTAAAAACACTGCGCGAGAGATCGGGCGCAGGCATGATGGATTGCAAAAAGGCGCTGACGGAAGCGAACGGAGACATAGAAAAAGCCAGCGAACTTTTAAGGGAAAAGGGGCTTGCCGCCGCCGTTAAAAAGGCGGGCAGGATAGCCGCCGAGGGCATAGTTGAGTCCTATATACACATGGGCGGAAAAATAGGCGTGCTTGTTGAAGTGAACTGCGAGACGGACTTCGTTGCCAAGACGGACGAATTCAAGACACTGGTTCGCGACATAGCTATGCACATAGCCGCCAGCAACCCCATGTATGTTTCAGAGGATGAGGTTGATCCCGCGGTGCTGAACAAGGAAAAGGAAATACTTACCGCGCAGGCCAAGAACGAGGGCAAGCCGGATGCCGTTGTTGAGAAGATGGTGGAGGGCCGCATAAAGAAGTTCAAGAAGGAGATATGCCTGCTTGACCAGCCCTTCGTTAAGGATCCCGACAAATCCGTACAGGATCTCGTGACGGATAAGATAGCCACGATCGGCGAGAAAATATCCATAAGGCGTTTCGTTAGATACGAAATGGGCGAAGGCCTCGAAAAGCGTCAGGATGATTTCGCGGCGGAGGTTGCGGCTCAGGCCGGACTGTAAAAACAGAATAAAAAGAGAACATAGAGCCATTATGTTCTCTTTTTCATATGCGGAAATAACGGAGGGGAAAATGGTTCCTAAGTATAAACGTGTAATAATGAAGATAAGCGGCGAAGCGCTCTGCTCTGCCGAAAACAGACCGCTGGATTTTGACATCGTTGGCAATATTGCCGATCAGATAATAGAGCTCAATAAGGCGGGCGTGGAGGTAGGCATAATTGTGGGCGGCGGCAACATTTGGCGCGGCGCGGCGGCCAAAAAGCGTATGGACAGAGCCACGGCAGACTATATGGGTATGCTGGCCACCGTAATAAACGCTCTTGGTTTGCAGGACGCCATAGAGGAGAAGGGCGTGCCCACGCGCGTGCAGACGGCAATAGAGATGCGGCAGATAGCCGAGCCCTACATAAGGCGCAAGGCGGTAAAGCATCTGGAGAACGGGCGAGTGGTCATATTCGCCTGCGGCACGGGCAACCCGTATTTTTCCACCGATACGGCGGCAGCGCTTAGAGCGGCCGAGATGGAGGTGGAGCTTATAATGCTGGCCAAAAATGTGGACGCGGTGTATGACAGCGATCCCAAAAAGAACCCGAATGCCGAGCGCATAGAGAGCATAAGCTACCTGGAAGTTATGAACCGCGGACTAAACGTTATGGACAATACGGCGCTCACGCTTTGCATGGATAACTCCATACCCATAAATGTTTTTGGCGTAAACGAGGAAAACGCCATAAAACGCGTGGTAAGCGGAGAGCGGATAGGCACCAGAATAGAGTAGACGCATTTTTCGATGTTGTCTTTTATATGGCTTTGATATAAAATGATATCATAAAACATTATGGAAAACAAAGCGGACGAAAGGACGGGTTTCGGTTATGAAAATAGAGCACGAGGCATTAACAAAAGCAGGGGAGAAGATGGATAAAACCATCCACAATTTTAAAAAAGAGCTTGCAAGCCTGCGCGCGGGCAGGGCAAATGCCCAGCTTTTAGATACCGTGATGGTTGATTATTACGGAACGATGACGCCCATATCTCAGGTGGGCAATATTTCTGCGCCCGAACCCAGGCTTTTAGTGATATCGCTGTGGGACGCAAGCATACTGCATGAGGTGGAAAAGGCCATACAAAAATCAGACCTGGGCATAAACCCGGCGAACGACGGCAAGGTGATACGCCTGGCCTTCCCTGAAATAACGGGTGAAAAGCGTCAGGAGCTTGTGAAAAAAGCCAAGAAGCGTGCCGAGGAATCCAGAGTGGCCGTGCGCTCCATTCGCCGTGACGCGAACGAGATATTCAAAAAGGAAAAGAAGTCCAGCGTGCTGACAGAAGACGATTTTGATATAATAGAAAAAGAGATACAGGAGCTCACCGATAAGAAAATAAAGGAAATAGACGAGCTGCTGGTCGCAAAGGAAAAGGAAATAACAGAGATATGATGCTGCTGGGTCTCGAGCTTTCCGAGGCGAAAAAGAGGCTGGAGCGGGAGGGGCGGCGTAGCGAGACGTTGGAATACAGCTCGCGCGTGCCTTACGAGAATGCCGATTCGCTGCGCGTGGTGCGCGCGGTGGAGCGGGAGGGTGCGATCCACCTTACCGTGTGCGGCTTCGTGACGAAACTGAATGTGAATTAATAAACGAGGGGCGAGTTCTTTGAAACGGAACTCGTCTCTGTTTGAGAGGCGGAGCGTTATGCCGCCGCCGTGGAGGGAAGATAGTTTGTTTGCAGGCAAGAAAAACAAGGATATGAGCCTTGCGCTGGATGTGGAAAAACTGCCCGCGCACGTTGCTATCATAATGGACGGGAACGGGCGCTGGGCGAAGAAACGCATGCTGCCGCGCGCCGCCGGACACCGCGCCGGTATGCTGAACGTGAAGAAGATAATACGCATGTCGTCCGACACGGGCATAAGATACCTCACCATGTACGCTTTTTCCACCGAAAACTGGAAAAGACCCAAGGACGAGGTGGGCGTGCTCATGAATCTGCTCATAGAGTTTCTCACCAAGGAGCTGCAGGAGATGCACGAGCGCAACGTTGTTTTCCGTACGATAGGCGATATATCCATACTGCCCGCACCCGTTATTGAGGTGCTTGATAATGCCGTGCAAAAAACCAAGGACAACACGGGCATGACGCTCAATATAGCGCTGAATTACGGCTCGCGGCTGGAGATATGCTCGGCAGTCAGGCGTATCGCGGAAAGCGTGGCGGCGGGTGAACTGGCCGCCGGGGATATAGACGAAGCGCTTATATCGGCCAATCTGGACACGGCGGGTCAGCCCGACCCCGATCTCATGATACGCACGAGCGGGGAGGAGCGGCTCTCCAACTTTTTGCTGTACCAGCTCGCATACTCGGAGTTTTATTTTACGTCCGTATTCTGGCCGGATTTTGACGAGGCGGAGTACGAAAAAGCGCTCATGGAATACCAAAACAGGCAGCGACGCTACGGCGGGCTGTGATAGGGCGCGGAGGTTTTTGATTTATGCTGAAACGTATACTTGTGGCAATACCCATAGTGGTGCTGGTAGCGCTGGCGATATTTGTGCAGAGCTGGGTGCTTTGCATATTCGCGGTCGCGCTTTCGCTGATGTGCCAGTATGAGATTGTGCGCGCGCTGGATTCCCACGGCCGTCCGGTCATAAAGGGTGCCAGCTATATATTCGCCATAATAATGGCCTTTTTCTTCTATGTGAATTTTCAGCTGGCGCAAAGCCCGGAAAACAGCTTTGCCATAAGCACGAACCTTGTGCTGGCGGCCTTCATAGCCGTGGTGCTGGGCTGCTTCGCCGCCGTTATATTCTCCAAAAAATATGATGTGGCAAGTGTGCTGAACACCATATTCACCATGGTATATCCGCAGCTTTTCTTCGTGCTGTTTTATATAATGATACGAAACAGCTTCATGCTGGGCGGTGTCGCCTCATATTACAATATAATGATAATGCTGCTCATGGTGTTTTTGCCCGCTATGTTCACGGATACCTTCGCGTATTTCTTTGGCATGGCGCTGGGCAAAAGAAAGCTCTGCCCCGCCATAAGCCCCAAAAAGACTGTGGTGGGCAGCGTGGCGGGTATAGCGGGCGGCATAATTGCGGCTGCTGCTATATGGGCGGTGTTCACCTATGCTTTACCCGTGATGGCGGCGCAAACGTTGCCGCGCTTCATTTTCACGGGCGCGCTGCTGGCCGTGGTGGCGCAGATAGGCGATCTTTCGGCCTCGCTCATAAAGCGGGCGATGGACATAAAGGATTTTGGCAAGCTGCTTCCCGGCCACGGCGGCGTGGTGGACAGGATGGACAGCATATTGTTTTGCATAGCGGCGCTTTACGCCGTAAATTCCATAGCGGGATTCACATATATTTGAGTATAGGAGAGGCGATTTGAAAAAACTATCCATACTGGGCGTTACGGGCTCCATTGGGCAGCAGGCGCTGGACGTTGTCCGGCAGTTTGCGGACGATATAAAAATAGTGTGCATGAGCGGGCACAGCGATATAGAAGGTCTTGCGGCGGCGGCCAACGAGTTCAGGCCGGAGGCGGTGGCCTTAACGGGCGGCGGCGATGCGGCGCGGCTTAGTGGTCTGCTGGCTTACAAACCGCGCATAATAAGCGGCAAAAACGCGCTGGTGGAGGCGGTCACGGCGGTGGAGACCGATCAGCTGCTTTTATCCGTGCTGGGTATAGCCGGGCTGCCCGCCTTTGCGGAATGCCTTGAAAGGCGCATACCCGTGGCGCTTGCGAACAAGGAATCGCTTGTGTGCGGCGGCGAGGTGGTGCGCGAGCTGATGGACGAAACTGCCACGCAGGTGCTGCCCGTTGATAGCGAGCATTCGGCCATATTCCAGTGTCTGGGGGACAGCTTTGACACCAAGGACGTAAAAAAGATATGGATAACCGCTTCGGGCGGGCCTTTTTTGCGCCTCAGTAAAGAGGAGATAGAGAACGCGCCGCTTGAGCGCGCGCTGAAGCACCCCAACTGGGCGATGGGCAGGAAGATAACCATAGACTCGGCCTCGCTGGCAAACAAGGGGCTGGAGGTTATAGAGGCGCATTTCATGTACCGCGCGCCCGCAGATATGATAGAGGTGGTAGTGCAGCCGCAGAGCCTGGTGCACTCCATGGTGGAGTTTACTGACAGCAGCGTTATGGCGCAGTTTGCGCCCGTGGATATGCGTTTGCCGCTGCAAAAGGCGCTCACCTTCCCAAAAATGTGTAAATTTAATGTTAATAAACCGCTGGATTTCAAAAAACTTGGTACAATAGAATTCATAGAGCCGAACATGGAACGTTTCCCATGCCTCGCGCTGGCCTACGAGGCGATAGAGAGCAAGACCACGGCCGTATACAACATAGCGAACGAGATGGCGGTGGAATATTACATAGCCGGGCGCATAAGCTTCGGCGGTATAAGCCGTATGATAGAGGCCTGCATGAACCGTTTCGCTGCCGACAGACCGCGCAGCATAGGCGATATACTGGCGCTTGATACGGCTGTTCGCGAATATATAAAAGGAGAATACTGAGTTTTTGGACGCTTTGAATATAGTTATAACGATTGTCGCAACGCTGCTTATACTTACCGCGCTGATTGTGGCGCACGAGCTGGGGCACTATTTTGTGGCCAAGAAGCGGGGCATAAGGGTGGACGAATTTTCCATAGGCTTTGGCCCTAAACTGTTTAAATGGAACTGCGGCGAAACGCAATTCACCGTGCGCGCCATTCCGGCGGGCGGCTATGTAAAATTTCCGGACGATGTGGAGCAAGACCCGCAGCCGGGCGACCTGCGCGCCGCTTCCATAAAATCCCGCGCGCTCACCATTGTGGCCGGGCCCGTGATGAACGTGATAGTGGCGGTGGTAATTACCGCCGTGCTGCTCATGACCTATGGCGACGCGCAATTCGTTGTCAAGCAGGCGGGAGTGGATTCGCCCGCCTACGCGGCCGGCCTTAGAGAGGGCGACGTGGTACGCAATTTTGACGGCGTGCGGCTGGACTTTTTTTACGACTGGCAGGATGTGCAAAACAATGTTACAAACAACGGTCTGGCGGAGAGCGTGCCCGTGCAGGTGGAGCGTGACGGCAAAACCGAAAACATAACGCTTCCTGGAGCGCAAACGCCGGATATAGTGAACGCAAGCTTCGGCCTAGAGCCCAAGACCTTCAATTTCTTTGAGGCGATAGGCTTGAGCTTCAAATGGCTGTTTTTGCAGATGCGCGAGATACTTACAGCTCTTGGTAAACTGTTTTTCACCTTCCAGGGCGTGGAGAACATGGCGGGCATAGTGGGCACGGCGGCCGTGGTGGGCACGGCGGTGCAGACGGGTTTTGACATGGTGCTCAAGCTGGTGGCGCTCATAAGCGTGAACCTCGCCATAATAAATCTGCTGCCCATACCCGCGCTGGACGGCGGCAAGCTGGTGCTTTACGGCGTGGAGGCCATACGCAAAAAGCCCGCGCCCGAAAAGGTGGAGGGCATACTGAACCTTGTGGGCATGGCGCTCATAATAGGCTTGGCGGTATTTTTGGTAGTGCAGGATATAGGCAGGCTTATGCCGGGACTTTAGCGCGGAAAAAACGCTATATTACTCAAACAGCTATATCATGAATCGTTTTATTCTCCCCTCCGTAGGCGGGGAGAATAAAATATAATTCAAGCTTTTGTTGGGTGGCTTAATATGCATATAGGGGATGGAAGAATGAGAAAAACAAAGCAAGTAAGCATAGGCAACGTTAAGATAGGCGGGGACAACCCAATAGCGGTGCAGTCTATGACCAATACGGACACAAAGCACGTGCAGCAGACGGTGGCGCAGATAAAGCAGCTCGAGGAAGCGGGCTGCGACATAGTGCGCTGCGCGGTGTACGATATGGACTGCGCGAACAGCATTCCCAAAATAAAGGAGCAGATAAAAATACCACTCGTGGCCGATGTACACTTCGATCACGAGCTGGCCGTGGCTTCTATAGACAACGGGGCTGATAAGATACGCATAAACCCGGGCAACATTGGCGGAAAGCCGGAGATAATGCGCGTGGTGGCGGCGGCCAAGGCGCACGGCGTGCCCATACGCGTGGGAGCGAACGCCGGTTCTCTTTCCAAAGAAATGCTGGAGCGCTTCGGCGGGCCCACGGCGGACGCGCTGGTGGAATCGGCGATGGACAATATCCGCATACTGGAGAAGGCGGGCTTTTTTGATATAGTGGTGTCCATAAAATCTAGCTCCGCGCCCGTGTGCATACACGCCTACCGCAAGATATCCAAGCTCATAGATTATCCGCTGCACCTCGGCGTTACCGAAGCGGGCACATTTCGCACGGCAATAGTGAAATCCTCCATCGGCCTCGGTTCGCTCATTGTGGACGGCATTGGCGATACGGTGCGCGTTTCCATAACGGGCGATCCCGTGCAGGAGGTGTTTGCGGCAAGCGATATATTGAAGCACTGCGGCATAAAGCTGGGCGGCGTGGAGATAATTTCCTGCCCCACCTGCGGGCGCTGCACGCTGAATATAGAGAAGATAGCCTCGGCTATAGAGCAATTCACACAGCGCATAAAAATACCCATGAAGGTGGCCGTGATGGGCTGCGCGGTCAACGGGCCGGGCGAGGCGCGCGAGGCCGATATAGGCGTGGCGGGCGGCAAGGGCGACGGCCTGCTTTTCGCGGGCGGTAAAATAATCCGCAAGGTGGACGATTTTGATATACTGCCCGAGCTCAAGCGGCTCATAATGGAATACCAGCAGGATCACGAAAAAATGAACGGCAGGGCGTGAGTATAATGGGTGCGGAAGAATTAAAAAACACGCTTTTAAAAATAAAAGACGACAGCAACATAAACAGATTCATAGTTCGGGAGCGGGCGGAGTATAACCCCAAGGAAAACACCGTGGGGGTATATTTCAAGACGGTAAAGCATTTTCCGCCCTCCCGTTTTTTGCGCTTCAAATCGCAGCTTGAAAAATATTCGGGCAGCGACATACAGCTTTCGCTCTCGCAAATGGAATACCAGCGCGAGCTGACGGAGGATCCGGCCGCGCTGGAGCGCTGCGTAAAGGATTATTGCGCGCTCCGGCAGCCCACCATAACGCCTTTTTTGGCGACCGCCGATGTGCGTATGGAGGGCGGCGCGCTGTGCGTGAATTTTGACAGCGATATGGGCGCGAGCGTTTTTTCCACGATGTGCCTCGAGGCCGACCTGCGCGAATATCTGCGCGACACCTACGCGCTAGAGTGCGTGGTGAAGTGCGGTGTGGACGAGGGCGCCTGCGCGGAGTACGAATTTGAGGACGCGCCGCCGCGCGAAGTTGTTCAGCCCAAAGCCGAAGGACGCGCGGAGCCGGAGCGAGCGCCGGTGCCGACGAAGCAGGCCGCGCCCAAAGCCCCACGGCGGCAGGAAAAGCCGGATTCCGCCCAACCCGTAACGCCCATATCTAGCCTGGCGGCGGGCAACGAATACACGGTGGAGGGCGAGGTTATAAGCGTGGAGGCCATGCCGCTTAGGGACGGCGAGCTCACCAAGCACAAATTCAGCCTGTGCGATTATACGGGCAGCCTCACCTGCTTTTTCATAGAGAGCAGCAAATACAAAAGCAAGCTGGAACCGCCCAAGAAGGGAAAGTGGGTGCGCGTGACAGGCTTTTTCGATATGGACAATTTCGCCCACGAGAACACGATGAAGGCCAAGGACATAGGCCGCGCCGCGCACAAGGAGCGCACGGACAACGCGGAGCAAAAGCGCGTGGAGCTGCACGTGCACACGCAGATGTCCGCACAGGACGCAGTAAGCAACGTTAAGGACATAATAGCCCGCGCGGCAAAGTGGGGCCACAGCGCGATTGCCGTCACCGATCACGGCGTGGTGCAGGCCTTTCCCGAGGCGGAGCGCGCCGCCAAGCAGCACGGCATAAAGGTGATATACGGCGTGGAGGGCTACATGGTGGACGACTCCAAAAAGCTGTACAGCTACGCCGACGATATGGATTTTGACGCGGAATACGTTGTTTTCGATATTGAGACCACCGGCCTCAACCCGTCAAGCTGCGATATAACCGAGATCGGCGCGGTGCGCGTGGTGGGCGGGGAGATAAAAGACAGGTTCCAGACCTTTGTGAAGCCGTCCGCGCCCATTCCGCCCAAGATAGTTTCGCTTACCGGCATAACGGACGAAATGGTGGCGGACGCGCCGCTGCCCGCCGAGGCGTTGCCCGCGTTTTACGAATTTTGCGGGGAGAACGCGGTGCTGGTGGCGCACAATTCGGATTTTGACACAAAATTTGTGTTCGGCAAATCCCGCCCGCTGGGTATTGAGTACAAAAACAAGGTGGTGGACTCCGTACCCATGTGCCGCGTGGCCTTTCCCGAGCTAAAAAACCACAAGCTGAACACGGTGGCAAAGCATCTTCGCATACCGCTTCTGCATCACCGTGCCGTCAACGACGCGGAATGCACGGCGCGTATACTGCTGAAATGCTTCGATATATTCAAAGAGCAGGGCGCGGACAGCATGGACGGCGTGAACAGCCTAGCCGGCGATTCGCACGCGCTCAAGCACGAGCGCACCAGCCACGTTATAATACTGTGCAAAAACAAGAGGGGCTTGCGCAATCTTTACAAGCTCATATCAGATTCGCATATAAACTATTTCTACCGCCGCCCGCGCATGCCCAAGAGCCTTATAAACGAGCTGCGCGAGGGCTTGATAGTTGGCTCGGCCTGCGAAAACAGCGATATATATTCGGCCATAGTGGCGGGCGCGAGCGAGGCGAAGCTGGCTGAGCTGGCCTCCTTCTATGATTTCCTCGAGATACAGCCGCTGGGAAACAACGAATTTATGGTGGCCAAGGGCATACTGCCAAGCATGGACGCGGTGCGCGCCTGCAACAAAAAAATGGTGGAGCTGGGCGAAAAGCTGAATAAACCGGTGGTGGCCACCTGCGACGTGCACTTCCTCGATCCGCACGGCGAGTATTTTCGCCGCATAATATTCAAAACCCAAGGCTATGACGACGCTTCACAGCCCCCGCTATACCTGCGCACCACGGAGGAGATGCTGGACGAATTCTCTTATCTGGGCGCGGAAAAGGCGCACGAGGTGGTGGTGGAAAACACCAACAGGATAGCCGAAATGACGGAGGAGATACAGCTTTTCCAGGACGATACGGCCATGCCCGTGATAGAGAAGGCGGCCGAGCACATAACGGAGCTTGCATACAAGACGGCGAAGGAAAAATACGGCGACCCGCTGCCCGAGATAGTTGAGGCGCGGCTCAAACGCGAGCTTGATTCCATAGTGGGCCACGGCTTTTCCGTGCTGTATTACAGCGCGCACAAGCTGGTGAAAAAATCGCTGGATGACGGATATCTTGTGGGTTCGAGGGGTTCGGTGGGCTCCAGCCTTGCCGCCACAATGACGGGAATAACAGAGGTGAACCCGCTGCCGCCGCACTATATCTGTCCCAAATGCAGGCATTCGGATTTTGAGGTGGACGCGCAGCGTTTTGCCTGCGGCGTTGACTTGCCGGACGCGGACTGTCCGGTGTGCGGCGCGCGCTACAATAAAGACGGCTACGACATACCCTTCGAGGTGTTTTTGGGCATAAACGCAGACAAGGTTCCAGATATAGACCTCAATTTTTCGGGCGAATATCAGGGCGTGGCGCACAAATACACGGAGGAGCTATTCGGCGAGGGTCACGTTTTCCGCGCGGGCACAATAAGCGCGGTGCAGGACAGGATAGCCTATGGCTACGTGAAAAAATATCTGGAGGAAACGGGTCAGACGGTGAACGCGGCGGAGATGGATCGCCTCATTCAGGGCGTTTCCGGCGTAAAAAAAACCACCGGCCAGCACCCGGGCGGCATGGTTATAGTGCCGCATGACAGGGAGGTATATGAATTCACGCCCGTGCAGCGGCCGGCCGATAAGGCGGATGCGGAGTTTATAACCACGCATTTCGACTTCAACTCAATGCACGATATACTTATAAAGCTGGATATACTGGGGCATGACGTGCCCACCATAATAAGGATATTGCAGGATATGACTGGCATGGACCCGCTCACCATACCGCTTGACGACAAGCCCACGATGGAGCTTTTTTCCTCCCTCAAGCCGCTTGGCATAACGCCGGAGCAGCTGCTGGGAATAAAGACGGGCACGCTTGGGATACCCGAATTCGGCACGAAATTTGTGCGGCAGATGCTTATAGACACCATGCCCGCCACCATGTCTGAGATAGTGCGCATAAGCGGGCTTTCCCACGGCACGGACGTGTGGCTGGGCAACGCGCAGGACCTCATAAAGAGCGGCGTGTGCACGCTGAACCAGGCCATATGTACGCGTGACGATATAATGAACTATCTGGTATCAAAGGGCGTGGAAAAGCGTACCGCCTTCTTCATAATGGAGAACGTGCGCAAGGGCAAGGTGGCCAAAACGGGCTTCAGTGAGGACGACCTAAAGGCGCTTTCAGACGCGGAGATACCGCAGTGGTTCATAGATTCCTGCTGCAAGATAAAGTATATGTTCCCCAAGGCGCACGCCGTGGCCTACGTAACAATGGCCTTTCGCATAGCCTATTGCAAGGTGCACCACAAGGAGGCTTTCTACGCTTCCTATTTCACGGTGCGCTCCGCCGAGTTCGACGCCTCCTTCGCGGCGGGCGGGCTGGAGGACATAAAAAAGAACTGGCAGATGCTGGAGCAGAAGGGAAAGGCGGCCAGCGCCAACGAGCAAAAGATGGCGGGCATGCTGGAGGTGGCCTGCGAGATGTATCTGCGCGGCGTACACTTTTTGCCGGTGGATCTGCAAAAATCGGACGCGGTGAGGTATATAATAGAGGACGGAAGCCTCAGGCTGCCCTTCCAGTCGCTTCCCAAGCTGGGTGAGAACGCGGCGCGCACATTGGTAGCGGAGCGTGAAAAAGCGCCCTTCTTATCGGTGGAGGATCTGAAAAAGCGCACGCGCATATCAGCAGCCGTGATAGAGGAGATGCACAAAATGGGTACGCTGGCGGGTCTTAAAGAGACAAATCAGATAAGCCTTTTCGATATTTGAGCCTCCGGCTTTGGGCAAGCTTTAGCTTTGGGAAAATGGGCGGTCCAACCTGCCGGTTTTGTGCGCAATTCTTTGATTGACTATTATGGGATGGGAATATATAATAGATAAGTGAGTTTTTTGATGGAAATATTTTAAAAGACGGATTTATTGTCCGTTTGATTGCAGGGAGGAGTTTTTGGGTATGAAGAAAAAGACAAGCAGCCTGATTTGGATAATCGTTATTATTGCGCTTATTGGGCTGTTGGGGTATGTCACCATTAACGGGTTTAATGTTGGCGTATATGACGTACGTCCGCTGAATGGTATACAGCAGGGTCTGGATATAACCGGAGGTGTTTACACGGTTTACGAGGCCACAGATCCTGCGACGGAGGATTTTGAGGCTAAGATGGATGGCGCGGTGCTGGTGTTCAGAAACCGTTTGGATTCCAAGGGCTTCACCGAAGCTACAATAACGAGACAGGACAACAACCGTATACGTGTGGAGATACCTATAAACGATTCCAGCGAGATAAAGGACCCGACGGAGGTTTCAAAGTTCATAGGCTCTCCGGCCAAGCTGGAGTTTGTGGATCCCAACGGCGAGGTAATACTTGAGGGTAAGGACATACAGACAGCGCGCCGCAGCGTGGGCGAGGGCAATATGCCCGTGGTAGCCTTCAAGCTGACGGACGAGGGCGCCAGAAAGTTCGGCGAAGCCACAACAAAATTCCTCGGCCAGACCATAAGCATAACGCTGGACGGAACAACAATCTCCGCGCCCAAGGTTAACAGTGCCATAATGGGCGGCGAGGGTATAATTGAGGGCAACTTCACGCAGGAGAGCGCGCAGGATCTTGCTTTGCAGATAGAGAGCGGCGCGCTGCCCATAGATATGAAGGAAATAGAGGTGCGCACCATAAGCGCTACGCTGGGTGAGAATGCGCTGCAAAACAGCATATTCGCGGGCTTTATAGGTTTGCTTATACTGTTCGCTTTCATGCTTATAACATACAGGCTGCCTGGCTTTGTGGCCTGCATCGCGCTTTCGTTCTACATATTTGCCGTGCTGCTGCTTTTGGGCAGTGTGCCCGGAGTGCAGCTTACTCTGCCGGGTATCGCGGGTATCATACTTGGTATAGGTATGGCGGTGGATGCCAACGTAATAATATTCGAGCGTTTCAAAGAGGAGTTCAGAACGGGCAAAACGCTGCGCACCTCCTTTAAGGCGGGCACACAAAAAGCCTTCATAACGATCCTCGATTCTAACGTTACCACGCTTATATGTGCCATAGTGCTTTCACTCTTTGGTACCGGCCAGATAAAGAGCTTTGCCTACACGCTGATTATAAGCATAATCATTTCGATGTTCAGCGCGGTCGTGGTTTCCAACGGCGTTATGAGATTGTTCATAAATCTGGATATAAAAAATCCCAACGTATTTATGGCCAAGGCGAAGCAGCTTAGAGCTGCCGCCACCGAATCCAATAAAAATGATGGAGGTGCTATAGCGTAATGTTTACAGGAAAGTTTAAAATAACGGCTAGTATCTCTATTATAATAATAGTTGTGGGCATAATAGTTACAATAGCCTCGGGCGGACTCAATCTTGGTATAGATTTCACGGGCGGAAGCCTTACCACTATAGACATGAAGGGCGAGTATGACACCAATGTCATAAAGGGCGTTCTGGACGGTTACGGCGTAACCGACGCTCAGATCGTTAAGGCGGGCGACGGCTTTACGCAGGCCATAATCCGCATGAGAGACGTGGGCGATGACCAGATACAGGCCACGATGACGGATAACATAATAAATGGCGTGCAGGCGACCTACCCGGATACCGTGCTTGTAAGCGTGGATCGCGTGGGCGGCGTGGCCAGCTCCGAGCTTGTGAGGAACGCGTTTTTGTCCGTTGTGGTCGCTTGTATACTGATGATGATCTATATATGGATACGCTTCGAGCTATACAGCGGCATAGCGGCGGTAATAGCGCTGGCTAACGACGTGCTTATAATGATCTGCATAATATCAATAATACGCATGCAGATAAACAGCGGATTCATCGCGGCCTGCCTTACCATAGTGGGTTATTCCATAAACAACACGATAGTTATATTCGACAGGATAAGGGACAACCTGAAGGTGCTGAAATCCAAGCATCTCACGCGCAAGGAAATTGCCGATATAAGCATAAAGGACACGCTCACAAGAACTATAAACACCACTGTGACCACGCTCATAATGATTGTGTGCCTGTACGTGTTTGGTGTGGATTCCATAAAGGAATTCTCTCTGCCCATCATAGTTGGTCTGCTGGCAGGAACATTCTCTTCAATATTCCTCTCCGCTCCCATATGGGCGCTTTTGTCCGATAAATTTGCGGACAGGCAGAAGAGCGGCGGCAAGAAAAAGTCTAAGAAAGCTTCGGCTAAGAAAACGGCGAAAGCCTGAGCTGAAATTTAACGAATAAAAAGAGGCCTTCATTTTCCGGTATGCGAAAGCGCATCGGATGGAGGCCTTTTTTGGAACATGGGACAGTGCAATGAAGTATCTGCTAAAACAAAAGAATCCGGATGTGGACAAGACCGCCGCTATGGCGCTTTGTAGGGCGCTCAATATAGGCGTTGTTTTGGCGCGGATACTTTGCGCGCGGGGTATAGACAGCCCTGCCGCAGCAAAGCTATTTTTGCATCCCGATAGAGCCCAGCTGCACGATCCGCTGCTCTTCACCAATATGGCGGACAGCGTGAGCCTTGTGAAGCACACCATAGCAAGCGGCGGGCGCATAATAGTATATGGCGATTACGATGTGGACGGTACGGCGGGCTGTGCCATAATGTACCGCACGCTAAAGGGTATGGGCGCGGACGTTACCTGCACGCTGCCAAGCCGCATGGAGCACGGCTACGGCCTCAGCCTGGACGCGGTGGAGCAGATGGCTGGCTACGATCTTTTGATAACGGTGGACTGCGGCATAACTAATGTGGCCGAGATAGACCGTGCGAGGGAGCTGGGTCTCCGCTCCATAATTGCCGACCATCACGAGTGCGGCGCGGTGCTGCCCAGGGCGGATTATATAATAAACGCCAAGCGCGAGGGTGAACGCTACCCTTATAAAGACCTGTGCGGCGCGGGCGTGGCCTTCAAGTTTGCCGTGGCGCTGTGCGGTGAGGCGGCATACGAGTATATCGATCTGGCGGCCATCGCCACGGTTGCCGATATAGTGCCGCTCACGGGCGAAAACAGGGTTATAGCCAAGCTGGGGCTTGATAAGCTCAACGAAAGCCCCAACCCCGGAATAAAGTGGCTTGTGAAAAAATCGGGCGTGAAGAGCCGCGTAATAGATTCGCAAACGGTGGCATACAGCCTTGCGCCGCGAATAAACGCGGCGGGCAGGATAGCCAGCGCAAGCGTTGCCTTCGAACTGATGACGCTGGAGGAGCCGGCGGAGCTTGAACGGCTGGCGGAAGAGCTGTGCAGCCTCAACGCGGACAGGCAATCCCGCCAGGAGCAGATGTACAGGCAGGTGCTTGAGATGGAGGAGGAGATGGACTCCGGCCGTCTGGTGCTTTTATATAACGAATGCTGGGACGCGGGCATAATAGGCCTTGCGGCCTCCAAGGTGGCGGAGCGATATTCCAAACCGGCCATACTCTTCGGCAAGGTGGGGGATATGTACGTAGGTTCGGCCAGAAGCATAGACGGAGTGAATATATACGAGGCGCTGGCCACGCAAAAGGATCTGTACGAAAAATTTGGCGGCCACGCGGGCGCTGCCGGGCTCACGATAGACGAAAAGCATCTTGAGACGCTAAAGCGGCGCATGGAGCTTTTTTTAGATAACAAATATGGCGACGAGGTGTTCACGCCGGTGAAATATTACGACGTTGAGCTGGAACCGGCCGAGATAAATAAAAAGCTGCTGAATGAGCTTGAGCTGCTTAGGCCCTTCGGGCATAAAAACGAGCTGGTGGATATACTGGTGCGCGGCGCGCGGCTGGTGGATATAAAGCCCATCGCGGACGGCAAGCACAGCCGGTTCTTAATAGAAAAGAGGGGCGCGAGTATAAACGCAGTCATGTTTGGCAAGACGGTGGCGGACATACCCGCCATAAGCGATATAGTGGGCGTGGCGCGCCTGAACACCTTCGATAATCTTCCGCAAATGGTGGTGGAAACGCTTTCCACAGAGGAGATCACGCCGGCGGAATACGAGGCCGCGCGGCAGAGGCTGGCGGCGGGCGAAGCTGCCGGCGAGGCCTGCCTCAGCCGCGAAAAGCTGCTGGAGGTATACACGGTGTTTCGCGGCATGAGCGAAAAAAAACTGCGTTTTAACGATATGAGAGAGCTTTTTGCGCTGCTCTCGCGCTATGTGGATGGTCTTAACGCCGCGCGCGTGGCCTTTGCCGTGCTGGTGATGGAGCAAATAGAATTGCTTGAAATAAAAAATGATGGTAAAATAAGCGTAGTCACGCGCTCCGGCAAGCGAAAGCTGGAGGATAGCGAGCTATATAGAAGGTCAACAGATATATAAGTTTTGGAGGAAGTTTTGCTATGGATTTGAAATCGAAGATAAGGGATATACCTGATTTTCCCGAAAAGGGGATACTGTTCAGAGATATAAGCACGCTTATTGGCGACGGCGAGGCCTTTGCCTACGTTGTGGACGAGATGGTAGCCCGGGTGGCTCCGCTTGATGTGGACGTTATACTTGTGCTGGATGCGCGCGGCTTTTTGGTGGGCTCGCCCGTGGCATACGAGCTCAAGAAGGGCATTGTGCCCATAAGAAAGCCGGGCAAGCTGCCCTTTGACACCTTCAGGGTGGAATATGCGCTGGAATATGGCACGGACAAATTCGAAATGCACAAGGACGCCATAAAACCCGGCCAAAAGGTGGCCATACTGGACGATCTTCTGGCAACGGGAGGCACTGCCAAGGCGGCCTGCGAGCTGGTAGAGATGGCGGGCGGAGTGGTCTCGGTGCTGGGCTTTGTTATTGAGCTGGCCGATCTTAATGGCCGCGATAAGCTTGAGGGCTACGATACTTTTTCGCTTGTGGAATATAAATAATTTCCATGAGCGGTGTGAACCGCGCATTGACCGCGCGGGCTAAATAAATTGACGGAAAAGAGAACAAATTATTTTGACGGCATA
The DNA here is from genome assembly GCA_964464145.1 of uncultured Christensenella sp. GTDB lineage: Bacteria > Bacillota > Clostridia > Christensenellales > Christensenellaceae > UBA5399. The sequence goes on from CAYXFB010000014.1 coordinate 35,222, forward strand.
CTACAAGGATTTTATAAGAAGGCATAAGCTGGAATATGACGCGGACGTGGAAAAGGCGTTCGAAATAGCGGAAGCGGCTCACGAGGGGCAGTTCCGTCATTCCGGCGAGCCTTTTGTTTCGCATCCTCTGGCCGTTGTGGATATAATTGCCGATCTGGGGCTGGATAACACCACCATAATAGCTGGCATACTCCACGATGTGGTGGAGGATACCAAAATAACAATAGAGGACGTAGCAAAGCAGTTCACGCCCGAGATAGCCAAGCTGGTGGACGGCGTTACAAAGCTTAAAAACTACGAATTTCAGTCCAAGGAGGAGCAGCAATCAGAGTCGCTTCGCAAGATGTTTTTGGCAATGGCCAGCGACATACGCGTGGTTATAATAAAGCTGGCCGATCGCCTGCACAACATGCGCACGCTGCGCTATCAGTCGGAAAACAAGCAGATAGAAAAGGCCATTGAAACGCTGGAGATATACGCGCCGCTGGCGCACCGTTTGGGTATCAGCACCATAAAATGGGAGCTTGAAGATCTTTCGCTCAAATTCCTGCACCCGGACGATTATTTTGAGATAGCCAACCAGATAGCCGCCACGCGGGACGAGCGCGAGGCATATTTGGGCGCGGTAATAGGCAGGATAGAGGAAAAAATAGTCGAAATGAAGATTTCGGCGGACATAGAGGGCAGACCCAAGCACATCTATAGCATATACAAAAAAATGAAGGGCAAAGGCAAGACCTTCGACGAGGTGTACGACCTTACCGCCATACGTATAATAGTGTCGGGTATAAAGGATTGCTATGGCGTGCTGGGTTTGGTGCACACGATGTGGAAGCCCATACCGCTGCGCTTTAAGGATTATATCGCCGTGCCCAAGCAAAACATGTATCAATCGCTGCATACCACGCTGCTGGGTGACGACGGCAGACCCTTCGAGGTACAGATACGCACCTACGAGATGCACAAGACGGCCGAATATGGTATAGCGGCGCACTGGAAGTATAAAGAGGGCGTTTCGGGCCCGGGCAGCATGGATTCCAAGCTGGCCTGGCTTAGGGAGCTTATGGAGTGGCAGAACGACGTGAAGGATTCGCGCGACTTCATGGAAACGCTCAAGATAGATATATTCTCGGATCACGTGCTCGTTTTTACGCCCAAGGGCGACGTGAAGGATTTTGTGAACGGCGCGACGCCGCTGGATTTTGCCTACAGCGTGCACAGCGACGTGGGCAACAAATGCGTGGGCGCGCGCATAAACGGCAAGTTGGTGCCCTTTGACTATCAGCTGAAAACGGGCGATATAGTGGAGATAATCACCTCCAAAAGCTCCCCCGGGCCAAGCAGAGACTGGCTCAAGGCGGTCAAGACCACGCAGGCGAGAAACAAGATACGCCAGTGGTTCAAAAAGGAGCTCAAGGAGGAGAACATTGCCAAGGGCAGGGAGATGTTTGAGCGAGAGGCGCGCAGGCAGGGCTACCGCGCGCACGACCTGCTGAATTCCGAGTGGCTGGGGCTGCTTTTCAAACGCTTCACGCTAAAATCCGTGGACGATATGTTTGCCTCCATAGGCTATGGTGCGCTCACAGTGAACCAGGTGCTGTCCAAGCTGGCGGAGCAATACCGTCTGGCCAACAACATAGAGGGCGAGGAAGTGCTCACCAAGGTGGTGAAGCAGCACAAGCAGAACGCCGAAGAGGACGTTACCGTGAAGGGCTCCAAGGACATGGCGGTCAGGTTCGCCAAGTGCTGCAATCCGGTGCCGGGCGACGAGATAGTGGGCTACATAACGCGCGGCAGGGGCGTGTGTGTGCACGTTAAGGATTGCAAAAACATAACCGATATAGGCATAGAATCAGAACGCCTAATAGATGTGGAGTGGGCGGAGGATCACGCTTCGTCCTACACGGTGGAGATACATGTGGTGGCGGACGACCGACCCGGCCTTATGGTGGAGCTTTCGCAGGCCATATACAACGCGGGCAGGGATATTTCCTCCATAAACGCCAATTCGGGCAAAAACGGGGTGGCCAACATTTCGCTGCGCGTTAATATCTCCTCCATACAAGATATGGACAATCTTATGAACAAGCTGCGTTCGTTGAAGGGTATTTCGGACGTTTACAGGGTGAATTATTAGATATGAGGGCTGTGATACAAAAGGTTAAGTCCGCCAGCGTTTGCGTGGAGGGTGAGAGAATAGCGGAGATAGGCGCCGGGCTTATGGTGCTGCTGGGCATAGGCCGAGAGGACGCCGAGGCCGACATTATATACATAGCCGAAAAATGCGCCAACCTACGTATATTTGACGACGAAGAGGGCGTGATGAACCTTTCGCTCAATGATGTGGGCGGCGAATTGCTTTTGGTTTCGCAGTTCACGCTGTACGCAGACGCGCGCAAGGGCAGACGGCCGAGCTATATAAAAGCCGCTCCGCCGGACGAGGCGCGGCAGCTATTTGAACGCTGTGTGGAGATTTTTAAGGAGCGCTGCAAAAATGTGCAGACTGGGCAGTTTCAGGCCATGATGGACGTTTCGCTTGTGAACGACGGGCCCGTTACTATATTGCTGGATAGTAAAAAGGAGTTTTGAGCATGCGCGTTTTAACTATTGTTACTGGAATGTTGGGCGAAAACGCTTATATCGCTTTTCGCGAGGGCAATGGCGAGGCGGTGGTGATAGACCCCGGCGACGATTCGACCGTTATAGCGATGGAGCTACAGAAAAACGGCCTCACTCCCACGCACATTCTGCTGACCCACGGGCATTACGACCACATAGGGGCGGCTGAGGATCTGCGGCAAAAATACGGAGCGCGCGTAGCCGTGCACACGGGCGACGCCGAGATGCTCACCAATCCCATGAAAAACGTGCCCATTTCGGGCGGGGATATAGGGCTTTCCGCGCCTGCCGATATACTGCTCAAGGAGGGCGACAAGGTAGAGGCGGCGGGCATGGAGTTTCGCGTATTGCACACGCCGGGTCATACGCCGGGCAGTGTTTGCTTTATGGCGGAAGATGTGCTTTTCACGGGCGATACGCTGTTTGAGGGCAGCATAGGCCGCACGGATTTCCCGGGCGGAAGCTGGGACGAGATGCACGCCTCACTGCAAAGGCTGTACCGTTTGGAGGACGACTATAGGGTGTTCCCCGGTCACGGCGGGGCAACCACGCTGGATCAGGAAAAGCGGGAAAACCCCTATCTGTGTATGTGATATGATTGGACTTTATACGCAAACTGATTTTTTCAACGATATATGCGACGAGATACGCCTCTTTTACGCGGAGCGCGAAATAGCGCTGCTGGGTGCGGATGAGATGTGCGAGGGGAAAGTGCTGCGGCACTTTTTTTCTGTATCGGATAAAATGTGTTCGCGCGTCCAGCTTTTTGAGGGCGAAGCGTTGCTTCAAGAGGTGGAGCTTAAGGCGCCGCTTGCAAACGGTACGGATGAGCTGCTCGCCAAAAAGCTGCAAAAGCGGCTGGTAAAGCGGAGTGTGTACGAGCTGCTCAAAAAAGCCACGGGCAAGCGGCCGCACTGGGGTTCGCTCACAGGCATTCGGCCGACCAAGCTGGCGCGTGAGAGCATAGAGGAGTTGGGCGGCGTTGAGGCTATGCGTCTTTTTCGCGAAGAGTTTGACGTTTCCGCAGAAAAAACCAAGCTGGCCTTTGATATAGTGGGCAATCAGCTGCCGTATTTGGACGTACCGGACGAGGCAATAGACATATACATAGGCATACCCTTTTGCGCTTCGCGCTGCAAATATTGCTCCTTCGTTTCGCAGGACATAGCGCGCTCCGCAAAGTTTAAGCAAGCCTATTTGAGGCAGCTTGAGCTTGAGATGCGTTCCGCCGCGCCGCTGCTAGATACCCGCAGGGTGCGCGCGGTGTACATTGGCGGCGGCACGCCCACGGCTTTAGAGGCGGGCGAGCTGGCTTCGCTCATGCAAACGGCGGGCGAGGTGTTTGGCGTTCCCATGGAATACACGGTGGAGGCGGGCAGGCCGGACACCGTCACACCCGAAAAGCTGGACGTTATAAAAAAGAACGGCGCGCGACGTATAAGCATAAACGCGCAGACCACAAAGCAGAGCACGCTGGATCTGATAGGGAGAAAGCACAGCGTGGAGCAGTTTTTTGAGGCTTTCGCTATGGCGCGGGAGGCGGGCTTTTCTCAAATAAACACGGATATAATATTGGGACTGCCAGGCGAGGATATGGCGGACGTGGAGCGCAGCATAAGCGAGGTGGCGGCGCTTTCGCCCGAGAATATAACCGTGCACACGTTGGCTTTGAAGCGTTCGTCCGCGTTTGCGACGGAGCAGGCGGGCAACTTCCACGACGCGCGGCAGATATCGGATATGGTGGAGCGCGCGCACGCCATGCTGGGCGAACTGGCCTACATTCCGTATTATCTCTACCGTCAGAAATACATGAGCGGTAACCTTGAAAACACGGGTTACGCGCGGCACGGCAGCATTTGCGTGTATAATATAGACCACATGGAGGAGACCACCAGCATAATGGCCTTCGGCGCGGGCGGCATCTCCAAGCGCGTATTCGGCGCGGAGCATCGCATAGAGCGTGCGGCCAACGTTAAGGATATAGAGCACTACATAGCGCGCACGGAGGAGATGACGCGGCGCAAGGCAGAGCTTTTCGCGCCGTAGCCATACATAGATGGTGTTTACATTTGAGCGGCCAGCTAGTATAATATTGATGGTTAACGTAATAAAATATCCCCGAAGGGCGCGGCTTTTTGGGGTGAAATTTTTAGGGGGACGTAAATTTTGGCGATGAAAGCGCCCAAGGGAACAAAGGACATACTGCCTGCTGAGAGCTATAAATGGCAGTATATTGAAAATATAGCGCGGGAGCTGACGGCGGCCTATGGCTACCGCGAGATCAGAACGCCCGTATTTGAGCATACGGAGCTGTTTTTGCGTGGCGTGGGTGACACAACGGACATCGTACAAAAGGAGATGTATACCTTTGAGGACAAGGGGCACCGCTCTATCACGCTGAAGCCGGAGGGCACGGCGGGCGCGGTGCGCGCCTTCGTGGAAAGCGGCATGGCGGGTGGCGCTCAGCCCACAAAGATGTATTATCTGTCCGCGCCCGTGTTTCGCTACGAGCGTCCGCAATCTGGCAGACTGAGAGAGCATCATCAGTTTGGCATAGAGGTTTTCGGCGCGGCTGCGGCCAGCGTGGACGCGGAAGTGATATCGGTTGCGCTTGCGCTTTTTGCGCGGCTGGGCATAACAAAGCTGCGGCTAAACATAAACAGCATAGGCTGCCCGGTTTGCCGGCCGGCCTACCACGAGCTGCTCAAGGAATATCTGCGCGGTAACTTCGAACAGCTGTGCGACGATTGCCGCGAGCGCTTCGAGAAAAACCCGCTGCGCATACTCGATTGCAAGAAAGAGGGGTGCAGGGCGCTGGCCAGTGCCGCGCCCGTTATGATAGACAATCTCTGCGGCGACTGTGCCGAGCATTTTGATACGCTCAAGGCCTTTTTGGCCGCGATGGATATAGAATACAGCATAAACCCGTTCATAGTGCGCGGTTTGGATTATTATACAAAGACGGTGTTCGAAATAATATCGGACAGCATAGGCGCGCAGGGCACTGTGTGCGGCGGCGGGCGCTATGACGGCTTGGTGGCCGAGATAGGCGGGCCAAAAATGGCGGGCATAGGCTTTGGCATGGGAATAGAACGTCTGCTTTTAACGCTGGAGAGTGAGGGCATAGAGCTGCCACAGCCCAGCGTAACGGATATTTTCGTGTGCTCCATGGGTGACGAGGCGCGTTTAGCGGCCGCAAAGCTGGTCAAAAAACTGCGCGAGGCGGGCAAAAAAGCGGATATGGATCACGCGGATCGCAGTATAAAGGCGCAGTTCAAGTTTGCCGGAAAGGTTGCGGTTTCCACCGTGGTGACTATTGGCGAAAATGAGCTTGAAAACGGCACCGCTGTGGTGAAAAATATGGAGACGGGCGAAGAGAAAAGTGTTCGTTTGGATGAAATTTTAATGTTCATATAGAAAAATAGGAGAGTTTGTTATGGGAGAAATGTTGGCCGGATGGAAACGCAGTGCGCTGTGTGCCGAATTTACTACGGAAGATATAGGAAAGAGCGTTACGCTCATGGGCTGGGCGGACACCCGCCGCGATCTGGGCGGGCTTATATTCGTCGACCTGCGCGACCGTTCGGGCATAATGCAGGTGGTGTTTGACGAATCCACCTTCAAGGGCGATTTCACGCAGGTGGGCGGCATACGCAGCGAATTTGTGCTGGCCGTGCGCGGCAATATCGTGGAGCGCTCCGCAGATACCGTGAATGATAAAATACCCACCGGACGTATAGAGGTAAAGGTGGAGGAGCTGAAAATTTTGAGCGGAGCCGAGACGCCTCCCTTTGAGATAGAGGACGGCTCCAAGGTGCGCGAGGAGCTGCGCCTTAAATACCGTTACCTCGATCTGCGCCGCCCGGAGATGCAGAAAAACCTAATGCTGAGAAACCGCATAGCCAACTCCGCGCGCAATTTCCTTCAGGAAAACGGCTTTTTGGATATTGAAACGCCCATGCTGCAAAAGAGCACGCCCGAGGGCGCGAGGGACTATCTTGTGCCCTCACGCATAAAGGAGGGCTGCTTCTACGCGCTGCCGCAGTCGCCACAGCTCTTCAAGCAGATACTAATGGTTTCGGGCTACGACAGGTATTTTCAGATAACAAAATGCTTCAGAGACGAGGACCTGCGGGCGGACAGACAGCCCGAGTTTACGCAGATAGATATGGAGCTTTCCTTCGTGGAGGAAAATGACGTTATGGAGCTCAACGAACGTCTGCTGCAAAGGATGTTCAAGGAAGTCATGGATATGGATATAACGCTTCCGCTGAAACGGCTCACATACAAAGAGGCCATGGAGCGCTACGGCAGTGACAAGCCGGACACGCGCTTTGGCTTTGAGCTTAAAAATGTGAGCGATATAGTGGAAAATTCGGAGTTCAAGGTGTTCAGCTCGGTTGTGAAAAACGGGGGCAGCGTGCGCGCGGTAAACGCAAAGGGCTGCGCGGACAAGTTCGCCCGCCGCGAGATAGACGCGCTGGTGGATTTCGTCAAGATATACGGCGCGAAGGGCATGGCGTGGATATCCATAAAGGAGGACGGCATGAACTCGCCCATAACAAAGTTTATGACGCAGGCCGAGATAGACGCCATAATGGAGCGGCTGGACGGTCAGGTGGGCGATATACTCTTCTTTGTGGGCGATAAAAACAAGGTGGTTTTCGATTCGCTGGGCGCGCTGAGATTGAAGCTGGCCGAAAAGCTGGAGCTTATAAAGCCAAACACCTGGGATCTGCTGTGGGTGACGGAATTTCCGCTGTTCGAGTATTCCGAGGAGGAAAAGCGCTACGTTGCGGTGCACCATCCCTTCACAGCTCCCATGGATGAGGATATAGACAAGCTTGATGCCGACCCGGCAAGCGTGCGCTCCAAGGCCTATGACATAGTTATAAACGGCAACGAGGCGGGCGGCGGCAGCATAAGGATACACAGCACGGAGCTGCAGGAAAAGATGCTTGATGCGCTGGGCTTCACAAAGGAGGACGCGTGGGAACGCTTCGGCTTCCTTTTGGAGGCGCTGAAATACGGCACGCCCCCGCACGGCGGGCTTGCCTACGGGCTGGATCGTTTGGCAATGCTCATGGCGGGCGCAAGCTCCATAAGGGACGTTATAGCCTTCCCCAAGGTGCAGAACGCTTCCGACCTAATGACGCAGGCACCCACGCCGGTTGATAATAAACAGCTCAGAGAGCTGCACATAAAGGTTACGGAGTAGAATAAAATGTATGCCGCGCGCCCTATACAATAGCCGCGCGGCATATTGCAAACTATGGAAAAAGCGGGAGACGGCGAGATATGAAAGAAACGGGCGAAGTTGTTGATATAAAAAACGGTACGGCGTATCTGCTTTTCAAGCGTACCTCCATGTGCGCCAAGTGCGGCGCCTGCGGTATGATGGCCGGCCAAAACGATATAACCGTGGAGGTGAAAAATACGCTTTCGGCCAAGGTGGGCGACAGGGTGGAGATAGAGTTCACCTCCAAAAACGCGCTGCAATCCTCGCTTATAGCGTATATTTTTCCGCTTATAATGCTGTTTTTGGGTATTTGGGTGGGCTATTCGCTGCCGCCCACGGCCGCAGTGCCCACAGACGCTATGGCGGCCATAATGGGCATAGTGTTCGCCGCGGCGGCTTTCCTTGTGCTGCGGCTATTGAACCCGGTATTCAAAAAGAAGTTCGCTCATGTATATTCAATGGTACGTATAGACAGCAATTCATGAAATCTGTGTAGAGGCGCGCCGGAGCGATGTATTTAAAGAGAATTGAGCTGAACGGTTTTAAATCGTTTTCAAGCAAAAAAGAAATAGCCATAAAAAACGGAATAACGGGCGTTGTGGGGCCTAACGGCAGCGGCAAGAGCAACATTGCGGACGCCATGCGCTGGGTGCTTGGAGAGCAAAGCTCTAAAAACCTGCGCGGCACCTCCATGCAGGACGTTATTTTCAACGGAACGCAATCCCGCCAGCGTAAAGGCTACTGCGAGGTTGCGCTCATTTTTGATAACGCGGATAAAAAGGTGGATACCGATTATTCGGAGATTTGCGTGCGCCGAAAAATGTACCGTTCGGGCGAGAGCGAATATTCCATAAACGAGGGAAATTGCCGCCTAAAGGATATACTGGAGCTTTTCAGAGATACGGGCATAGGCAAGGAGGGCTACTCCATAATTGGCCAGGGCCGCATAGACGAGATCTTGAACAGCAAGGCGGTGCAGCGGCGCAAAGTGTTTGAGGAGGCGGCGGGTATTACAAAATACCGCGTGCGCAAGGAGGAGGCGGAGCGCAACCTTCAAAAGACGAACGAGAACATACTGCGCATAGACGACATAATTGCAGAGCTGGAGCTTCAAATAGAGCCGCTGGAACGGCAGATGATAGAGGCGAAGGAGTATTTCATACTGCGCGACAGACTGAAGCAGCTTGAGATAAATCTGTTTTTGTATAACCACGAACGCGCGGAGGAGCGCGCCGCCAAAACGGTGCAGCAGATCGGCGAGTGCGAGCAGGAAACGGCCGATCTTGAGACGCAGATGCGCGCGCTGGCCGCCAAGCAGGGCGAAACGCGCGCGGAGCTGGCCGCGCTGCAGGAGGAGATAGACGAGCACAGCGCCAAGGTGAACGAAATGATGCAGCTTCAGGAAAAGCTCAAGGGCGAGCGGGCGCTGCTGGACGAAAAGGAGGCCAACCTAAAGGCCGCCGTTGCAGAGCACACGGAAAAATGCGAGAGCTGGGAAAGCCTCATCGCTCAAAATACGGAAAAAATAAGCCAAATAAACGAGCGGGTGAACGCGCTCAACGCCGTGATGGACGAGAATTTTGAGCTTATGCAAAAGCTGCGCGAGGAGCTTTCCGCCATGACGGAGGTGGCGGACGGCCAGGCGGAAAACATAGGCGGGCTGAAACAGCGCGCCGAGAACGCGCGCGCCACGCTTCAAACGCGGCAGATAGATTATAACGAGAGCAGCGTAAAGGCCGAGATGCATTACAAGCAGCGCCAAGAGGTGCAAAGCCGTATAGACGCGCACGAGCAGGAGCACCGCGCGCTAGAGGAAGAGGCCAAGGTGCAGGGCGAACAGCTAAAGCTGCTCACATCCCAAAACGAGGACACGCGCAGGAGCGCCAACGAGCTGGCGCTTAGTATGCAGCAGGCGGTGACCGCGCTCTCCCAAGCCAAGGAGCAACGAAACATTGTTTCAAAGAAGCTGGACGAGGAGCGTTCGCGCTTTGCTATGCTAAAGGAGATGCGCGACGCGCACGAGGGCTATTTTGACAGCGTGAAGCTATTGATGCGCCGCGCGGCCGATCATCCCGCCATTGCGCAGAAGATAACGGGCGTGCTGGCAGAGCTGGTGGACGTGCCCAAACGCTTTGAGTTGCCCATGGAGGTGATCCTGGGGAACGCGCTACAAAACATTGTTACGGAGACGGACGGTGACGCCAAGGAGATCATTGCCTTCCTGCGCAAATACGAGCTGGGTCGCGTTACATTTTTGCCCTCAAAATCGCTCAAGGTGAAGTATCTTAGGGAGGATGAACGCGCGCTTTTGTCTATGGACGGCGTTTATGGCGTGGCGAGCGAGCTTATTGAATGTGATGACTCTGTGCGTCCGGCGGTGGATTTTTTGCTGGCGCGTACCGTTATAGTGGAGGATATGGAAGTTGCCGTGGCGCTGATGCGCAGGGCGGAATATTCCTTCCGCACGGTCACCATGCAGGGCGATTTCATAAAGCCGGGCGGCGTTATAACGGGCGGCAGCATAAAGCAGAAGGGCACGGGTCTGCTTTCGCGCAAGCGCATGGCCGAGGAGCTTGAGGCAGCTATACAGCAAAACGCGGGCGAGCTTGAAAAGCTGCGCGAAGAGGCGGAGCAAAAGCAGCAGCTTTTAGAGAAGCGGCAGGGGGAGCACGCCGAGCTGGTGCAAAAGCTGCGCGCGCAGGAGATAGAGATTGCCGAAGCCAAGCAAAAATTTATAGCGGCGGAGCAGCGCGCCTCAGAGAAGCGCACCGAACACGCAGCTTTGACCGAGCAGGCGGGCAGGTCCACCGACGAATACGACGGCCTTGTGGAGGCGGCAAAGCAGGCTCAGGCGGACGTGGAGAAATTGCAGGCGGAGTACGACGAGCTGTCTGAGACGCTGCGTATAGCGGAGCAGCAAATGTCTGACGATATGCGGCGGGGCGCTGAAAAGCGTGAGGCGCTTTCTTCAATGGAACTGCGTCAGGGCGAGCTTAACGGCGAAAAATCTATGCTGCTGCAGGAAGCGGAGCATCTGCGCCGTGCATCGACCGAGGCAAAAGAGGGCATAAACGCGGCGGATATAGCCTGCGAAAGCGCGCAGGCCGAGCTGAAAAACATAAAGCGGCGCAAGCACGAGCTTGCCGAGGAGCTGGACGACGTTTTCACCGACGTCAAAAATGCGGGCACGCTAGTGCAGGATAAATTTGAACTGCGCGAGAAGCTGAACGCGGAGATAGCGGGCTTCGGCGAGAGATCGGATGGATTGACAGAAAAGAAGAACCTTCTCATAGAGCAAAAATATAGGCTTATAGCGCAAAAGGAGAAAAACGAGCTGGCGCGCGAAAATATGCAGGCCAAGCTGTGGGACAGCTACGGCCTGACCTACGCCAACGCGCTGGAGCAAAAGGAAGAGGATTTCGCCTACCAGAGCGGCACAAAGGAACTTGAGGATATAAAAACAAAGCTGCGCGATATGGACAGCGTGAACCCCAACGCCATAGAGGATTACGCGCGGGTGCGCGAGCGTTACGACAATTTGGTGGTGCAGCGCGCCGATCTTTTCAAGGCGGGCGAGGATCTCAAGGTGGTCATAGGCGAGCTTTTGTCCGGCATGAAGGCCAGCTTCAAGGAAAAATTTTCGCAGATAAACAGCGGCTTCAAAAAGGTGTTCAGCGAGCTTTTCGGCGGCGGCATAGCAGAGCTGCAGCTTTTGGACGAGGAAGATATAATGGAGTGCGGCATAGAGATAATAGCAGAGCCGCCCGGCAAGAAGCTGCAAAACATATCGCTTTTATCCGGCGGGGAAAAGGCACTCACCGCCATTGCGCTGCTCTTTGCCATGCTGCAGATAAACCCGTCGCCCGTGTGTCTTTTGGATGAGATAGACGCGCCGCTGGACGAGGCGAACCTCGTGCGGCTGGCCGATTACCTCACAAAGCTGTCGGCCGAGCTGCAATTTATAGTTATAACGCACAGAAAGCCCACAATGGCGATCTGCGATACGCTGTATGGCATAGCCATGCACGAAAAGGGCGTTTCGGACATCGTTTCCGTGAGCCTGGAAAAAGCACAGTAGGAAAGGAAAAAATTATATGGGATTGTTCGATAAAATTAAGGCGAGTATGCAAAAGACGCGGGAGAATATCTCCGGCAAGCTGAATAACGTTATAAAGAGCTTTCGCAAGGTGGATGAGGAATTTTTTGAGGAGCTGGAAGAGGCGCTCATACTTTCGGACATCGGCGTGGCTACCACGGATAAAATAATAGACGCGCTGCGCGACCACACAAAGGAGCACAGGATAGACGACACGGAGGAGATCAAAAGCGTGCTGGTGGACATATTGGCGAAATATATGTACGCCGCGCCGCTTGAGCTCAAAAAACCCAGCGTGATGCTTATTGTGGGCGTGAACGGCGTGGGCAAAACCACGGCCATAGGAAAACTTTCGGCCTACTATAGCTCCCAGGGCAAAAAAGTGCTGCTGGCGGCGGCGGATACCTTCCGCGCGGCGGCGGCGGAGCAGCTTTCAGTGTGGGGCGAACGCTCGGGTGTGCGCGTAATAAAGTACGCCGAGGGGGCGGACCCGGCGGCCGTGGTGTACGACGCCATAGACGCGGCAAAGCACGCGGATGTTGATTTGCTCATAATAGACACGGCGGGTAGGCTGCACAACAAAAAGAACCTCATGGGCGAGCTGGAGAAGATAAACCGCGTGGTGGACAAGGAATACGCGGACGCTCACCGCGAAACATTTCTGGTGGTGGACGCCACAACGGGACAAAATGCCATCTCGCAAACGGAGATATTTAACGAGAGTGTGAAGCTTACGGGAATAATACTCACCAAGCTGGACGGTACGGCCAAGGGCGGCGTTGTGTGCGCCGTGAAGGACATAACGGGCGTTCCAGTGCGCTTCATAGGCGTGGGAGAGGGTATAGACGATCTGCAGCCCTTCGACGCGAAGGATTTTGCCAAAGCCATAATAGAGTAGGCTTTTTGCGTATTTTCGCCCAAAAACGCTTGACAAAGCGGCATATAACTGTATAATAAAACAGGTGTAAACCAAAAAACCTTTACACCTGTTTTTTTGAAGGGGGAGCGATATGAAAAGCGAAAAAGATCTGGATATGCCGCTTTTCTTCGATTTTTACGGCAGCTTTCTCACAGAGAAGCAGGCAAAGGTGTTCGAGCTATATTATAACGACGATCTTTCGCTGGCCGAGATTGCGGGCGAATACGGAATAACAAGGCAGGGCGTGATGGACATACTGAACCGCGCGCGCAAAAAGCTGGCCGACATGGAGGCCAAGCTGGGACTGGTAAAAAAGCAAATGGAAGCCGATAGTGGCACGGAGAATATATAAATGGCGTTTGAAGGAATAGCGGAAAAATTGCAGGGGCTTTTCAGCAAGCTTACCTCGCGCGGAAAGCTTTCCGAATCGGATATAAAGGCGGCGATGCGTGAAATAAAGCTGGTGCTGCTGGAGGCGGACGTAAACTTCGCCGTGGTGAAAAAATTTATAAAGGATCTGTCAGAAAAGGCCACGGGTGTGGAGATACTCGAGAGCCTTACGCCCGGCCAGCAGGTGATAAAGCTGGTGCGGGACGAAATGGCGGAGCTTTTGGGCGGCACGCATACGGACATAAAGAGCGGCAATCCCACTGTAATACTCATGATGGGTCTGCAGGGCGCGGGCAAGACCACCTTTTGCGCCAAGCTGGCGGGCTGGTACAAAAAACAAGGCAGAAAGCCGCTTTTGGTGGCTTGCGACATATACCGTCCGGCTGCCATAAAGCAGCTGCACGTTGTGGGCGAGCAGGTGGGCGTGGACGTTTTTGACAAGGGGCAGCAAAACCCCTCCGAAACATTCAAAGAGGCGATCCACCACGCAACGCTCAGCGCGGAGGACGTTATTATAGTGGATACGGCGGGTCGGCTGCATATAGACGATGAAATGATGGCGGAGCTAAAGCAGCTCAAGCAGACCGCAAACCCCACAGAAACGCTGCTGGTGCTGGACGCCATGACGGGTCAGGACGCGGTGAACGCCGCCACCACCTTCAATGACAACATTGGCATAGACGGCATAATAATGACCAAGATAGACGGCGATACGCGCGGCGGCGCGGCGATGTCTGTGCGCGCGGTGACGGGCAAGCCCATAAAGTTTGTGGGCGTGGGTGAAAAGCTTACAGATATAGAGCAGTTCCACCCCGACCGCATGGCTTCGCGCATACTGGGCATGGGCGACGTGCTAACACTGATAGAGAAAGCGGAGACCGCTTTCGAGGAAAAGAAATCCCGAGAGCTGCAGCAGAAGATAACAAAGGATCAGCTTACGCTGGAGGATTTTTTGGATCAGATGGAGCAGCTAAAGGACATGGGCTCCATGAGCGACATACTGGCAATGATGCCGGGCGGCGCAAAGCTGAAGGGTATGCAGTTCGATGAAAAGCAGCTGGCGCGCACCAAGGCAATAGTGCTTTCTATGACGCGCGAGGAGCGCATAAACCCGCAGATAATAAACGGCTCGCGAAGAAGGCGTATAGCGGCGGGCAGCGGCACACAGATACAAGAGGTGAACCGCCTTTTGAACCAGTTCGACCAGATGAAAAAGATGCTCAAGCAGTTCACGGGCAAGGGCGGCAAGCGCCGGG
>CAYXFB010000015.1:0-48891 GCA_964464145.1 uncultured Christensenella sp.
GCAAGATAATAGAAGATAGAAAAGGTCCGGTGCTGCTGGACGTTGTTACATACCGCTATTCGGGACACAGCCCGTCAGACGCGGCCACCTACCGCACCAAGGAAGAGCTGGAGATGTGGCAGGAGATAGATCCCCTGAAGGTGTTTGGCGAGCAGATGATAGCCGCCGGCGTTGCCACGGAAAAAGAGCTGAAAGCCATAGAGGACGGCATCCGCAAGGATATGACCTGGGCCGTGAAGCTTGGTAAGGACGAAGAAATATCGCCCCGCATAGACCTCGCGAAAGACCCGGACGCCATAGCAAACATGATGTTCACAAACCTTTCCATACCCAGCATGGAAGAGGGCAGAAAACCGGACGTTCTCACCGCTTACGAGGAGAACGAAAAGGTGCAAAAGCTCAAGAAAAAGATTCGCAGCGCCGTGGACGAAAACGGCAAGCCCGTTTCCAAAAACCGCGCCTACAATATTCGTGACGCCATATTTGAAGCCACGATGCATAAATATTACCTCGATCCCACATTCATAGCCTATGGCGAGGATCACAGAGATTGGGGCGGCGCTTTCGGTGCGTACCAGAACGTTACCGAATCCATACCCTACCACCGCTTCTTCAACGCTCCCATTTCGGAGGCCGCTATAGTGGGCACCTCGGTTGGATACGCCATGTGCGGCGGCCGCGTAATGAGCGAGCTAATGTATATGGACTTCATCGGCCGCGCGGGTGACGAGGTGTTCAACCAGATGTCTAAATGGCAGGCAATGAGCGGCGACGTTATAAAGATGCCCTTCGTACTGCGCATGTCCGTCGGCTCCAAATACGGCGCGCAGCACTCTCAGGACTGGTCCGCGCTGTGCACGCACATTCCCGGCCTCAAGGTGGTTTTCCCCGCTACGCCCTACGACACCAAGGGTATGCTGAACGCCGCGCTGAACGGTACAGACCCGGTCATATTCCTGGAAAGCCAGAGGATATACGATATAGGCGAGCAGTTCGCCGAAACCGTTCCGGAGGATTATTACGAAATAGCGCTGGGCGAGCCGGATATAAAGAAGGAAGGTAAAGACCTCACCATACTTTCCGTTGGCGCAACGCTGTACCGCGTTATGGGTGCGGTGAAGATACTGGAAGAAAAATACGGCCTGTCCGTTGAGGTAATAGACGCGCGCAGCCTGGTTCCCTTCAATTACGAGCCGGTGCTTGAATCCGTTAAGAAGACGGGCAAGATAATAGTAACGGGCGATGCTTGCGAACGCGGCAGCCACCTCAAAGATTTTGCGCAGACAATAAGCGAGCTGGCATTCGATTATCTGGACGCTCCTCCCGTTGTGGTTGGCGCGAAAAACTGGATAACACCCGCGCACGAGCTGGAGGGCTACTTCTTCCCGCAGCCCGAAACAATAGTGGACGCGGTTCACGAGCGCATAATGCCTCTGCCCGGTCACGTGTGCACAACTAACCAGACAGAGCTGAAGCAGCTTGAGAACGCTAAAAAAGGTATATAATACGAACGCACATACACGCATACGCGCGCAAAAACAGGCGGCCGATGGCCGCCTGTTTTTTATGTTATTATTTCTACTTTTCCAATACATTTATTATGCATCTATAGCTTCAAATCCATAGCCGTATACCTCGGCGCTTCATCTTTGAAGCCAAGCTGTTTATAGAGCGGCGCTCCGGCGGGTGTGGCTTTCAGTTCCATTATGGAAAGCCCCAGCTCTTTCCCCTCCGCTATCGCCATTTTCACCAGCCTTTTGGCTATGCCCATTCCCCGGTAATCCGGAATTGTGTACACGTTCATAAGCGTGCCCATGCGTCCGTTCGGCACCATAGGGCTGGCCGGCCTCTCTGTCAGAAGCATCAGCACCGTTGCCACGATTTTATCTCCATCCTTGCAAAGGTAGGCGCGCAGACCCTTGCCCAGCTCCTTTTCCATATATCCGGGCACCTGCCCCGATATCTCCAATATACGCTCTTTGGGAAGCTCGCTGTAATCGTCCATCAGATAGGCCGTGCGCATTTGAGCAAGCTGCGCCAAATCCTCTCTCTCCGCCATGCAAAAAACCAATTCTTTTCTCTCACTCATTTACTCGATCCTCCGTTTTATGTCAATTGTTCAAAAGCTCTTCCCTGCGCCCCACTATCAGCGCGTAGGCCTCCTCCACCTCGGGCGGTATGTCGCAGTGGCCTATGTAGCCACTGCCCATTGGCCCGTAGCCATGCTCGTCGTCCCGCAGGCGGGGTATCTCGCGAATCAAAAACTCCACGAAACGTTCTCTGCTCCACGGCTTGCCCGCCAGCAAATGCTCCGCCGTTGGTATTACCGGCGCGAAGCTCCACGCTCTGCCCCGCCGCATATATTTTTCCAGCGAAGCCTGGCTTCTGCGCTGCAAAAAAGGGTCCTGCAGCAGCAATATTTTCTCGTGCGCGGTGTCGCGCTCGGCCAGCAGCCGCATTGAATATTCGGCGTTTTGCCCGCAGTTCGTGGAAATGTTTTCCGAAAGTATATCCTTTTGCGGTATGCCAAGATAAACCATTGCCACCGTAGCCAGTATGTCGCCCTCAGCCATGTCCTTTGTGTCTATTCCATACTTTTGCTTCACGTTCCCGCGCAATATCTCGGTGGAGTGACCCATTCCTCCGCTGACCAATAGCTTCCCCGCCAGCCCGGAGTGGTAGGCCGCAGCCGCGTGCTCCACAGCCAGCGTGAGATCTCCGCCAAAAACCAACAAAACATCGAACCGGCGCAAGCCCGCCGCAATCACGGCTTTTTTCGTAAGCGCAGCTATATCGCGCCGCGCCAGATACTCGCACAGCCTGTTCACGGCCGCTCGCAAACTATCATCCATACGCCCAC
Source organism: uncultured Christensenella sp. (assembly GCA_964464145.1). Taxonomy (GTDB): domain Bacteria; phylum Bacillota; class Clostridia; order Christensenellales; family Christensenellaceae; genus UBA5399. Next base: position 2,861 of record CAYXFB010000015.1, read on the forward strand.
CCTCCAAAAAACATTACATTATAGATGATATTACCTCCTCGCGGCGCTGTCCAGTATTTTTGAATATAAACCGCTCGTATATCCGTTATGCCGCTTTTTCATTTCATCTACAATCTAAAACAAACAATACATTGCGTTGTTTTTACAACATACTTTTAATATTAACACAGCTATAATTTGGTTATATTATTAACTGAAACGGAGGATCAAACAATGTCTGAAATGTTTTGTTATCAATGTGAGCAAACCGCTCGCGGTACGGGCTGTACGGGCAAGGCGGGCGTGTGCGGCAAGGCCGATCACACCGCAAAAAAGCAGGACGAACTGACCGGCGCGCTGATAGCGCTGGCCGCAGGTATGGATAAACCGGACGACGCGACTTCCAAGCTGGTAATGGACGCGCTCTTCACCACCGTAACGAACGTTAGTTTCGACGATGAGAGCATAAACGCTCTCACAGAACAGGTTTTGGCGACCGCAAAGCGCGAAGGCTTTAAGCTGGAGGATATCTGGGCGCAAAACGAGGATGTGCGCTCGCTCAAATCTCTCATACTTTTTGGCATACGCGGCATGGCCGCCTACGCGCACCACGCCTACATGCTGGGTCATAAAGATGCGGAGCTGAACGCTTTCTTTTTGAAGGCGCTGCGCGCTGTCGCCAACGAGGGCACCGTGGACTCTCTGCTGCCCATAGTTATGGAAACCGGACAGATGAACCTCAGGTGCATGGAGCTTTTAGATAGCGCCAACACGGGTACTTACGGCACCCCCGCGCCCGCTACTGTGCCGCTCGGCATAGAGCCCGGGCCCTTCATTGTGGTTAGCGGGCACGACCTGCACGATCTTTATATACTGCTTGAACAGACCAAGGACAAGGGAGTAAACATATACACCCACGGCGAAATGCTGCCCGCGCACGCCTACCCCAAGCTAAGGGAATACCCACAGCTAAAGGGCAACTTCGGCACTGCGTGGCAAAACCAACAAAAGGAATTCGCCAATATTCCCGGCGCGGTTCTGTTCACCACAAACTGCCTCATGCCCGTGAAGGAAAGCTATGCGGACAGAGTTTTCACCACGGCGGTGGTGGCCTACCCCGGTCTTATCCACATCGGCGAGGACAAGGATTTCACACCGGTTATAGAAAGGGCGCTCGCGCTGGGCGGATACCCCGAATATACTCAAAAGACGGGCATAAATGGTGGAACGACCGTTACAACAGGCTTCGGCCACGGCACGGTGCTCTCCGTCGCGGATAAGGTGATAGAAGCCGTGAAGGGCGGTGCCATAAAGCATTTCTTCCTGGTTGGCGGCTGTGACGGCGCAAGACCCGGACGCAACTATTACACCGAATTTGTAGAAAAATCGCCTAAGGATACCATGATACTCACGCTGGCCTGCGGAAAATACCGTTTCAACGATCTTGATATAGGGGAGATCGGAGGTCTGCCGCGCATACTGGACATGGGTCAGTGTAACGATGCTTACAGCGCTATAAAGGTGGCTCTGGCTTTGGCAGATGCATTTGACTGCGGCGTAAACGAGCTGCCGCTAACGCTGGTGCTCTCCTGGTACGAACAGAAGGCCGTTGCCATACTGCTCACGCTGCTTTCGCTGGGTATAAAAAACATATACTTGGGGCCATCCCTGCCAGCCTTTGTATCGCCCAATATACTCAATTATCTGGTGGAGAATTTTGGCATATCGCCCATATCCACAGCGGATGAAGATTTGAAAAAGATATTGGGATAGGTCGCCTCCGGCGGCATAGAAACTTTTTTGCAAAAAAGTTTCTATGTACTTCAAAAAACCTCATGTTTAAAAGAGCGCGGTCGCCCTTAGGCTTCCGCGCTTTTTTACGTCAATTGATTCGCTCTTTCCACCAAAGGTTCTATGAGCGACTTATCCGCTCTGTCTATTTTGCCTTCCACGCTGGCTATTATTTGTTTGTTCATTTCCGTTCGCTCCGCCTCCGGCTTTTTACTCAGCATTTTTACAAGCATTTTCATCATCCATTTATGCTTCGTGCTCATGCTTTCGTAATCCAGTCTGCCGCTGAAATAGTAAAAATCTATGTTTTTGGGCGGTGTATCGCCAAAGTTTCGCTGTACATAGCCCTCCATATTTCCCTCTATGCCCGCGGGCGCCGCACCCACCATATACACCAGCACGTGCTTAAGCTTTGCAGCCTGCTTTTTTATTTGCTTAATGCCGTTTATTCCGCCCGCGTACAGCCCGCCGCCGTATATCACAACATCGTACCGTTCCAGTTCCCCGGGCTTTACGTCCTTCACGCTTTTGCACTCACAACCTAGCGCTTCGGCTATCCACTTCGCGTAATCCCTCGCCGTTCCGTATTTCGATTTATATATCACTATTGCCTTTTTCATGCTCAAGTTCCTCCATAATGGACTCAGTATTCTCCAGAAGCCTGCTTACAACGCCAAACGCCGCCTCCACTTCCTTGTCCGTTATACCCGCAAATGTTTTATCCAGTAAACGATTTCCAATGTCATTATTCTCTCTGAAATATTCGTATGTCTTTTCAGTCAGCTCCACATTTTTGGCACGGCGATCCAGCTTGGATGGCAGCAGGCGCACATATCCTTTTTTTTCCAACAGCAGCAGCATTTTTGTTGCGTTTTGACGGGAATAGCCCATAAAATCCGCAAGACGATTTATGCTCAAACCCTCGCCTTGTATTTTGCTGGCAATTATAAGCAATATCCATTGCTTCATTGTGACATCTCCGCCCAACAGCCTATCGCCTATTATCTGGTATCTGTTGGAGAGCAAAAGCGTGCTGCCGTGTATATACTGCTCCTGCGTTTTTCTATCCATAGCCTTCCTTCCTCCGCGCGTATGCATCCGCGCAAATAAGCAACCTATTGCACATCCATTATACGCAATAGGTTGCCTATTTGTCAATCGTTATTTACAAAAAGAGCGCACCCTTTCGGATACGCCCTTTGTTTAGCAAAAATTTTATTCCGCAAGCACCGCAAATGTGGCGGAAAGGCCTATCCTGTCCGCACCTGCGGCAACCAGCTCTTTTACGCGCTTCGCCGTTTTAACTCCGCCGTCTATCTTTATTCGCACGTTTCTGCCCAAAATGTCCTTGGCAAACTTTATGCTCTCCTCGCTTGCGCCCTCGCCGCTAAGCACGTTCTGTATCTTGAGGAACTCTATGCCGCAGCTTCTCAGCATTTTAAGCGTTTCCAGCTTCTCCTGCTCTGTGAACAGGCAATGCTCGAACGCCGCCTTTATGATGGCCTTGCCCTGCGCAACGGAAAGTATCTGCTCCATTTCGCGCCTTGCGTCGTCCATCCTGCCCGACTTTATGGCCAGCACATTTATGGCCACGTCTATCTCCTGCGCGCCGTTGCTTATGCAATCCTTAACGTCCGCAACCTTGGCCGCTGTTGACATCGCCGCATTGGGTATACCTATGGCCGAGCCCACCTTAACGGTGGAACCGCGCAGCACCTCCGCCGCGTCTGCCACAAAATAGGGCGCCAGATTCACCGCAGCAACGCAGGCCTTGCGCGCCTTGGCACACTCCTCGCGTATTTTTTCGGCGCCGGCGCCGGGTATCAGCAACGCGTGCTCAAGATGCACGGGCATATCTATATCCCCCGCTCCCTGCGTGTTCGGTATCATAAACGACTTCACATCAGCGCCGCCCGGAATCTCAAGCTGCTCAACAACCTGCTTTACGATCTCGTCAATATTCATAACAAATCACCTTCGCCAATTTTTCAAGAGCCACAGCCCGCGCGGCGAAACGATGCCGCGCGAAGCAGGGTCGACCCTCTCGCAAGCCTACCCTAAGTTTCGTTCTGCGCAAATATTATTTTCCCTTGGGAAGTATCATCTCAACATCGCCGTGGGGGCTGGGGATAACGTGCACACCGTACAGGTCGCCCACGCGCTTCGCAGCGGCAGCGCCGGCATCAACAGCGGCTTTTACCGCGCCCACATCGCCGCGAACCATAACGGTCACGAGGCCGGAGCCTATCTGCTCTTTGCCCTCCAAGGACACATCCGCCGCCTTGACCATTGCGTCGGCCGCCTCAATCGCGCCTATGAGACCCCTGGTCTCAACCATTCCCAATGCCTGCTTATCCATATCAGATTCTCCTTTGTTCAATTAGCTTATTCTTGCAAAACTGCCGCTATTATTTTCCCTTGGGCAGTATATTTTCAACATCCTCGTGCGGCCTGGGTATTACGTGCACGCCGTACAGATCGCCCACGCGCTTTGCAGCTGCAGCGCCCGCATCTACAGACGCTTTTACCGCGCCCACATCACCGCGAACCATAACGGTCACAAGGCCGGAACCTATCTGCTCTTTGCCCACCAGCGAAACGTTAGCCGCCTTAACCATAGCGTCAGCCGCCTCTATCGCACCTATAAGTCCCTTTGTCTCTACCATTCCCAATGCTTCTTTTGACATGAATTAAACCTCCGTTATATTATCAAAATTTTTATATTATCCTAAAATCGCCCTGCAATACGCAGCGCCTTGAGCGCGTGAACGTCTTGGCGCTCGTTATACCCTCGCCCGTGGGCGTTGCTATCGTAAGTGTGGTGCAGCCCTCGCCGTGGAAACCAAGACCCGCAAGTGACATCGCGTTCTTCACGAATATGGTCGTGTTCAGCGCGGACGCCGCCATGCTCATGTTGTGCACGTTGGTGGAATGTATGTACGCGCTGTGCTGGAAACCCTGCTCCGCCACCAGCGAGCATTCTATGGCCTCGCGGATGTTCGCAACGCGCGATATGCCGAGCACCGGCATAAGCATCTCAACCATTATGAAGGGGTGATCCCTCTCCACCTCGGCTATAACCAGCCTCGGGTTGCCCGTGAATGCCACGCCGCTCTCCCTCAGTATGTGCGTTGCGTCTCTTCCCACAAAGTTTCTGTTCGCCGTATACTTGCCGTCCTTATGATTCAGAACGGTGTTCACTACTTTGTCTATATCCGCGCCGTATATCCTGAACGCGCCGTTGCGCTCCATTCCCGCCATCAGCTCGTCCGCTATGCTACTGAAAGCGAATACTTCCTTCTCCGCTATGCACAGCACGTTATTATCGAACGACGCGCCCTCCACTATCTCCTTGGCCGCACGCGTGATGTCCGCCGTGTCGTCCACTATTACGGGCGGGTTGCCCGGACCGGCCGCTATGACCTTCTTGCCCACCTTCATGGCTATGTTAACAACCGCCTCACCGCCCGTGATGGACAGTATTTTGGTGTCCTTATGCTCCATTATAACCTTGCTGGTCGCCATGTCCGGGTTCTTCGGGCAGGCTATCAGCGCCGCCGGGCCGCCCGCCGCCACTATGGCCTCGTTCAGCACGCGCATTGCCTCCTGCGAGGCGCGCTTCGCTCCCGGATGCGGATTGTATACTATGGCGTTCCCCGCCGCTATCATGCTTATGGAATTGTTTATGATCGTCGCCGTCGGGTTGGTTGACGGCGTTATGGAGCCTATAACTCCGTAGGGCGCGCCCTCTATCATCGTCAATCCAAAGTCGCCCGTGTAGGCCTGCGTGTGCAGATCCTCTATGCCCGGCGTTTTGTTAGCCGACAGCAGGTTTTTCGCCGTCTTATGCTCCACGCTGCCGTAGCCCGTTTCGTTGTGCGCTATCTCCGCCAGCATTTTGGCATTGTCCCTCGCCGCCTGGCGCATCGCCTCTATCAGCATTCCGCGCTGCTCCAGCGTCATGGCCATGAGCTGACGCTGCGAGGCCTTGGCGTTTGCTATGGCTTCCTCCGCCGTATCGCACAGCCAGTTTACGCCGCCCATTACGGGCGCGGTATAGCCCGCACTTGTGCCGCCAGCCAGCGCCGTCACCGTTTCCGCCGCTATTCTCTTTATTTCCTGTTCTGTAAGCATTGCCTATACCCCTATCTATCTATGGTAAATCTTTATTACTTCGTAAATACCCGCTTACCCTGCACATCCACAGAATCTATTATGGCCGCTATGACTTGATCTACCGGTTTCCCATCCGTAAGCACGGTCTGCCTTGCGCAGCTTCCACCCACCAGCATGACCACTTCGCCCACGCCCGCGCCTATCACGTCCACCGCCACCAGCAAGCCGCCGCTTTCCTCGAATGTGGCTATATCTATGGGTTTCACAAGCATGAGCTTGAGACCCGTCAATTTATCTGATTTATCCGTGCTTACCACCGTGCCCTTGACACGTGCAATCTGCATAAAAAAACTCCCTAAAAATACGTGTTTTGTTACTTACCGAATTATTATATCATAAAATCTCTAAAATACACATTTTCTTTTGCTTCAAAATCCAACAGGGCATTTGTTGCAGAACAAAAACCCACCGCGCGAAATATATTGCCGCATTTTTGAAAAACATATGCTCTCTTTGCTTGACAAATCTGTCTATCTACATTAGAATAACTATTGCACTGAAAATCACGGCCCTATGGTCAAGCGGTCAAGACGTAGCCCTCTCACGGCTGAAACTGGGGTTCGATTCCCCATAGGGTCACCAACAAACCAAAGTCGCGCACTGTCAGCAGACGGTGCGCGTTTTTGTTTGCCAAGATCACTGGCATAGCCATTAGGCTTGGCCAAAAAAAGCGCTGGGGCTCCATGCTATCCCCGGCGCTTTTACTTTACCGCAATACAATGCTCATCCAAAAATAAGGTCGCGGCTGTCCCTTATTCCCAGCATGTTGTCTATAACATCCACCGTCTTTTTATAAACCGCCTCCTGCGCCTTTTCCACATCGTTGGATGCGCGCATTTCCGCTTCGTAGGCCTGCCTTATCTCCGTTCCCACGTTTATTTTGGCAATGCCAACCTTGATGGCCTCTCTTATATATTCCACCCTTATACCGCTGCCGCCATGCAGTACCAGCGGCGTTTTTGTGGCTTCATACAGCGCCTCTATATGCGTTGTATCAAGGCGCGCCTCCGGCTTTTTCTGATCGCGCGTGGCCTCCGCTACCGCGCCGTGTATGTTGCCCACAGCAACAGAAAGCCAGTCGCAGCCCGTGTCGGCAACAAAGCGCTTTGCCTCCGATACCTTTGTGAACCCGGCCTTGGTGGCGAATATCTCCTCGTAGGGCATCATCACCTTGTTTTCGTGACCCATAACAGCCCCCAGCTCCGCCTCTATGGGCAGCCCAGCGCCGTGCACAAAGTCCGCCGCCTGCTTGGAAGCCTCAATATTTTCGGCCAGCTCCAGCCGAGACGCGTCCACCATCACAGACCTATAACCCGCCTCTATGGCACGCTTTATTATGGGCATATAGTCCACCTGCCGCATGTCCTCGTCTATAACGGGCACGTGATCTAGGTGCAGCATGGTGTGCTTATCGTTAGCGAATTTGTGGTATTCCTCCGCCACGCGTTCCAGGCTCTGCGAGCTGAACTTTTCCCACTCCACGCGCGCCACCTGTATCATAGCCACGGAGTTGCATTCTGTAACGGCGCGCACCACCGGCTCCACCATGGGTATGTATGGTATGTTATACGCCGGTATCACCGTCTTTTTTTCGCGCGCCTTCAATATAGCCTCTCTGTTATCCATCTATTCCTCCCTTTTCATGCGGGCGTCAAACGCCCATCAGCAGCTCCATAACGTACATTTCCAGCTTTTCGAAATTCTGTGTTTTCACACATTCCTGCTGGAATTTATAATCGAACCGCTTCACCTTTTCAAGCAGCAGCTCAAATATACGCTTGCTGTTTATTATGTGGCGGTAGCAATCCTCTGCGGGCTGTGTGCGCATAGCCTTAACGTCCAGCCCCACGCATTCGCCCTTGTCTCCAAAATTGTTTTCATACAGCACCTTCACCTGATCGAACGCGGAGCGCAGATTTTCCACGCCAAAGCTCTTGTCCTGATCGTATCTTATACCGTTTTGATCGTTCAGGTGCACGCCCCACAGCTTGCCAAGCGCAATAGCGAAGGCCATGTCCGCCGCCGGGTCCAATCCTGCCAGCACGGAATGCGCGCTCTCTATGCACACGCCCACGCGCCTCGGGTCAACCGTGTACGCGCCCACCGCCAGCGCGTGACCGGCCGTGCCGCAATAGCTCTTGTCTATGGGCTCGTTCGGCTTGGGCTCCACCAATATCTGCACATCGGGATCGTATTTCAATATGGTATCGAAAGCGTCTCGCATCTTCAATATTTTTTCCACCGGGTTTTTGCCCTCCGCGCACAGCGTGCCCTCGCGCGCCAGCCAAAGCTGCACTTTGTTTGTGCCCAGCGCCTTGGCTATATCCACTGAGCGCAGCGCCCGCCATATCGCGAAGTCGTAATCCGCATCCAGGCTCGCGGTGAATCCGCCGTCGTTCGTGCGTTTGTCAAACCACAGCCTCGGCGCGACAAATTCTGCAAACAGGCCATATTTATCCAGCATGGCTTTAACATCTTTTGCGTAGTCCACTATTGCCTTCTCAGACATATCGTTCATATCTGGAACCGCGTCGTCATCGTGAAATTGAACGCCGTCCATTCCTATTTCGGCAAATTTTTTCACCTTCTCCTCAAAGGGAATAGCCGGACGTATTCCCGGTCCAAATGTCTCGTGACCCTCGTGAACGTTCCACGGCCCCACCGTAAATCTAAATTTTGCCATATTAACCTCCCAGCTATTGGCTGCATAGTATATTATTTGCGAAGCGTTTGTTTGTATGAAACGACCCCCATATTTCTGGCTATGGGGGTCGCTTCATTTATTTAATTCGAAGAGAAAGCCTTCTGGGTATTCTCTCCCCCCTTATCCCTATTGGTGGCAGTTCATAGTAACCTTACGTTACTATTACTTACCATAACCCGCCATGTCCGTAAACAGGGGATCGTTTATGTCTGTAACGAACTTGCCGCTGGCTCTGCCTTCCATGTATGCTTCTATATCAGAGAAGGGTATGAGCGTAGATTCAACTTCTTTTATATTGTCCTTGCTGTACGGGAGCAGGTACGGATGGATGTACTTTCTGTAATCCTCACCGTTGAAATATGCTTTTATCTGCTGATACAGCGCATCTCCCTCAAGCGAAGCCGCCTGATTAACATCTATGGATATTATGCCTTCTTTAGCCCAATCCCAGGATATTTCTCTGCCGTTCGAGGAACCTATCCAGTAGTCCGCCGGATTCAATCCCGCATCCTGTACCGCAAGTATAGCGCCCTCAACCATGGGGTTGTTCTGCACGTATGCGCCGTCCCAGCCGTCTGCGCCGAGCGCCGTTATGGCGTCCGTCATAGCCTTCTGCGCCGGATCAGACATCCAGCCGCCGGCGTACCAGCCAACTATTTCTATATCCTGTGTGCCATCCAGCTTCACGTCCATTTTCTTTGTGGCGATCTCTTCGGCTGTAGCGCCGCCGAGGCTCTTGCCGGCATCTTCATAAGCCTGCAGGAATCCAAGAGTCTGGTCTCCCGCGCTGCCCTGTCCGAGTACGCCCTCTATCATTATAACCTTGGATATTCCGCGCTTCACGGCGTCTTCGCCCGCATAGCGTCCGGCCTGTACGAAATTGTGGCCGATGGAGCCCGCAGCGTCAGCTGCGTTGGGAACCTGTCCAAACATGTGAGCTACGCCAAAGTAGGGTATGCCCGCGTCCACGCACTTTGTTATACATTCGCTCGTGGTGTTGGGGTTGTTCTGAATAACGGCGATCGCATCGTAACCCGCTGTTATAAAGTCTTCAACGGCCTTGAGTTGCTCGTCGGCGGAGCCCTGTCCAACTTTGAATTCAACCTTCCAATCGGCCGTTTCCGGATCGGCGGCCAGTGCGGCAACAAGCACGTCGTTTATTACCTTATAATAAGAGTCCGCAGCGTCAGCGTAAAAACCGATAGTTTTCGCGCCGCCCGCCGGAGCCGCAGCCGCAGCCGATTCAGACTCTGCAGGAGCCGCCGCCGATTCCGCCGGGGCGGGTTCAGCAGGCGCTTCGGTAGCCGCCGGAGCTGCTGCCGATTCCGCCGGAGCCGCCGCCGCTTCAGAAGCGGCAGGCGCCGCGCTGGGAGCCGCAGCCGGGCTGCAAGCAGTCACGGCCATCACGGCAATCAATACGAATGCCAAAACAGTAATTATTTTTTTCATTTTGTTCCTCCTAATTGTTTTTAAATGTTTACACCAATCAGAGATAAGCCTCTAGAGTTCCCAATAGTACAAGTTCATTCTATATTAGCCGCTTTTTGAGAGCTTGCGGCATTTTGCTGTTTTAGCTGCCTTCTGGCCTGCAGCGTTGTTGCTATGGCTCCCGCCGAAACGGCCGCTATTATAATGAGACCCTTCGCCACGAACTGCCATTCCGATTGCAGCCGCAGCACGTTCATGCCGTTTTCTATGGCGCCCATCAAAATGGCGCCTATGAATACGCCCCATATACTGCCCTTACCGCCGGACATGGCCACGCCGCCCACAACCGCCGCGGCGATTATGTCTATCTCTTTATTTTGACCTACGGATATTATTGCCGTGTTCACGCGCGCCAGCAGGCACACCGCGCCTATGCCCACCAGCAGGCCGTTCAGCACGTATGTGGAAAGTATCATGTTCTTTACGTTTATTCCCGCCAGATAGGCCGCGGACTGGTTTGCGCCCACCGCGTATATGCGTCTGCCGTACTTAGAATATTTAAGCACCCACCATACAATAAATGTTATTGCTATGAATATGAACAGATAGGGCGGTATGTTGAGGTTCATTCCCGAGACCGGATCCTTCAGCCCCTCAAAAAGCGTATTCTTGAGCGGGTCAAGCGCGCCCTCCATGCTTATTTCCTGCGAATTTACGATCAGCAGCGCTATTCCCCTAAAGGCGATCATGCCGCCCAGCGTTATAATGAATGGCTCCACCTTTAGACGTGAAATTACAAATCCCATAGCCGCCTGGAAAAGTATGGCCAGCAGTATTGCCACAACGATCGCTGCACCCAGATCAAAGCCCCAGTCACGGAAGCTCTTCGCAATAAACAGCGCCACAAAGGATGTGAGCATGCCGCCCGAAAGGTCTATGCCTCCGGCTATCATCACAAGCGCCATACCCATGGCCATTATGCCCACCGGCGCCACCTGATTCAGTATGTTCAGTATGTTTGACAGCGTTATCATAGAGGGAAAAGCAACTTCTCCCGCCATGGCGCTCGTTATAAGCTGTATCACCACTATGGCGGCGAAAAAACCTACCAAAAGCATCAATACTGTTGAATTTTCGCTTTTCTTAGCGCCTTTTTTTTGCAAATTGTTTGTATTATTACCCATGTTTCCTCCCGCCTATAGATAAGTCCAATACGTTCTCTTCGGATACTTCGCCGGCGGCAAGCTCTCCCACGATGCGCCCGTCCTTCATCACCGAAATACGGTCGCTCATGGACACCACCTCAGGCATATCCGAGGACACCATTATTATTGCCTTACCCTGCTTTATAAGATCTATCATTATTTGATATATCTCCTGCTTTGCGCCCACGTCTATGCCCCGCGTAGGCTCATCGAATATGAATATCTCTCCGTTTGTGTTGAACCACTTCGCCAGCACCACCTTCTGCTGGTTTCCTCCCGAAAGATTTCCGGCCAGCACATGCGCGTTGGGCGCTTTGGTTCGCAGCTTCTTTATGTATTCCTCGCCCGTCTCCTCCTCTTTCTGAGGCATAACGAGCGCGCTTTTCGAATTTACCAAATCGGCGATTATGGTGTTTCGGGCTATCGTATGTATCAAAAACAAGCCGGTGTGCTGCCTGTCCTCGGTTATATAGCACATCTTGTTTTTTATTGCGTCGGCCGGGGTCTTGAAATTCACTTCCCTGCCGTCTATGAGTATTTTGCCGCCCGTTTTTTTAGCGCCGCCAAACAGCAGCGTCATAAGCTCGCTGCGCCCGGAGCCCACCATGCCGGCAAACCCGTGTATCTCGCCGCGCCTCGCCTCAAAGGAAACGTCACTGACGCCGTTGCCGCTGAGATTTTCCACCTTGAGAAGCGTTTGGCCGGGCTCCAGATACTCTCTTTTGTAGAACGCCGAAGCGTCCCTTCCCACCATGTCCCTTATAAGCTGCGGCTCGCTAGTTTCGGCAACGTCGCAGCTTTTTATATACTTGCCGTCCCGCAACACCGTTATTCTGTCGGCTATTTTAAAAACTTCGTCCAGATGGTGCGAAATATATATTATGCCTATGCCACGCTTCTTTATTTTTTGCACGGTCTCCAAAAGACTGTCTATCTCAGACGCCGAAAAGGAGGCCGTCGGTTCGTCCAATATTATCACCTTGCGATCGAACACCAGCGCCTTTGCGAACTCCACTATTTTCTGTTCGCCCGACGACAGATTGCCCACCATCTCGCTCGGGTCCAGCCCGCTGTGCAGGTATTCCAGCACCTCTTGGGTCTTTTCCACCATTTTCTGCTTTTGCATAACGCCGTTCTTGGTTATTTCCATTCCCATGAAAATATTTTCCGTAATGCTTAGCGGCGCGAATATGGTGTGTTCCTGATAGATCGTTTGTATGCCCAGCTTCATGGCAATGAAGGGATCCAGCTTTACTTCGCTTCCGTCAAAATATATTTTCCCATTTTCATCTGGCTGATATGCTCCTGAGATCACCTTTATCAGCGTGGACTTACCGGCGCCATTTTCACCGCAAATACAGTGCACCTCGCCTCTGTTCAATGAAAAATGTATGCCGTCCAGCGCCTTCACGCCAGGAAATGTTTTGGATATATCAGATAGCTTCAATATTTCCTCAGCCATATTTCAGTCAACCTCCATCGAGTATAAAATTGCTAAAACAAAAGCAATTTCAGTACATTTCTTTCTTCTGCCAATTTCAGTTCAATATTTCACTTTTATATCTATGCTTGTGTTTTGTATGCAGCTCTCTTCTTAGATCAAACAGCGCAAAAACCTAACGGCACAACTATCTACTGCGCCTCTTATATGGGTACGCTATCCCCTGCCAGTTGCTATTTGATATTAATACTGCGTGCGGATTTCATTATCGTGCTCGTGCACGGTTTTTAGTTTAATACATTGCTCAAAGCTTGTCAATACCTTTTCTTGGTATGTTTTGTGAAATTGTGTTAGTATCCGTTATCTATGACGGACGGCACGCTAGCGCAAAAACGTCTTACCGCCGCTTAAATAGCCTTTTTAGGCTTTTGTACGATATTTGCGGCCGGGCGGTGCATGCGCAAAAGCGCCACCCACGGCCCGGCTCGCATATCGAAATGCTAAAATTCGGGAATGTATATCTTTTCGCCGCCACGCAGACAGGACTCGTGTCCCAATATGCCCGCAGCCGTTATATTGGCGGAAACCTTGGCGCTCAGCGCCGCGTCACGCCCCTCCACAATGGCCGATACGAATTCCTGCACCAGATGCGGATGAGAACCGCCGTGTCCGGCACCCTGTATGAAGGAAACATTGTCCTTATTCATTATAACGTCGCGCTTTGTGAGGTCTTTCAGCTCTTCAATAAGCAGATCTTCGGTATCGTGCACGGTCACTCTTTCGGCGTTTTCTCCGCCGCCAAACAGCACCGGCTCCTCCCCCGCTATCTGCTCCCACTCGAAGGATGCCTTCGTTCCGTAAACATCGAAACTTTCCCTGTATTGCCGCACTGTCTCATATAAAGAGCGGGTCGCCTCCGCCACTATATCGCTGTCCTTGAGCTTTATTGTCACCGTTTCCACGGCAAAGGGCGAGCCGTATTTTTCCGCCAGCGCGGAGGATATCCGGCCAGAACCGTGCCCGACCACGTACTCCGCGAGCCTGTTGTTTATGCTCAGCAGAGGCGATATGGCGTGCGTTCCATACCAGAACGGCGGGAATCCCAGCCAGTATTCCGGCCACCCCTCAAGCCCCATATCCTGCATGTGGCTTCCACGCACAAACTGTATCCTGCCCAATTTCCCCGCCTCCGCCAGCTCGCGCACATAGAGATATTCGCGTGTATACACGGCTGTCTCCATCATCATGTACACCTTTTTGCTCTTTTCCTGCGCGGCGCACAGCGCCTTCAGTTCGTCCACCGTGGTTGCCATCGGCACGGTGCAGGCCGTGTGTTTATTTGCCTCAAGCGCTTTGAGCGATTGCGGAAAATGCTCTAAAATAGGCGTTATTATGTGCACCGCGTCTATTGCGTCCTCCTTTAGCAGCACGTCAAAATCAGAAAAGAGCATATCCTCCTCTATTCCCAATTCCCTGCCCGTTGCCTTTAGATCGTCCACGTTACGCTGACATATCGCCACTTTATCCACATTCGGGTGTTTTTGATATATCTTTACAAATTCTTTGCCAAAGTTCATCCCCACAACAGCTACATTGATTTTTTTCATTTTAAATCCGCCTCCGATTTGAAATTTGTTTGATTACTGCCGGAATTTAATGACCATTCTATCACAGCCGTTTTCACTAAATCAACAAAAAGATTGACAACATTTGGCGTTTATTATAATATCTAATTGTTCCGTGCTCGTGCACGAAAGCTATTCGATTCAAAAAGACAATATAAAAGTTACTTGCGTCGGATGCCAATATTCTCGCTTTATATCAACGTTTCAACAGGAAAAGGGGTGGTTCGCAGTAGAAAGACAATTTACCGCCGCGGATAACAGGTACGCTCATTTATAACACTTGATTTTCTTTGTCCAAAAAGCTTTGCTTTGCGGGTAATGGAGATCTACGGGAGGAGCAATAGCATGAAATTTGGTATGAACTCATTAGCATGGCAATCGCCCTTTAGGGAACCTTTGGCGATGTTCGAAAAGGCCAAGAAATACGATTGCGATATATTTGAAATAGCGGTTGAGGATTTTGGCACGATGGATACGGACGAAATCAACGCTGCAAAGGAAAAGACGGGCATAGAAACGCCCACCATCTGCGGAGCGTTCGGCGACACACGCGACGTTTCCTCGGAAGATCCCGCCTATCGCGAGGGCGGCAAGCAGTATATAAAGGACATGGTGGATTTTGCCGTAAAAATAGACGCCAAGGTGGTAGCCGGGCCGCTTTACTCTGCGGTGGGCAAGGCGCGGCAGATCTCCGAAGCCGAGAAAAAGCAGGCCTGGGTATGGGCCACTGAAAACTTGAAGGAATGCGCGGAGTACGCGGGCGAAAAAAACATAAAGCTTGCCATAGAGCCGCTCAACAGATTCGAAACGGATTTCATAAACATTGTGGATCAGGGGCTTGAGCTTATAGAGCGCATATCCTGCTCCAACGTGGGCTTTTTGCTGGATACATTTCACATGAACGTGGAGGAATCCAACATACCGGACGCAATACGCGCTGCCAAGGGCAAAATATTCAATCTGCACGCCTGCGCCAACAATCGCGGCACACCCGGCGAGGACAATTTCGACTGGCCGGCCATAAGGCAGGCTCTGAGAGATGCGGAGTATGACGATTATTGCCTCATAGAGTCATTCACGCCGGATTGCAAGGAAATCGCCAAGGCGGCCTCTGTGTGGCGCCCCTTCGCTAAATCGCCCGAGGCCATAGCGGAAAACGGCATACCCTTCCTGCGTAAGATTTTCGAGTGAATAATTGATGTTTTTGTTTATTTTTGCTAGTATACATTATAGTTAGTGACATTAAATGCGACCTGATCTATCGTGAGGGCTGCAGGGATTTGAGGTTTATATATGGCTGTTACCATAAAGCAGCTCGCCGAAGCGGCGGGCGTGTCTCGTGGCACCGTGGACAGGGTATTGCACAATAGAGGCGGAGTTAAAGAGGAAGTTTCGAAGCACGTTAGGGATATCGCCACCAGATTTGGATATTTGCCCAACCGGGCGGGAAAGTTTTTGGCGGCATGCAAGCAGCCCATAAAGATAGGCTGCCTGCTTCCCAGCATCGGGAACGACTATTTTTTGGACATAATAAAGGGCATACGCATGGCCGAAACAGAGCTATATGATTTTGGCGTGACTGTGGAGCTGCGCGAGGTGCGCGGGTTTTACCCTGATCTGCACGTCAAGGTGCTCAACGACATGGCCAAAAACGGCTACAACGCGCTGTGCGTGATATCTGCCGATACGCCCGAAATACGTGAATCTCTGGACGAAATTTCCGATATGGGCACGCCCGTTGTCACAATAGATACCGATGTGGCGGATTCTAAGCGCATATGCTATGTGGGCAGCAACTATCTGATCTCCGGCAAAACCGCGGGCGGGCTTCTGGTACGGTGCAGCAGCCAAGAGGATGTTCGGCTCATCATAGCCACGGGAAACCTCAGCGTGAAGTGCCACCGTGACCGAATAAACGGCTTTGAGCAGGTTTTGAACCAGCGCAAGCTGAAATACGAGGTGCTGAACCTCTTCGAGACGCAGGATGACGACGATCTGGCGTACGAACGCGCGAAGCAGGCCTTCGACGGAAACGAGGATTTCAACTGGATGTATATAACGTCCGCGGGTGTGGGCGGTATATGCAAGGCCGTTATGGAGCTCAGCCCCAAAAGGCGCAAAAACCTGCGCATAATATGTTTCGATGATACCAGCATAATACGCAAATATATGAAAAAGGGCATTATAGATTTTGCTGTGTGTCAGGAGCCAAAGCAGCAGGGCTATCATGCCATAAAAAAAATATTCGACTACTTCCTGGACGGCGGAAAAAACATACCGGATGATTACATCACGCGCGCCGTTATAAAAATAGCCGAAAACCTCTCTGTAAAATAATCTAAGGCAATACCGCGCAAATGAGAGTAAGCGGAATCGTGATGATTTTTTGCGCTATGCAAGGACAAAAGCGCAAGAATAGCAGAGCTATTTCGAGCATTTTGGACGAAGCATTGCGCAAAAAAGCGCGCGATTACGGCTTGCCCGAATAGCGCGGTGTTGCACCAACAAAAAATTACCATGAAAGGATCGATGGGATAGCTATGCCCATCGGGAAGGTAACCATAATGAAAAAAGTTTCTATCGGAAGCTGGGCTTTCGTATTTCAAGGTGAAATGATAATGTTGCCGGAGCTATGCGAAAAGCTTCACGAGCTCAAATTTGACGGCGTGAGCATGGGCGGTTTCAAGCCGCACGCCAATCCCGATACATACGACACAGAGGAAAAGCGCGCCGAATTGAAGGCGCTGCTCAAAAAATACGATCTGGAGGTCGCCGATTTTGCCTGCGATCTGTGGAGCCTAAACTCCATCAGCCAAGCGGACGAATGGGTGGCTCTCTTCAAGAAAAACGCCGAGTTTGCGGAGCAGATGGGATGGGAATATATACGCGTAGATTCGGGCGCGCCGCCCGTGCTGCCCGAGGGCATGACCTACGAGCAGGCGCGTAAGGTGATAGTGGACAATTTCAAGCGCGCCGCAAAAATAGCCGCAGAGCATGGCCTTGAGGTTGTTTGGGAATTTGAGCCGGGCTTTATAGTGAACGAGCCCAAAAACATACTCAAAACTTATGAGGATGTGCACGAACCCAATTTCAAAATACTTTTCGATACCTGCCACGGTTACATGACTGCCGATAAGGCCGCGAACCATCTGGACAGCGACGGACCGCTTAGCGGCGGCATAATGGAATTTATAGAGATGCTGAACGGCAAGATAGGCATAGTTCACGTGATAGATTCGGACGGCACGCTGAACGGCGAAAACACCAGCACACACGCTCCCTTCGGCCAGGGCGATCTGGACTTTGACAAGATCATACCCGCGCTGCTGGATAACGGCTACACCGCCGATTGGTGGGCGATCGACCTGTGCGAGTGGCCCGACCCCATGAAGGTAACCGCGGAATGTAAAGCCTTTGTGGATAAATTTAACGAGAAATATTGTAAGTGAGGACTATTTAATGGCTGTAGATAAAGCAAAGATGCAAGATATATTGGAGTCCGGCGACGGCATACTCTCTATGGCGCCCACCTGGGTGCCGCGTCCCTTCAACCGTCCGGGCAAGCGCCTGAGGCTCCATCCGGACGATTATTACGCGATGGGGCTAAAGCGCGGCGCAATAGTTGAGCGCTGGTTTTCCTCCATCACCAAGGTGGAGACGGACGGCGCTGGCGAATTTGAGGGGATGAGCTTTGTTAACACGGACGGCGACCCCGATCACACAGTACTTTTTAAGGATATCATAGACGCGCTGGGCGCGGAGCTCATAGGCGCAGAGCTTATGGACAAATTCGGCACCTGGCCTATGTATTCCAAATTTTACGATTACAACGAACCGCTTTTTCACCACATACACCACCGCGAGGAGGCTTGCGAAAAGGTGGGCGTAACGCCCAAGCACGAGCACTATTTCTTTCCCAAGCAATACAATAACCACCTCGGCATAAGACCCATAACCTATTTCGGCTTTGATCCCTCCGTTAAAAAGGAGGAGGTGCGCGCCCGTCTTGAAAAATTCGAAACGGCGGACGGCAGGATATTGGAGCTGTCCCGTGCATTTAGGGTGGAGTTGGGCACAGGCTGGTACACGCCCGCGGGCGTTGTGCACTCTCCCGGCTCGCTCTGCACCTACGAGCCGCAATGGAACAGCGACGTTATGGCAATGTGGGAAAACATAGTGGAGGGCGAGGTTTTCGATTACGCCAGCCTGAGCGGCTATGTTCCGCAGGGCTTTGAGCGCAATCTGGACGTTATAATGGACGCCGCCGACTGGGAGCTCAACGTTGTTCCAAACTACCGCGAGGAATTTTTCCGGCCGCCCTTTGAGGAAAGCTGCGGCGAGGGCTACACGCAAAACTGGATATGCTACGGGAACGACTATGTTGCCGCCAAGGAGCTCACTATAGAGCCGGGCGCCAGCGTGATAATAAAGGACGCCGCCGCCTATGGCTGCCTTGCCGTGCAGGGGCATGGAACCTTCGGCAGCTTCGTTTGCGAATCCCCCACTCTCATCAGGTACGGCCAGCTTACGGCCGACGAATTTTTCGTATCTAAAAAGCGCGCCGCAGAGGGTGTGAGGATAGAAAACACCTCGCCCGTCGAGCCGCTTGTTATATTGAAGCACTTTGGCCCGGATGTGGGCATACCCGAAAAGGACAGGAGGTAAATTTTTATGACCGGCAAAATGAAAGTTCAAAATTTTTACGAACCCAACGTTATGAAATATGAGGAACACGACATACCGCAGATAGCGGATAACGAGGTGCTGGTGCGCGTGAAGGCCGTTGGTATATGCGGCTCCGATATATCCTACTATTTCGGCCACAGCCCGCTTGATACGCCCAACGGCAAGGGGCCCATGTACATTGGCCACGAGGCCTCCGGCGTTATTGCCGAGATCGGCGGCATACCCGCAAAGCTGGGCTTGTTCGAGCTTGGCGACAGGGTCGCCATAAACCCGGTGCAGCAGTGCAACGCCTGTCCGGCCTGTATGCGCGGCGAATTCAACGAGTGCAGTAACGTAGAAACGATAGGCGTTTCGGTGAACGGCTGCTTCGCCGAATATGTGAAGGTGAAATACACGCACGTCTACAAAATACCCGATGAGGTGAGCTTTGAGTCGGCCGCGCTGGCAGAGCCTCTGGCCTGCGCCACGAACGGCGTGAAGCTGCTTGACGTACAGCTTGGCCAAACCGTTGTGGTTTACGGCACGGGCGGCATAGGCCTCATGCAAACGCAGCTTGCCAAAGCGGCGGGCGCGGGCAAGGTGATCGTGATCGGTATAGATGATTTTGGTTTGGAAAAGGCGCTCAAGGTGGGCGCTGATCACGTAATAAACAATTTGGATAAAAATTCGAAATATTACGCGGCGGACGTTCCCGCCAAGGTTATGGAGCTGAACCGCGGCATAAAGGCGCCCCGCGCGATAGTTGCCACCAGCGCCATGCCAGCGCTGCAAAACGCGCTGCTGGTAACCGGGCCAAGCTCCACCATAGTATTCTTCGGCCTGCCCGGCCCGGAGGACAGATTGCAGCTTGACGTTATGGAAGCCATACAATCCTCACGTACGCTCAAGTTTTCCTGGCTCGCGCCCCTCGTTTGGGACAACGTTTTCAACGTTATGGCCTCCGGTCAGGTAAGCTTCGATGAATTGATAACCCAGCGCTTCACGCTTGAGGACTGCGAAGCCGGTATCAAATTCATGAAGGAGAGCAGCGAAGACAAAATAAAAGGCATCGTGCTTATAGACTAGCGCCTGCCTGCACTGATCATATCTATCAAAAGCCCCGGTTTATATTTTTACGAGCCGGGGCTTTTGTGCTGCCGCCAAATAAAAACAGATGTTTTAGTTTAGAATTGGCATTATTGCGCTCCGACCAGTTTAAGCAACACCGCCTGTGTTTAAAATGAAACATGGTTAAAAAACAACATAGGGAGATAATTTAAAATGCGCAAAACACACCATTACGTTAGGGCATACAGACAGGGAGGCTCCCGCATTGGCAACGCCATTGCGCTTATAGTATGCATAGCCATGCCGCTTGTGGTGGGGCTTATCTCCTCATGGATATCCGGCGATATACCCGGCATATACGCCACACTGGCAAAGCCCTTTACGCCTCCGGTATGGCTTTTCGGCGTGGTGTGGCCCACGCTGTATGTGCTTATGGGCATTGCGCTGTATCTGGTATATCGCACAGAGGCGATGAGCAACGCCAAAATACTGGCGCTCACATTGTTCGTAGTTCAGATGGCGCTCAATTTCGCCTGGTCGCCCGTATTCTTTGCGGCGCGGGCGTACGTTGCCTCGGTATTTGTTATGATAGGCCTTATTATTGCGGTGGTGCTTACAATGCTGGTATTTCGCTCCATACGCAAGGCCGCCGGCTACCTGCTGATACCCTATCTGGTATGGCTGGGCATAGCCACCTGCCTCAACATAGGCGTGGCCGCCATAAATTGAACCGCTTTACAAAGCCGCTTTCGTATTATATAATAGCCGTATTGCGAATAAATGCCGCCAGATGGGGACAAACGTTTTTTCCGAAGACCCAATAAGCGAGCGGGGGATGGTGTGAGCCCCGCGGCAACACGGTTAAAATTATCACCAGCATCGCTAAAAAGCGGCACGCCCGGCAAGGCGAAAAAATGCAAATGAGCGCCTCTTTTAAGGGGAATTCAGGTGGTACCGCGTTATTTTTAACGTCCTGATGATATCGGGGCGTTTTTTTCGTCTATATTGAAAAGGAGTTTTCTTATGTACAAAAAAGTTTCTACCGACCTAAAGTTTACAGAGCGAGAGCTGGAAGTGCTGGATTTTTGGAACGAGCACCAGATTTTTCAAAAGAGCATGGAAAAAAACAAGGGAGCGGAGAATTTTACGTTTTATGACGGACCTCCCACGGCCAACGGAAAACCGCACATAGGCCACATTTTGACGCGCTGCGTAAAAGACCTTTTCCCGCGCTATAAAACTATGCAGGGCTATAACGTGCTTAGAATCGCGGGCTGGGACACTCACGGCCTTCCCGTGGAGCTGGAGGTGGAAAAGGAGCTGGGGCTGGACGGCAAGGAGCAGATAGAGGGCTACGGTATAGAGCCCTTCATACAGAAGTGCAAGGAAAGCGTGTGGAAATATAAGGGCGAGTGGGAAAAGATGTCCGAACGCGTGGGCTTTTGGGCGGATATGGAGCACCCCTATGTAACGTATGAAAACAATTATATAGAATCTGTATGGTGGAGCCTAAAGCAGATATTCGACAAGGGCTTGCTATACAAGGGACATAAGATAGTGCCCTACTGCCCAAGATGCGGCACGGCGCTGAGCTCCCACGAGGTGGCGCAGGGCTACAAGGATGTAAAGGAAACTTCCATATTCGTGCGCTTCAAGGCCAAGGACGAGGATGCGTATTTCCTCGCGTGGACGACCACGCCCTGGACGCTTCCCTCCAACGTGGCGCTGGCCGTGAACCCGAATGAGGAATACGTTAAGGCCGAGGCGAGCGACGGCATGGTGTACATTCTCGCAAAGGCGTTGTGCGAACAGATTTTGGGCGAGGACGCGCGCATAATAGAAAAATTTACGGGCAAGGAGCTGGAATACAAGGAATACGAGCCGCTTTTCAATTTCGCCAAAACGGATAAAAAGGGCTGGTACATCGCCTGCGCGGATTACGTTACGCTTACGGACGGCAGCGGCATAGTGCACACCGCGCCCGCCTTCGGTGAGGACGATTATAGCACGGGCCGCCGCTACGACCTGCCCTTCGTGCAGCTTGTGGGCTCGGACGGCGCCTTTGTGGAAGGTACTGACTGGGCGGGAACGCAGGCCAAGGCGGCGGACAAGCAGATAATTGCCGACCTTAAAGAACGCGGACTGCTTTTTGCCGAGATGGATTATCAGCACAACTACCCCTTCTGCTGGCGCTGCGATACCGCGCTACTCTATTACGCGCGGGAGAGCTGGTTCATAAAAATGACCGAGGTTAAAGACAACCTAGTGGCAAACAACCGCAGCGTCAACTGGATGCCGGAGAATATAAAGGAAGGCCGCATGGGCAACTTCCTTGAAAATGTTATAGACTGGGGCATATCGCGCGAGCGCTATTGGGGCACGCCGCTGCCCATATGGCTGTGCGATTGCGGCCACAAGCACGCAATTGGTTCTATAGCTGAGCTTAGGGAAATGGCGAATGTGGCCGTTCCTGATGATATAGAGCTGCACAAGCCGTTTATTGATGAGATAACGCTGAAATGCCCGCAGTGCGGCGGCAGCATGCAGCGCGTGAGCGAGGTCATAGACTGCTGGTACGACAGCGGCTCCATGCCCTTTGCGCAGTGGCACTACCCCTTTGAAAACAAAGAGGAGTTTGAAAAGCATTTTCCCGCCAACTTCATAAGCGAGGCGGTGGATCAAACGCGCGGCTGGTTTTACACGCTGCTTGCAATAGGCACGGCGGCCTTTGGCAAGGCGCCCTTCGAAAACTGCATAGTGCTTGGTCACGTGCAGGACAAGGACGGTCTCAAGATGAGCAAGCACAAGGGCAACGTGGTGAACCCGTGGGATGCGCTTGACAAGCAGGGAGCGGACGCCGTTCGCTGGTATTTTTACGCGGGAAGCGCGCCCTGGCTGCCCTCTCGCTACTATGACGACGCGGTGAGCGAATATCAGCGCAAATTCATGGGTACGCTGTGGAACACCTACGCATTCTATATACTCTACGCAGAAATAGACGGTTTTGACCCCACAAAATACAGCTTGGATCGCGAAAAGCTGAACATAATGGACAAGTGGGTGCTCTCGCGCCTTAATTCGCTTGTGAAAAGCGTGTGCGCCGATCTGGACGAATACCGCATAACAGAGCCCGCGCGCGCCATAAACGAGTTTGTGGACGAGCTTTCCAACTGGTATGTGCGCCGCTGCCGTGAACGCTACTGGGGCAGTGATATGACGGGCGACAAGATAGCCGCCTATATGACGCTCTACACTGTATTGGAGACGCTTACGCGGCTGATAGCGCCCTTTGTGCCCTTTATGGCGGAGAGCATATATCAAAATCTTGTGCGCACGAACGATTCTTCCGCGCCCGAATCTGTACATCTGTGCGAATACCCCGTGGCGGACAGTTCCCTCATAGACGAGGCGCTGGAGCGGGATATGGACGCGGTGCTCAACGTGGTGGTACTGGGCCGCGCCTGCCGCAACACGGCAAACATAAAGAATCGCCAGCCAATAGGCACCATTTTCGTTTCGGGCATAAGCGATTTGGGTGAAACGTACATAGACGTTATACGCGGCGAGCTGAACGTGCACAATGTGGAGCTGGGCGCTGCCGCCAAAGAGTACATAACCTACAACGTAAAGCCGCAGCTTAAAACCGTAGGGCCTAAGTATGGCAAGCTTTTAAATGGCATTCGCGCGCATTTGCAGGCGGCTGACGGCATGGCTATAGTAAATACTGTAAACAGCGGCGCGGCGTATGAATTTGACGTTGACGGCGCCGCGGTTTCGCTCACAATAGACGATGTGATAATCGAACCCGCGCAAAAGGAGGGCTACGTTGCCGAGACCGCCGGAGATTACGCCGTGATAATAGACACCACTCTCACGCCGGAGCTTATAGAAGAGGGCTATGTGCGCGAGGTGATTTCCAAGGTGCAGACCATGCGCAAGGAGGCCGGCTTCGACGTAACGGATAAAATTCGCCTGTACGCCGCCGATAACGACGAGATAGTCAAGGTGATAGAACAAAACAAAGAGCGTATCTCAAGCGAGGTGCTTGCGCGCGAAATAGTTACGGGCAGCGTTTCGGGTTACGAAAAGGAATGGGATATAAACGGACAGCAAACCAAATTTGGTGTGGAAAAGCTATAGTGTAGAATTTTGAAAAAGCCGGGGAGTGATGCTCTCCGGTTTTTTTGCGTGCACTGTATTGTGTTCATGACCGCTATATTGAAACTTTATGGCGTTTTGCAAATTTCCCCCTTTACTATAGCCGCGTTTAATGATAATATATTTAAGTCGGAATTTTCCGGCGCACAGCTGAATATGCACGTTGGAGAGATGGCTGAGCTGGTCTAAGGCGCACGACTGGAAATCGTGTGTACGTTAATAGCGTACCGAGGGTTCGAATCCCTCTCTCTCCGCCAAACCCCATAACCACGCGGTTTGTGGGGTTTTTCTTTGCCTATATCGTGTGCTGTTTACCGTTTTTGGTTCGAATGTTGCCCGTTCGAACTTCTAAAACAAATCACATTTTGCATCAACACTTTTCAGTAATTATTATCAAACCGAGGCAGAGCTGTTTCGCCTGCCATATCGCTTGTGTAAAGAAAAGAATCTATAAATAAAGTCTTTGTATCTTGCCATTGATTGCGATATGATTAAATTAATCATCATAATATGAAACGAAAGGCGGCGCACCCTTATGAAAAAAACTATTATCAAGAAACAACAATCTTTGGATGCAAGAAATATTTTACTTGAGGTCAAGAAAGATTACGCGCTTTTATGTGCCCCTATTACGCCACTTCATGAAATATTGCAGCGTAAGACGGTAGCAGATTTAAAAAAACTTGCAGCCATGCTGCCCATAAAAAACTATTCGGCCATGCGAAAAGCGGAATTAATTGATGTGGCGGAGAAGGAGCTTCTGTCCGAAAGCAGGATGGAAGACGCTTTGCTCTTTGTGACCAATGACGAGTGGGATTTTTTTCGCAGAGTTGTGGATGTTGATATCCTTCAAGACGATAACGCAGATGAGGACGATTATCTGACCTTACAGGATCTTGGGATCCTACAGTCGTTTGTGCATGAGGATCATGTATATTTTGTTATTCCGGACGAATTACGCAAAATTTATATTGATCTCGCAGGTAAAGGAATTTCGACCAAAATATCTTTGGCCCATCTTCTAGACAAGTACGTTCGGGCGACGGTCAACCTGTATGGCATTATTTCTCAAGAAGAATTCGTGCAGTTGTTCAATACCCAAAACCCAGAGTATAAGATATCGACTGATGAAGTTTTTAAATTGCTGATTAGCCATATATATTATGACGATTCTTACTACTTTTGGGGTAAATATATTACCCACGGCAGCTTCGCCGAGGACGATTTTGAATCTGTTAAGATAATCGAACAGAATATTGCCGGGAAGCCGCGATACATTCCTGATCGATCTGAATTGTTGAACTATAGTGATCCCGGATATTATGAGCAAACACCCCAAAACAAAGCGCTCAAGCGCTATATTCGTAATTTTATGATGCGCGATTCGATGATGATTGAGTTGATTATGGGCGATATTGCCATGCTGGCCGCAAGCGAAGCGCCTATGCAAGAAATTATTGATCTTTTTGACGAATATGATATTGTTTTTGATAGCACAGACCAGTTGCAACAACTGATTCCAATGGTGATTGATCTATATAACCACTCGCGCATTTGGTCGAACAAGGGACATACGCCAGCCGAACTTTCAGGAAACAACCGCCCTTATTTGAAGGTTTTGGAGGGCGGAAAGACAAAACCGGGAAGGAATTCACCATGCCCATGCGGAAGCGGGAAGAAGTATAAGAACTGCTGCGGCCGACTCGACTCTTGAATCAAATTTATTGAGGCCGCTTCAAAAAGGATCTGTTTACAAAAGACCCAAAGACAGCCCTTCGATGGTATAATGGAAGCATCGGAGGGCTAATGCGGCGATGGAAAAAATTGTCAATCGAGCTTTAGCCTCAACTCTCGCACCAGGGCATTGAGGTCTTGACCGTCACGGATGGGGTGTTCCCTCAAAAACTCCTTGAACAGACCTTTCCTTGCTTTTTCTTCTTCTGTCATTGTTTTTCTTCCCATTTTTAAAAACCTCCAAAGGAATGTTCTCTATTCTACATCCCTTTGGAGGTTTACACAATTTTTCAAACGGTCTCTTTTGGAAGATTTTTTCGGCACTCAATTACCGGTTATTGCCTGAGTCCAGTATTTATTGCCGTACATATCTGTTATCCTGTATGTAACGCTGTATGGCAAATCGCCTATGCTCAAGTTTTCCAATGTAAAACCTTCACCGTCATAAGTATACTTTTCGCCCAGAAAATAGGTATCGGAATACTCGGCATCGTATGTGTAGTAATCACATAAAAAATCTATTTCGTCGCCTTGCATTATTTCCGTGAGCCCTTTTGTAATGGTTGCCGTTTCGTTCTCCTTGTCGTAATTTGTCTGCGCGCCCAGTACAACACCATATGGGTTTTCATTATCAAAGGAAACAATTATATACACCTTTTCATCGTTTAGCATGGCGGGCACTCTGCCTATATATGAGTAACTGTCGCCCTCTCTTGATTCGCTTACCAAATAATAGGCGACAACGTTTCCGTTTAAGCTCAACCATGTTCCGTCGTAATTCATAATCAAATCGCCGTCGTCATCGTATTCATATGTATTATCCAGCCCTAAATCTATAAATCCGCTGCCATCGTCCACAAATACATTAAGCTCAATTTCAGAAACTACAGACCATTGTTTTTCACTTAATTTAAGTACATAATCCCCGTTTTTCTCAACGGGTACAAGGTCTTTGGCATCAAGAGTATTATTTAAATAATACTCCGAGTTGTCCGCAACTCTTTGTGCGTCTATCCAGTCATAATCTACGCTTCTGTTTCCAAGTAAACTGCTCAACATTCCCGAACCAAGTAGCTCTTGAAAAACAGAGGATAAACCTCCTGCGCTTTGGGGAGAGCCCATACCCTGCGAGGATAAAAACATACCTAACAACGAAGTAAGCGGGTTTGAATTCCCGGATGTACTTGCAGCAGGCATAGAAAGCGATCCCAACAGTGATCCTAAAGGATTGCCTCCGCTGTTAGAAACCATTTGCCCTCCTGCGGCCACGCTGGCAAAACTTCTTATACACTGAGAGTATTCCGGGTTGATGCCGATTTTATCATAAGTGGAAAGCATTGTGCCCACACTGCGCGTATCTCCGTAGGGGAAGTAAACAGCTATACCGTTTGCACCCGTAATACCGCCGCCGCTGCGAGAATACTTTACACACTGCGTTAACGCGTCGGCAAACTCACTTGCTTTTGTAGATTCGAATTTATTTGCAAAGCCTATTAAATCTATTTGATTAAGTCCATGTCCCTTTGCAAATTCTTTTGTATTTACACGCGCGTTGGCAAGGTCGCCATATTGTTTTTTATCGATGGCGTTTTGCATATAAACGGAGAACTCTGTAAATGCTTTAGGTACGGTTCCCTTAAACTCCGCTAAGTCTATAAGCGATAGTGTGGTTTGCTGGCCGGGCGCTTGTCTGTCTGTAACGGCAACAAAATCGTCAATAATTTTTTTGCCAAGGTCGGTGCTTTTCATTGATGTGTTTTGCGAAAGCTCGCTAATGAAATTTGTATAATACCAGCCGCAGCCCGGTTCTGTTTCTTCTGATGCAATAAGGTAATCCGCGGTTTCTTCCGCTACTATGGAAGTTTCAAAGGTTGCCATCAGGCAGGCGTCAAAGCCTAATATATCAAATTTTACTCCGCCCTTTTTAAAAGCCACGGAAAGTTTATCAAGTCCCATAGAGCCATATTGTGAGTATTTTTCATCATATCCATAACCGGATAAAGAACCGCCGCCATGATCCCACAAGACAAGCATATATCTGTCTGCCGGATAGTTTTGCGCCCCAAACCTTATGAAATCGCCAAGTACATTTTCATCTACCATAGGCATATCGCCCACGTTGTCGTCTACTACTTCAAGCCCGTTTGATGTTGCTTTGTAGCGCTGAATGGTATCACTTGATACTATATTGTTTTGCCATCTGCTGCAACCGCCTGTTTGGATCACTATATTCAATTTATCAGAAATATCAGCGTTTAAAATTTCCTGCAAATCTTTGGTTGCCGCTCCACCTTTGCTCTCAAGGTCTGTTCCTATCATGTAAATGAGCATTGTAACGGTGTCTCGCCCACCGCCTTTAATATTTGTAAATTTATCGCGAGCCATGGGCGACACATTGTTATCTACAGCATAAGCGCCGTTATCTGTGTAATTATCCGTGCTGTAATTATTTATGTTGTTTGAATACTCTGTGTTTTGGGAAGCTGAATAATCGCTAACGCCGAGGTTGGAATCTGTTATATTGCTTTGTCCGTTATTCGGACCGCACATTCTTGTAGCCGCAATCACAATAATGACTACTACAACCAAAGGTAGTAGCTTTTTGAACATACCCCCGCAAAAAACAGGGCCGCCACCTCCTCCGCCGCCGCCATAGCCCGATCCCCTTTGGGAATCGTCGTTTGTAAAGTCTGGCTCTCTTTCGCCTGAAAAATTGCCTACCGGACCGCCGCTTAAACCTTGACCTCTGCGAAATACATTGCCTTGTCCAGTTCCTACACGTTTTTCACGTCCCTGCGGTCTTCCCATATCCGACCTCCCAAACTTTGTATTCATATCATATTGAGTAAAATTATATTACCGCTAAATTTGTTTGTCAAATGACACCACAGTTTTAACTACGATTGATAATGTTTTTTAAACAGCTAAGTATATATTTATATATTAAGCACATGTAATTTCTTTCGCAAAAGCAACTTTTTTCTAGGTTAATCCATTTTTCGTCAGAAAAACCACCAAAAGACTGTAGTTAAAAAAATACTTACAAGTTAATTACGAGGAAGCGAATATATGCAAGCAAAACTATTGCCAAATGTTAAAAAAGACGAATTTGGTAAAATCGGGGAAAGCTATTTCATGGGACTAAAACAGAAATCTGCCGAGCCATTAGATGCCAGTGGATTTTTCACATAAATATTCTTCCGATTTTTTTGAATACGATGAAAGAGCAGTAAGCATTTTGAACGAAATCGTGTAAAAAACGTGAATATATAAAATAAAACCCGTATAGAACATTCTCTATACGGGTTTTGGTGGAGATAGTCGGATTCGAACCGACGACCCCCTGACTGCCAGTCAGGTACTCTAGCCAACTGAGCTATACCCCCAGATTTTGCGACTCTCATATTATACAAGGTTTGGGCGCTTAAAGCAATAGAAAATTTTAGTTTTTTATTCAATTGAGCTGCTCAGTGTGTGCTATGGCAGGGTGACATATTTTGAAATATATTGTATAATCAAAACATCCAAACAAAAAAGAAAGTGGGTATGATGCCATGAGTTTAAAGGGAAAAACCGTTGTTGTAACCGGCGCCTCCAAAGGTCTGGGGCTGGGTATAGTAAAGCGGCTGGCAGAAGAGGGCGCGAACATAATAGCGCACTACAACTCGGGTGATATTTCGGAGGCAAAGGCTGTTGCGGACGCTGCGGGCGTTACGTTCAACGCATTTCAGGCCGATCTTTCCAAAGAGAGCGAAGTGCTGGAGCTTGCGGATAAAATGACCGCTTGCGGCGAAATTTACGGCCTCGTAAACAACGCGGGCGTGTGCCTGTTCGAGGATTTCTTCGATATAACCACCGAAACCTATGACTTCACCTTCAACGTAAACATAAAGAGCGTGTTCCTGCTTACGCAAAAAATCACTCAGCACATGGTGAAGTGCGGCGTCAAGGGACGCGTGGTGAATTTTTCGTCCATAACCTCCGTTTCGGGCTCGGCCACGCAGGTGCATTACGGCGCGGCGAAGGGCGCTATAAACGGCTTCACCGAAATGGCGGCGGACGCTTTAGGTAAGTACGGCATAACAATAAACGCCATACTTCCCGGGCCGATACCCACCAAGCACAACAGCGATTTCCTCGCGCAGGAGGATAAAAAAGCCGGGCTGTGCGAACGCATGCCCATGGGTTGCTACGGAAGCCCGGAAAACATAGCGGACGCTGTTGTTTACTTCCTAGGCGAACACGCCGGCTGGACAACGGGCGCGCTGCTGCCTGTGGACGGCGGATTTCTATCGAAATAATACACGAAGCGAAAAAAGGGCGGTTTCACGCGGAAATCGCCCTTTTTGTATAGTTGTATCAATGAAGCTCCACCTCCGCTTCATTGGGCGCTGCTATAGATTTCTCTGAACCTTCCGCAGTTTTTGCGCGTTTTCTGCCGCTAACGGCTCGCGATATGCCGTAAACTATAAGCATCATAATAGTTGAGTACAATATGGGCATTATGAAAAACCATGATATAAACGGCTGCCCTATAGAAAGTGTGAAAAAAACATAGAATATTTCGCTTACCACACAACCAATAGGAAAGCCGTATGCCAAAAGACAGCTCAAAAAGTCTCGGTAATGTGTTAGTTTTTTAACCACCAGCGCTCCCACAAGACTGCCCACAATTGTTACTATAAAAGTTTGCGGGTCTTTATAGTGTACAAGAACCTGTTCAATACCCATTAAAAAGTACAAAGTTACAGCCAAAACTAAAATTTGTATCACAATACTTACTTTTAAGGCGTCTTTGTTCCGCGAGCGCCTGTCCACATATTTATTGGTAAGCAAAAAATCTACGCTTGTGCTAAGCTCCTTTGCCAGCGAGGGTAATATCGTTATATCTGGGTAACCCTCGCCTGTTTCCCATTTTGAGACCGCCTTGTTGGTCACCAGCAGCTTCTCGGCCAGCTCCTTTTGCGTCAAACCCAGCTCTTTACGCCGCACCGCGATTCGCTCACCCACACCCGTCGTATCCATACGATCGCCCCTTTCCATATCTTTCCTGCTTGACAAAATCATAACACCGGCAACCCAAAACAGCAACCCACGCAATGTTGAAGCCAGTCCACGGAACGTAGACCACCCTCTCAAACCCCTCCACCAAAGCAAAAAAAGGACAAATCCCAAAGGATGTGTCCTTAAAATTCTGCATTCTGCATTCTTAATTCTGCATTGCTGCTTACTCAATACGCCTTGGCGAAATACATCATCGTCTTGGCGGGCTTGCCGCAGTGTACGCATACGTCGGAGAGATTTTTTTGGTCGAAGGGCTTACAGCGCGTGGTTACGCCCGTCTTTTCCTTTATCTCCGCTTCGCACTGCGCGTCTTCGCACCACATCGCGCGCACGAAACCCTTGCCACTCTCTATGCCCTGCATAAATTCATCCCAGTTGGCCGCGTCAAAGGTGCGTTCCTCACGGAAATTGCGCGCCGCCCCAAGCATATTTTTCTGAATATCCTCAAGAATAGCGTTTATCTGATCCGCAATTCCGGCCAGAGGCTTGCTTTCCTTTTCGAAGGTGTCGCGGCGGAAAATCATGCAGGCACCCGCCTCTATATCCCTCGGGCCTATCTCCAGCCGCACGGGCACGCCCTTGAGTTCCCATTCATTGAACTTCCAGCCCGGGCTCTGGTCGCGGTCGTCAAGCTCCACGCGTATTCCGGCCGCCCTAAGCAGCGCGGCCAGCTCCTGCGCTTTTTCCAGCACACCCGCCTTATGCGCCGCGACCGGCACTATAACGCACTGCACGGGCGCAACCTTGGGCGGCAGCTTTAGGCCGCGTTCGTCGCCGTGCACCATTATAAGCCCGCCGATCATGCGGGTGGATGTGCCCCAGGAGGTCGTCCAGCCGAATTTCAGCTTATCGTCCTTGTCCATGAATTGTATTTCGTAGGCCTTGGCAAAGTTTTGCCCCAAAAAGTGGGAGGTACCCATTTGCAGCGCCTTGCCATCCAGCATAAGCGCTTCCATTGTGTATGTGTTCACCGCTCCGGCAAACTTTTCCTTTTCGCTCTTGCAGCCCGATATAACGGG
The DNA here is from genome assembly GCA_964464145.1 of uncultured Christensenella sp. Classification (GTDB taxonomy): domain Bacteria; phylum Bacillota; class Clostridia; order Christensenellales; family Christensenellaceae; genus UBA5399. The sequence goes on from CAYXFB010000015.1 coordinate 34,918, forward strand.
TATGGCCAGCACATTTTCGGCAAAATCAACGTAAACGCCCAGCATGCGCGCCGTTTCCTCCTCGGCCTCCTGCTGCGTGGCGTGCACTGTGTGCCCCTCCTGCCACAAGAATTCCGATGTGCGAAGGAAGGGACGGGTGCTCTTTTCCCAGCGCAGCACGTTGCACCACTGATTGAGTAGCAGCGGCAGGTCGCGGTGGCTCTGTATCCACTTAGAATACATGGAGCAGATTATCGTTTCGGAGGTGGGGCGTATCGCCAGCGGCTCGGCCAGCTCTTCGCCGCCGCCCATCGTTACCCAGGCCACCTCGGGCGCGAAGCCTTCAACGTGCTCCGCCTCCTTCTCAAGCAGGCTCTTGGGTATCAGCAGCGGAAAATAGGCGTTTTTGTGACCCGTTTCCTTGAAGCGGCGATCCATCTCGGCCTGCATAAGCTCCCAAATGCCATAGCCGTACTGCTTTATGACCATGGCGCCCTTAACGTCCGAATAGTCCACCATGTCCGCCATTTTTATCACGTCCGTATACCAGCGCGAAAAATCCTCGCTCTGCGGCGTTATATGCTCTACAAATCCATCCTTCTGTTTAGCCATACAAATATTTCCCCTCATTATAAATTCCCCGATATCATACCACTACCGCGCATTTTTTTCAAGTATATGCGGTTAATAGGAGCCGCGCACTGCAAAATAGCACGGATTTCATTTTGCCGTTATGCCGCCAATTGGCTATTTACTATACCACCCGGCGCGTACTATAATATAAATGTTGCGTTTTAACTGAGAAATGCGCAAAAGGCTATTGCATAATTATGCGTATTGTCGTATAATTATTTGAAACGTATATAAGAGGGGTGTATTTTATGATAAAGGTAAGCGTTATAGGCGCTACGGGATATGTGGGCGCGGAGCTCATGCGGCTGCTTTCGGCGCATCCAGAGGTGGAGATCGTGAGCGCGGTTTCCAAAAACTTTGCCGGCAAAAGCATGAGCGGCGTATACGGAAATTTTCTGCCGGAGGATATTGCGCTGGAGCAGAGCGCCGCGGATTGCGATCTTGCATTTTTATGCCTGCCACACGGCCAATCCATAAAGGCGGCGCCCGGCCTCATAGAGCGCGGCGCCAGAGTTATAGACCTATCGGGAGATTTTCGCTACAGCGATACCAAGATATACGAGCAGTGGTACGGCCTGCCGCACGACGAGGCGGAGCTAAACAAAAAAGCGGTGTACGGCCTGCCCGAATACAACCGCGAAGCTACGCGCGCGGCCGGCATGGTGGCCAATCCCGGCTGCTACACCACCACCAGCATACTGGCGCTGGCACCGCTTCTTAGGGCGGGGCTAATAAAGCCGAACGGTATAGTGATAGACGCCAAATCCGGCGTATCGGGCGCGGGCAGGAAGGAATCTCTTGGCTTTTCCTACTGCGAAACGGCGGACAATTTCAAGGCCTATTCCGTGGTGAACCACCGCCACACCTCCGAGATAGAAGAGCAGCTTTCGCTTATATCGGGCGAGGAAATAATGCTGCTTTTCACGCCGCACCTGCTGCCCGTAAAGCGCGGCATACTGGCCACGATATACGCGGAGCTTTCGCCCGGCGCTACGGCGGAGCAAATTTCGGCGGCATACGAGATATACAAAAGCGAACCCTTCGCGCACGTTTTGTCCGCCGGAAGGCTGCCCGAGCTAAAGCAGGTGGTGGGTTCAAACAACTGCATGATGGGCTTTGAGATATCGGAGCGTATGGGCAGAATAGTGATAGTTTCCTGCACGGACAACCTTTTGAAGGGCGCGGCCGGTCAAGCGGTGCAAAACTTCAATATAATGAACGGCTTTGATGAAAAAACGGGTCTGAGCGATATAGCTTGGTACCTGTAAACGGAGGTAGCATAAAGTGGATAATAAAATGGAACAATATCTATATAAAGCGAACATGCTGGTGGAGGCGCTGCCTTACATACAGCGGCTTTTCGGCAAGACCATCGTTATAAAATACGGCGGTGCGGCCATGCTGAACGAGGAGCTCACCCAAAAGATAATGGAGGACGTGACGCTGCTGAAATTCGTGGGTATGAACCCCATACTCGTTCACGGCGGCGGTCCGGACATAAACACTATGCTAAAGGCGCTGGATGTGGAGCCTAAGTTCATAGACGGCCTGCGCGTAACGGATGACAAAACTATGGAGGTCGTCCAAATGGTGCTGGCCGGCAAGATAAACAAGGAGATAGTCGCCAAGCTGAACGGCCTCGGGGCTTCGGCCATAGGCCTGTGCGGCATAGACGGAAACATAATACGCGCGGAGAAAAAGCCGCCCAAAAACGGCGTGGATCTCGGGAACGTGGGTCAGGTGGTCTCCATAAACACAACGCTGCTGAACACGCTGTGCGGTGACCAGTACATACCCGTTATAGCGCCCGTTGGCGTGGGCGAGGCGGGCGAGAGCTACAACATAAACGCCGACACAGTGGCGGGCGCGATAGCCGCTGAGCTCGAAGCCGAAAAGCTCATATTCTTAACGGATACCGACGGCATAAGAACGGATCCGGAGGATGCCGAAACGCTGCTTTATGTGGCTTCCAAAACGGATATACTCAATATGATAGACGATGGCAAAATAATAGGCGGTATGCTGCCCAAGGTGCAAAGCTGCCTCACGGCGCTCAAAAACGGCGTGAATCGCACTCACATATTGAACGGCACTATACCGCACCCAATAATACTGGAAATATTTACAGACTCCGGTATAGGAACGATGGTAACGGGCTGATGCCTATCATTTTTGGCAATGCCAAAAATGATAGGCAAATTAAGAATTAATAATGCAGAATTAATAATTATTGTATCGCCTTTGGCGATGATTATATAATTCGTCCGCATAGCGGACTCATTCATTATTAATTTTTAACTATTAATTAGTTCTGGAGGGTACACATGGATTTAAGCGAAATTAAGGCAATAGACGCGGCGCATTTTATGCCCGTGTTCGGGGAACGGCTGCCCGCCGCCTTCACGCACGGCGAGGGCGCGAAGCTGTATGACACTACCGGTGCCGAGTATACCGATTTTCTCGCGGGTATAGCCGTGAACGCGCTCGGCTATTCGGACGAGGGCTTTAAAAATGCGCTCAAGGCGCAGGTGGATAGCATAATACACAGCTGCAATTATTTTTACAACGAGCAGCAGGCGCAGCTCACCGCCGCGCTGTGCGAAAAAACCGGGTACGACCGCGTATTTTTCGGCAACAGCGGCGCTGAGGCTATAGAGTGCGCCATAAAGCTGGCAAAGAAGCGCGCCTTCGCGAAGGGCTCCGCCTCGGCGAAGTTCGTTTCGCTAAAGGGCAGCTTCCACGGCCGCACGCTGGCCTCTCTCACGGCCACGGGTCAGGATAAATTCCATGTCCCGTTCGAGCCGGGCACATACAGCTACGCTTACGTGGAGGCGAACGACTGCGCGGCGCTCACGCAGGCCGTGACAGAGGACGTTTGCGGCGTTATACTGGAAGTGATACAGGGCGAGGGCGGCGTGAACGCGCTTGATATGCGCTTTGTGAAGCTGGCGCGCGAGCTGTGCGACAGGACGGGCGCGCTGCTAATAATAGACGAGATACAAACTGGCATGGGACGCACCGGGCGCTTTTTGGCGCAGGAGCTTTATGACGTAAAGGCGGATATAATAACGCTGGCCAAGGCGCTGGGCGGCGGCGTGCCCATAGGCGCCTGCCTGTGCACGAAGCAGGCCTGCTCATTTACGGCGGGCGACCACGGCTCCACCTTCGGCGGCGGGCATCTGGCCTGCGCTGCGGGAGCCTACGTTGTGGGTGCCATAGACGATGAAATGCTGGCGCGTATAGAAACGATAGGCGCATATTTCAAGGACGGACTGCGCGCGCTGAAAAAAGCACACCCCTCATCTATAATAGATGTAAAGGGCGCCGGCCTCATGCTGGGGGCGGAGCTATCCCCTCAGCATTCGGTGGCGGCAATAAAAACGGAGTTATTCTCTAAAAAATACATAATAGGTACGGCGGGTACGAATACGCTGCGTTTCCTGCCTCCCTATATAATATTGGAAACGGAGATAGACTCTCTGCTGTCCGCGCTGGATGAACTGCTGAAATAGAAAATATTTGCAAACCAACATTCCCGCCCGGAGGCAAAGGCCAAAAGGCGGGAATTATATGAGAAAGGATATTTATAAATGCCACGTATACAAAATATCGAAAAAATTCTGGTGATCGGCTCCGGCCCGATAGTGATAGGTCAGGCGGCGGAGTTTGATTACAGCGGCACACAGGCCTGCAAGGCGCTCAAGGAGGAGGGCTTTGAGGTGGTGCTCATAAACTCTAACCCCGCAACCATAATGACGGACGTTGAAATGGCGGACAAGGTGTATATTGAGCCCATAGTGCTGGACACCGTTATAAAGATACTGAAAAAGGAGCGTCCGCAGGGCATAATAGCCACGCTGGGCGGGCAGACCGGCCTTAATATGGCAATAGAGCTTGACAAGTGCGGTATACTTGAGAAGCTGAACATAAAACTGCTGGGAACCTCTCTTGAGTCCATACAATTGGCGGAGGACAGGGAGCTTTTCAAGGACACCATGGCCTCCATAGGCCAAAAGACGGCGCTTTCAACCATCGTGACAAGTGTTGAAGAAGCGGAGGCGTTTACTCAAAAGTGCGCTTTTCCCATAATCGTGCGTCCCGCGTTCACGCTGGGCGGCACGGGCGGCGGCGTGGCAAACGATCTTGACGAGCTTAAAAACATAACGGCGCGCGGCATAAAGATGAGCATAATAAATCAGGTGCTGCTAGAGCAGAGCGTGGCGGGCTGGAAGGAAATAGAGTACGAGGTGATCCGCGACAATGTGGACAACTGCATAATAGTGTGCAACATGGAAAACATAGACCCGGTGGGCATACACACGGGCGACAGCATAGTGGTGGCCCCCTCACAAACGCTTACCGACCACGAATATCAGATGCTGCGCAGCGCGGCGCTCAAGATAATACGCGCGCTTGGTATACGCGGCGGCTGCAACATACAGTACGCACTGAACCCCAATTCCTACGAATACGTGGTGATAGAGGTGAATCCGCGCGTTTCGCGTTCCTCCGCGCTGGCCTCCAAGGCCACCGGCTACCCCATCGCCCGCGTGGCTGCCAAGATAGCCGTGGGCTACAATCTGGACGAGATACAAAACTCCGTCACCGGCAAGACATACGCCTGCTTCGAGCCCTCGCTGGATTACGTGGTTACAAAGGTGCCGCGCTGGCCCTTCGATAAGTTCGCGGGCGCAAACCGCCTGCTGGGCACGCAGATGAAGGCTACGGGCGAGGTAATGGCGATAGGTCGAAACATAGAGGAATCGCTGCTCAAGGCCATAGACTGTTTGGACGTAAAGCTCAATTACAACCTCGGCATGAAAAATATAGACGACTGGACTAACGAGCAAATAATGGAGTCGCTTTCCCGCCCGGACGATGAGCGCATATTTGTGCTTTCAAAAGCGTTGCAGCGCGGCTACACCGTGGATGAGCTTTTCGAGATAACCAAGATAGACCGCTTTTTCATACACAAGCTCAAAAACATAGTCGATCTTTCGGCCGAGCTTTCCGGCTACACTATAGATACGCTTTCGCCCGAGATGCTCATAAAATGCAAGAAAGCGGGCTTCGGCGACGGCTATATAGCCGACTGCATAGGCGCCGATCGCTCGCAGATAATATACATGCGCAACGCGCTGGGCATAAAGCCCTCCTTCAAGAAGGTGGACACCTGCGCGGGCGAATTCGAAGCCGTAACGCCCTACTATTATTCCTCGTATGATAACGAGGACGAGGTGGAGCTTACCGATAAAAAGAGCGTTATAGTGCTGGGCTCCGGGCCCATACGCATAGGCCAGGGCATAGAGTTCGATTATTGCTCCGTGCATTCGGTGGAGACGCTCAAAAAGATGGGCTACGAATCTATAATAATAAACTCCAACCCCGAAACGGTATCCACGGATTTCGACACCTCGGACAAGCTGTACTTCGAATCGCTCTCCAGCGAGTGTGTGCTGGATATAGTGAACAAGGAGAAGCCGGAGGGCGTTATAGTTCAGTTCGGCGGGCAGACTGCCATAAACCTTGCGCAGTCTCTGCACGAGGCGGGCAAGACGGTGCTGGGCACCTCGGTTGCCGATATAGATCGCGCGGAGGATAGAGAGCAGTTTTTGCAGGTGCTCAAAAAGCTCCAAATACCGCTTCCCAAGGGCACCACCGCCTTTTCGCTGGAGCAGGCGGTGTCTGCCGCGGCGGATATAGGCTTTCCAGTGCTGGTGCGCCCCTCCTACGTGCTGGGCGGACGCGCTATGGAAATAGTGTATAATGACGCGGAGCTCACAGAGTATATGAACATGGCGGTGGACGTTTCGCCCGATAAGCCCGTGCTTATAGACCGCTACATAACGGGCAAGGAAATAGAGCTGGACGCCGTATGCGACGGCGAGGACGTTCTCATAGTGGGCATAATGGAGCATCTGGAGCGCGCGGGCGTGCACTCGGGCGACAGCTTTGCCGTCTACCCCACGCAAAACATAAGCCGCGCCGCCAAGAAAAAGATAGCCGAATACGGCATGGCGATAGGCCGCGAGCTCAACATAAAGGGGCTTTTCAACATACAGTTTGTAATGGACGGCGCGGACGATGTATACGTTCTTGAGGTGAATCCGCGTGCCAGCCGCACCGTGCCCGTGCTCTCCAAGGTGACGGGCATAAACATGGTGGATCTGGCCACGCGCATAATGATGGGAGAAACGCTGGCCTCGCTGGGCTACGAGAGCGGCGTGCACAAGGAGCCCAAGATGGTTACCGTGAAAGCGCCCGTGTTCTCCTTTGCCAAGCTGGCCACGGTGGACACTTTCCTTGGGCCGGAAATGAAATCCACCGGCGAGGTGATGGGAACGGACAAAACATTCACCAAGGCGCTCAAGAAGGCCTTTTTGGCCTCCGGCTCTTCGCTGCCCGACAAAGAGGGAAAGATACTCATAAGCGTGGCCAACAGGGACAAGGCCGAAGCGCTGGCGGTCGCCAAGGAGATACGCGAATGCGGTTTTACGCTGGCCTGCACGCCGGGCACGCACGAATATTTCACAAAGCACGGTTTTGAGGCCGAGCCCATCAAAAACGAGGAAACGCTGGACAAAATAAAGGGCGGAGAGTTTGCGCTCATCATAAACACACCCACGCGCGGCAAGCAAAAGACGCGCTCCGGCTTTATGCTGCGGCGCACAGCGGTGGGCTTCAACGTGCCCTGCATCACCAGCATGGACACCGTAAAATCCATGCTTACAGTGCTGCACGCGGGCGACAATCTCACGCCCATTCCGCTCAGCGAATACAAGTGAGGGGCGTTATATGGAAACAATAACGCTGACCCGCGCAACGGAGGCGGACGCGCCGGATATATTGCGCGTAACAAAGCAGGCCTTCGACATATACGCAAAAGAGGTGCGCAAGCGCGAAAGCATAGCCGCGCTCTACGAAACTTTGGAAGATGTGCGCCGAGACATAGCCGAAAAATACGTATACGTGGCGCGCATAGACGGCCAGCTGGTGGGCAGCGTTCGTTTTGCGCTGTGCGGTGAGGGCATGGCCTATCTGAGCCGCTTTTCCATGCTACCCGATGTGCAAAATCTGGGCATTGGCGGGCTGCTTTTGGAAAAGGTGAAGCTGGAGTGCCTTTCGCTGGGCGTGCGCGCCATAGCGCTGCATACCGCGTCCAAAATGCGCTCCACAGTGGCTTTTTACCTCAAAAATGGCTATTATATACACTCCATCTCTAAAGACAGCGATTATATCCGCGCCTTCATGGTGAATGAACTGGTGGAGATGGACGAGCTGTTTGATTATGAATCGGTGATAAACCGTTTCAAACATGGCGAGGCAAAGGACGTATAGCGGCAAATATTGCGTCCGTGCGCTCATATTTGCGGCTTACGGCATGATTTTTCTTGTTATGGGCGATATATTTGGTTATAATAAAACAAAGCATTTGTTCTATAAAATTATTTTATTTAACATACGAGGTATAAAATGGTATCATTGATTTTTGCGTTTTTGGCACTGATTTGCAACATACTGGCATTGCTCCCCTCGCTTGGGCTTAATATAAGTACAGGCTTTTTGGCTTTCATAGGTTTTGTTTTTGCCATAATAGCCGTGGCTACGGGAAAAAATATATTGAAGGCGGACGCCGGCGACAAGAATGCCCGCGCCGGTAAGGCCATAGGTACCGTGTGTATAGTGCTTGCCGTGCTTGCCATAATACTTTTCGTGTCGCTTCCGCTGGGCTGCATAGCCTGCACCGCGGCAAGCTGCTTGGCATGAGGAGTATACATTGATGATTGTACTCGTTTTATCCCTGCTGTCTGCCGCTTTTGCGCCTATATCATACATTCAGGCTGTGAACTGGCTGAGTATTGTGGGTTTTGTGCTGGGCATCGCAGCGTGGGTGCTGGGGCGTAAGATACGGCAGACCGATCCCGACGGCAAAACCGCGCGTCTGTGCGGCGCGGCCATGGCGATAGGCATTGTTTTCACCTTCGTAAACCTTGTGGGAATAGTTTATTCATTCGTATGGGGAAATCTTATGTCCGGCGGAATAGTGGTCTTTTAGGATCAAATACGACGTATATTTAAAAGGCGGTTCCAAAGCGGGACCGCCTCATCTGCTCCTTCGCGCGCCAATGAAATACGCCGCGGTAACGGCACCGCACAGCACCAGCGCAGACGCCGTGAGAAAGGTGAACGCGTCCGAGGGTATGGGTATTTCCGTGCGGTACACCCCGGCCATCAAAATGCTTATGTATACGGCACATATAAACTGATTGGCGGAAAGCATGAGCTTGGCGATCACATACTGCAGCTCTATATTCCTAGGAGTTATCTCCACCGGGTACTTATATAGCCGGGGAAAGCGCGCCAGCAAAAACAGCAGGCCTATTATGCCGCAGCCCACGAAGAATATTCCCAGCATCAGCATGCGGACACCATACTTCAAAAAAACGCTGTCCCCTCCAAGCTGCTCCGGCAGGGGCGGAGGCAATATGCCGGCGGAAAGCGCAAACACCACCAGCATCAGTATCAATGCCAGCAGCGCGGCTATGTCAAGTATTGTGCGCACACTGCGCAATATTTTCAGCTTTGCCGTCATAAAAGCGCTCCCCCGCTATGCGAAACGCCGCCCGCAACATTCCCGCGCGGACGGCGCTTTTTACTGCTATACGTTACACATCAAAATTTGCATTTGTCCTGCAAATAATCCTTTACCTTGCCCATTTCCATACGCACCTGATCCATTGTATCGCGGTCGCGTATAGTCACGCAGCCATCCTCCAGCGTTTCGAAGTCTATTGTCACGCAGCTGGGCGTGCCTATTTCGTCCTGCCTGCGATAGCGCTTGCCAATGGAACCCGTAACGTCAAAATCCACCGCCATGTATTGCGAAAGCTCCGCGTGCAGCTTCTCGGCCTCTTCGGTAAGCTTCTTTTGCAGCGGCAGTATGGCTGCCTTATAGGGTGCCAGCGCGGGATGCAGGTGCAGCACGGTGCGCACATCTCCGCCCGGCAGCTCCTCCTCGTCGTAAGCCTCGCACAGGAAGGCCAGCGCCACCCTGTCTGCCCCGAGAGACGGCTCTATGCAGTATGGCACGTATTTTTCGTTTGTTATGGGATCGGTATATTCAAAGTTTTCACCCGAATGCGTCATGTGCGCCTTGAGGTCAAAATCCGTTCTGTCCGCTATGCCCCACAGCTCGCCCCAGCCAAAGGGGAATTTGTATTCTATATCCGTCGTGGCGTTGGAATAGTGCGAAAGCTCCTCTGCCGAGTGGTCTCTCAGCTTGAGGCTTTCGTCCTTTATTCCGAGGTTCAAGAGCCAATTGTGGCAATAGTCCTTCCAGTATTTGAACCACTCGAACTCCTCCTTGGGATCGCAGAAAAATTCAAGCTCCATCTGCTCAAACTCACGCAGGCGGAATGTGAAGTTGCCCGGCGTTATTTCGTTGCGGAAGGATTTTCCCACCTGGCCTATGCCCATTGGCATCTTGCGGCGGGTGCTGCGCAGTACGTTTTTGAAGTTTACGAATATGCCCTGCGCGGTCTCCGGGCGCAGGAATATCTCGGTGGAGCTCTCCTCCGTTACGCCCTGAAATGTTTTGAACATGAGGTTGAACTGGCGTATCTGGGTGAAATCCTTTTTGCCGCAGCTGGGGCAAACTATATGCTCGGCTATAAAGGCTTCCATCTGCTGATTGTCCATAGCCTCGGGCGTAACGTCCGTAAGGCCGTGCTCAGCTGCGTAATCCTCTATGAGCTTGTCCGCGCGGAAACGCTCCTTGCAGCTTTTGCAGTCCATCAGCGGGTCGTTGAAGCCGCCCACGTGACCGGATGCCACCCAGGTCTGCGGGTTCATCAATATCGCGCAGTCAAGACCCACGTTGTATTTGCTCTCCGTGATGAATTTTTGCCACCACGCCTTCTTTACGTTGTTTTTGAACTCCACACCCAGCGGGCCATAATCCCATGTGTTTGCCAGGCCGCCGTATATCTCGCTGCCCGCGAATATGTAGCCGCGACCCTTCGCCAGAGCCACTATTTTTTCCATCGTAGTCTTATCCGCCATAAATATATCTCCCTTGCATACTGCCCCGGCAGCTAAATGTCAAATTATTTACTTATACTTTCCCCGCCAAATGCGAGGAAAGTATAAAAAATATTTGAGTATTTTATTGCCGTAGCTATAATCTCACAAAACCATACTAGATATGATATCATATATGGGCTAAATTTCAATGATTTTATGCATTTGCGCCGCAACGCTGTGCATTTTTTCCATAACGTGTTATACTATATCCAATCAAAATACGGGAGATGGCAAATGACTGGATTCGGAATGTTTGGCGCAATAACGCTTATAGCAACGGTGGGCGTGGTTGCGGTGTGCATGATATTATATATTCGAATAATGAGCAAGCGGCATTTCAAATGCCCCTACTGTGGCCAGCGCTTCAAGGCCTCCACAATGAAAACGTTCTTCTCATTCAACAATTCGGCCGATAAGGTGCTCACCTGCCCATCCTGCGGCAAAACGGGCACGATGGATTTTCAGCATGACGAGGATTACGACCCCAACGCCGAGGAGGAGCCGCCGCCGCTCGCGGAAGAGCCTGACGAACCTGAGGCGAACGAGCAAACAAAATAGCGAAACCAACCGCTCCGCAAACCAGGCGGAGCCTTTTTTATATCTGGAAAATTTTGTGCTTGACAGCTCCGTTCTACCAGAGTAGAATGCAGGTATAGAATTCTATTGTGGCAAAACGATTCCTTCGAAGGAGAAAAAACGTGACTATAAAACTTTTTGACAGCGAACTGAAAATAATGGAGCCGCTTTGGGAAAACGATGAGCTGCCCGCCAAATCGATCGCCGAAATACTGGCTGGGCAGGTGGGATGGAGCAAGACGACCACCTATACCGTAATAAAAAAATGTATAGACAAGAGGGCTATAGAACGTAGCGAGCCGGGCTTCATATGCCGCCCGCTCATTTCGAAGGAACAGGCGCAGGAGGCCGAGGTGACCGAGCTCATAGACAAAATGTACGGCGGCTCTGCCGACCGTCTGGTGGCTTCCATTTTGGGCAGCAAACGCCTGAGCGTGCAAGAAATAGAGGGGCTCAAAAAGCTGGTGGCTGAGCTTGGTGATAAATAGATATTGCTACGTGGGAGGGTATATTTATGACATTGCTTCAAATGACATTTATGGCCGCCGCGCTTATAGCCATAACAATAGTGCTTCGCGCGCTGCTTTTGAATAAGCTGCCCAAGCAGGGCTTTATGGCGCTGTGGTATGTATCGCTCGCGCGGCTGCTTATACCGTTCAGCATACCCTCCGCGGCCAGCGTGTACACAGTAGCGCAAAATATTGCGCAAACGAGCGGCGATGTGGCGGCGTATACATTTTCGCGAGCTTCCGCAGTTGTTATTGGCGGTTTTCCTCCGCAAATACAAAACTATACACTGTCCGGCACGTCCGAGAGTATGGTGATGACACCATCCTTCTCGCTTCCCACGGAAACGATAGTGTGGCTCATAGGCGCGGTCGCGCTGGCGCTGTTTTTCGTGATAACGCATCTGCGCTGGCTCAGGGAATATAAGACCGCGCTGCCCGTGGAAAATGATTTTGTAGACTACTGGCAGGCCACCCACCCGCTCAGGCGGAGGGTAAAGGTGCGCTGCGCGGAAAGAATAGTGGCTCCGCTCACCTACGGAATATTTCGTCCGGTTATACTGCTGCCAAAATCGACGGATTACAATGATTTGGAAAAGCTTTCATATATACTCTCGCACGAATACGCGCACATACGCCGCTTTGACGCGCTGGTGAAGCCGCTCTTGGTGATCGCGCTCTGCCTGCACTGGTTCAACCCGCTGGTATGGGCGATGTACATACTGGCGAACAGGGATATGGAGCTTATCTGCGACGAGTGCGCGGTGCGCGAATACGGCATAGAGGGAAGGGGCAGCTACGCGCTCACCCTCATAGGAATGGAGGAGGCCAAGGGCGCAGACCCGCTGTGCAATTGCTTCAAAAAAAGCGCAATAAAAGAAAGGATCACATCTATAATGAAGATAAAGAAAACGCCGGTTATTGCTATAATAATCGCCTCAGTTATAATATTAAGCGTTACGGTGGCCTTTGCTACCTCGGGTAAGGTGGATGACACCGCTACCACAGCGCCAATAAACACTGTTGCTCCCGCTATACTCTCGCCTGCGGACGCGAAAAAGCTTGACACGCTACGCCCGCAAGGCTACAGGGATATGACGGTGGCAAAATACCGCGAAACGCTTCAAAAAATGACAGACAACAAAACCGATATGGACTTTTTGGAAAAGCTGAATCAAAACACGGCGTTCTATGCCGAAAGATATACTGACAGCGATGCTTCCTATCTTTTCAACACGCTATTTGCTCTGGCAAGGGGCAAACAGAATTGGAAGGTGTACGAATTTGCCAACACAGTAAAAAAAGGAAATACTACAGGAGACTTACCTTATGTGGAATATGTGCTGCGTATGACCATAGTGGACGAAAATAAGCTGACAGTGGGTGAGTATGAGGATACTTTAAGCAATATAATGAATGGTATGCAGGTCTATTTTGAAAGGAATTTTGCCGCAGAAGATGATTATGGTGTGGTCCAAAAAAATATATCTGAGCTGCAAAACAAATACAATACCAAAGCCAGTCTTAACGCTACCATAAGAGTATACAAAGGTGCATTCGAGGTAAAAAGTCCTGAAAATGAAGCGAACGAAAATCGTGTGACATATATGATAGTTAATGACGCTTTCTCTCCGGCTATCGACGAGATGCAAACAAGGGAAGCGGAGAACATAGCAAAGCTCTTGCAGCCATATCTCGAATTTGGACTTACATATGATGAGAAAGCTGCCGCACGGGGAGAAGCAGAAATGTACTTCAGCGGTAAGGATGTGCGCAGTCTGTACGATACTCGGGAAATGTTATTCATATCAAATGCCATGAATCCCGATCTATACAGCGCGGATGCACTGGATTTGTTCACCGAATATAAAGGCGACAAGCTTACCGGACTGCGGTCGGCCACCGCCGAAGAGATAACAAAACTTAAGAGTGATTTTCAAAACTCTGAAAGAGGTGATTATTTAAATATACAAATTCCCACTGGCACAGACGAAGATTATGCCTCGCTTCTGGCGCTTATGACATCAGACTATAAATATAAATCAATTGAAGATTTCAACGCCCAAGTGCTCGATTGGAGCAATGCCGATTATGACAGGCATGACCGTATATTGGAGGATATATCCACAGAAATTCTGCCGAAAAACTTATCCGACGCGGAAAAGCTGTTTGTGACCCGAACCTTCGCAATTTCAAA
>CAYXFB010000016.1:0-8288 GCA_964464145.1 uncultured Christensenella sp.
TCACCGTTTCGCCGGGGTTGTATGTGGGGGTTGCGCCAACTTTTTGCAGTACTTTTTTCGTTTTTCTTGTTTACAACGCCCTATTTTGGGGTTATAATATTAATATAAAGATTTGGTCTGTTTCCAAGTGCGTCGGCTACTGGAGCCGTCTCAACACTTGGGAACAGAAACCAAGTCTATTTTGTTTATGATTGCTATGACTTTGTGAGTTCTGTAATTGTTAATACCTGGCAACACTTCCACATCAAATGAGGCAATGTAGCTTTGCCCGTTTATGGTCACGAGCGTTTCAAAATAGCTGTATGGCTTTGGCGGTGTTTTCTTCGTTTTCCTATTTACAACGCCCTATTTTGGAGGTATAATATTAATATAAAGACTTGGTTCATCTCCAAGTGCGGTGCCTACGGTAGGTACTTCACCACTTGGAAACAACTTTTGGCCCGGCGCCTACTGGAGGCGTGTTGGTGGTGGAAGTTGGAACCAAGTCTATTTCGTTTATGATTCTATGCGTTCTATATCTGTTTGATGCAGGTAGCACTTCCACATCAAATGCGGCAATGTAACTCTGCCCGTTTATAGTCACTGGCGTTTCAAAATAATCATAGCGTATAACTTCTTTGTTTCTTCCGCTTTTGTTTAAGTAGTCGCCGCTCCCCACATAATTACCACTTTCCACAACATCGTCCAGCATATTAAAAAGCGCGAGTTTTTCAGCAGACAACCTGTGGTCAGATACAACTTTTCTTACAACATTTTTGTTAAGCATCACAACGTACGGTTTCCCGTCAAACTCCACACCATCAACTATCACTCCACGCGCACCGCCGCTTCTATCAAAAACAGTATTGTAGAACTTAGTTAAAAAGTTTCGGCTGCTCTTCCCTGTCTTCTGCGCTTCCGCATTTGCAGAATCTATTTGTGCCCTTGCGGTATCAATGCTTTCCTTACTTACGCCCAGCACGATGCTTTCGGCTTTATTCTGCGTTGGCACCACGCCGCCATACGGATTCTTTATTGTTGTAGCTTTGGGAATATAGCTTCCCTCGCCATTCGCAATCCCCGTCTCAGCAGACCCCGCACCAGCCGCAGCACCAACCCCCTCGCCGCCCAAAGCACCATTTGCCCTGTCTTGCGCCGCACCGCACACCACCTCGGCAATGTCCGTATTCTTCGCTACCGCATTGCCCTGCTGCGTCTCTATGATATAGTATTGCCCGCTGCGCTGCGTCACCCTTGCGGTCTCGCCGCTTACCAGCTTCACCGTTTCGCCGGGGTTGTATGTGGGCGTCACGTTATACTTTTGCTGTATGGTTTTGGCGGTGTTTTTTGCCTTTGCAGCATCCGCAATATTTGAGGGCGCGTTAAACGCCTCGCTAACAACGAATCCCATAAACGCGGAATACACTTGTTCCTCGCTCAGTAACGGTACTTCGTTGTTTTCTCCAAACGCTATATTGCGCGCGATAGGGTTAAGTGTTGTCTGCAAGTATTCTTCGAACGCTTCACCGCCGCCCTCTGCAATATGTTTGCCCGCAGCTATCATTACTTTTTTTCCGGCCGGGGTCTTGGCTACCTTATCAACGGTCTGTATTATCTTGTCTTTTACCGCGTTAGATACCTTACCGCCGCCAGTAACCCTAATTCCATTTAACGCATATGTAGTGATCATATCACCGGCAGCGCTTAGCGAGGCATAATTTACCGCTTCCTCATCGGTTTTGCCCTCGTTTCTAGCATCGGAATATGCCCTGCCGAAGGATGCCGTTCCCGTAACAGCGGCATTCGCCGTTTGTGCTGCCGCTGCTCCAACAGAAGCGCCCGCTCCTGCCGACAAAGTCCCCCCAGCTAAAGCTCCGGCACTTGTCGCCGCACTTGCCGCCGTAGCAGCGCCGCCTGTCACATAACCCAAAGCAACACCGGGCAGTAACTGAACTCCGGTGTTCAGCACATCGTGTGCCACACCCTCCGCGCCTGTCATATTGGCGCGCAGCTTATCATACACCATTGTATCCAGCTTTTTATCTATAACATTGGTATTTCCAAACATACGATTTATTGCCTGTGTCGTATTTCTCGCCCAATCTATATACCCGCCCCCCGCGTTGTAGCCTATCTTTTGCAAACCAGCCCAAAAAGGATTGTCTTCATTTTCTATCTGCTTGGCTATTTCTGTCGCAGCACGCTCCTTTATTATAGGTATTTTGCTAAAAATATATTCATAAGCTGCTTCTTGCCCGCCTTTAGCAAAAGCATAGTTGTACGCATTTTTTTCGTCTTGGGTCATATAATTTTGAGCCCTCAGGTCAAAGTTGACAAACAAATTCTTGAGTGTTTTTTCAAAATCGCTGGCATTCAAATACTTTTCAAGCTCGCTTCCCTGACCTATTGCAGAATCCGCAATTTTCTTGAAATCAGGATCAGTCCACTTCGCATTTTCATACTTCTTCCATTTTTCGTTTTCAGGAAAAGAATAATTATCCGCCGCCTTCGCCCGTTCCGCCGACGTCCTTTTTTGCTCTGCGTCACGCGCCTCGGCTTCTTTCCACACCTTTTCCGCCTCCGCCACCTTCGCCCGCTTCACCGCTTCCTTCTTTTGCTCCGCGTCCCGCGCCTCGGCCTCACGCCACGCCTTTTCCTCGGCTTCCTTCCGCTTCTTTTCCTCTTGCTCTTTTTTCCTTCGCTTTATCAAATATTCGGCAAGCCGATTTTTGGGCTTATTCGCCACGATAGCGGTTTCACCCGTTGTGGAGTCATAGCTTATTTCAGTCGGTTTGTTCATTGTTGCCATTTCGCCCGTTGTCGGGTCGTAGCTTTTTTCAGTCGGTTTGCTCATTATAGCCATTTTCCCGGTCGTGGGGTCGTACGTCTGATAGGTAGAAAAAGAGCCGGAATACCCGGCTCTCGTTCCTCCATAATATTTATTTGCCATATTTGCTCCTTACTTTGGCACGAAACTTTTCGCTTTCTCCACCGCTTCGTCGTAACTCATGCCACTACTCAGCAGCATACCTACTGCATTTAAGTATTTATCCATCTGATTAGAACTCCAATCGCGCTCACGCACCAAATCCTCCACCTTGGTCTTGAGGTCAAGCCGCTGGTTTTCAGATGTCCACTTATCAAGCTCCAGATTATGCTTTTGCAACGCCAGGTTATAATCCTGATCATACCTTCGCTTGCTTTCCGCGGAATCCAAATTATACCGCCGCGTGTCCTCATTGAAGTCGCGTTCATCCTTATATTTGTCATATTCAAAGCTCTCGCGCCACTTCGCGTCCTCGCGCGCCTGATCGTACATCTTGCCCACCATGTCTGCGTCGCGGTTCAGGTACGCCTCCTGCAACCTGGAAAGGTTTGTGTTGTGCTCGTTCGAAAGTGCGCCAACAGCATTGTCAAAGCTATCCTGCGCGCCGCCGCGCGTCTGCTGGTATGCGTTCACCATATTGCTATAGGCCTGCTCGCTGCCGCCGCCCTTTATACCCAGCGCGGCAAGCTGCTGGTTCATGCCTTTTTGCTGCTGCTTCTGCTGCACATATGCCTGCTGCATGGCACTATCCAGATTTTTGTTCAAAACGCCCTCAGAGTAGTCTCGGTTTGCCTGCAATTGCCTTGCCGCCTCTTCCTGCGCCGCTTTCAGCTTTGCCATTTGCGCGTCATAGGCCGTTTGGCCTTGGTTTAGAGCGTTGTTATAGTAAGTATCGGGCGAAGTCGGGGCAGGAGTTCCCGGGGCGGGCGCTGCGGGTGCGGGCGTTTGGGGCTGCCCATACTTCGCCAGCCCGCTGCTGTCGGCCTTTATTTCGTTAGTGCCGTTTCGCACAAACAGCTTGTTGTTATTAACGTCATAGTATGTCGTTCCATTTGCGCCCTGCACCGCCTTATACTTGGTGGTGTCCTTCAAATCATCGTAAGTAGGCGCGGTGGTATAGTCCGGCGCAACCGTAGGCGGTGCGGGTTTCGGTTGCGGCGCCGCCGGCGGTTTAGGTGTATTTGCAGGCTTCTTTTCTTTTGCAGTTGTTTCAACTAGTGTACTTGCCATATTTACGTTTTCCTCCAATAAAATAATTCCCCTCCGGGGAGGATCGCCGCCTGCGGCGGCGGTGTGGTCATTTCTCCAATAAAATAATGCAGAACTTTTTTTAATTAATAATTAATAATGCAGAATTAATAATGAATGATTTCATCGCCGAAGGCGATACATCCATTCTTAATTCTTAATTTTTAATTCTTAATTCTTAATTCTTAATTCTTAATTGCCCTTTCAAGCCCTTTCAGCATACAAAGCTCCTCTTCGCCCACTATCTCCCGCGCCCACTCATCCGGCACGTGGTTCACAAAAACATCGCGAATCCCCTCTTTTTCATACACCTTATTCCAA
The DNA here is from genome assembly GCA_964464145.1 of uncultured Christensenella sp. Classification (GTDB taxonomy): domain Bacteria; phylum Bacillota; class Clostridia; order Christensenellales; family Christensenellaceae; genus UBA5399. The sequence goes on from CAYXFB010000016.1 coordinate 4,376, forward strand.
AGATAAACATTCGCCAGCGCCATAGCCTTGTGCGTGTCGCATATGTAGGTCGCCCGGCTGTGCACGCTGCCAAACACCTGATAGTTGTACGCCACACACAGCGAGCAGCCCTGCGCAATGGGGCAGTAAAAACATTCATCGGTAGACTGTGTGCGCCGCGTCACGGAGCGCAGATCGTTCATAATAGCGATGTGCTCCGGCTTCGTGCAAAGCCCGCTCTTAAGATCGCCTATGACCAAAGGCTCCTGCGCACCGCCCAGCGACGATTCCATATACCGCAAACACGGGTAAAACCTACCGTCCGGGTCAACCGCGATCATCCTGCCGTTACCACCACACCAGCATTGCAAATCGCTCTCTTTCAGCGGGCGGTACAAATCCTCGTCGAATGGCCGGATATTTGCTTCCTTATATAATCCGGTTTCCAGCAAATAATCGGCTATCTTTTTCATCTCGCTGTATAGAGTTTTGGCGTGGCCAACCGTCCAGCCCGCTTCGTATACGCAGTTCATCATAATGCTTCTGTAACCCAAATCCAACATATGTTTTACCGCAGTGAACGTGTGCTCCACATTGCCCGGAGCCAGCGTCACCTTGGTGCCGGAGCCTATCAGCGAACCGCCCTCATACCTATTGTTGTAGTCCTTGATGGTCTCTAAAACCCGGTCATACGTGGGCTTGCCGTCCGTAGTCACCCTGCAAGAATCGTGCAATTCCTTGTTGCCGTCCAGCGTGAACGAGGTGGAAATCCTGTCCCCGTACTTCTCAAAAAGGTGCTGTGACTCGGGCGAAAAATAGTCCCAGCCGTTGCTTGAAATAGAATATCTATGGTGATATAGCCAGTCGTGGTGCTCGCTTGCCAGCTTCTGCTCGGTGTAGCCGATTATATCCTCGATCAGCTTAGCGTGAAGCAAAGGCTCGCCTCCGATGAACCCTATAATACAGCCCTTTATCTTATCAGGAATGTACTCGTTATCCCGCGCCAGCAGTATATCCACGGCTTTCTTTGCTGTCTCAAAGGTCATGGTCTTATCAGACTTTTTTACTTGGTAGCAGTAGGAACACCGAAAGCTGCACTGCTCGCCCACCTGAAAGGTGATGTCTATCACCGGCATCTTGTCGCCAAAGTCAATATCGCTGTACAAATAGCGGATAGAATGGGTAAATTCATCGGACACGTTAGGCATCCGGCATTGAAGGAAATGTTTCATCTAACACCCCGCCTTAGTCAAAATCAGCTCTTGCCTTGAAAAATCCACGTTCCAATTCCAATTTTTCATATCGTCCGGCACATAAGTTTCCAGCATATTCGCTTTTTTGAGCTCATAATACATGAAATATTCCTGATATTCGGCGTGGTAGTTTTTGAACATTTCGCCGTCCACCACCACGTTGCCCGTAAGAATATCCTTCACTATCTGCGCCCGGCACTGCACCTGATACATCAGACTCTGCAGCTCATTGCAAAAGGTTTCGTCCAGTCTTATCCTCTCAGTTTGCATTTGTGTGTCTCCTTATCTAAATTCTTCGTATTCGGGGTCAGTCTCGCGCTCTTCTATCCAACCCACCAATAGGTCGACGATATGCGAAACCTCCGCTTTGGGTATATCCTTATTAGAATTCAGAATGCTATTCAAATAAAAATAGCCCAAATTTATTTTATGAGGCAGCCACACTTCGGTCATATCCTCATAAAACGCTTCCTTTAGCTCGGAATCAGATAGTTTTGTATAGTGCATCTTGAAAAACACTCTGTAAAACGAAAGGTTTGTGCCGAGCAGGGCGCCCTGCTCGGTCAGCAAACTATCTATAGTGGCTTCGATCTCAGCCGGGTCGTTGCCCATCAGCTTAAGATATCTGCAATACTGAGTTATAGCCGAGATTCTCTCGCCAAAAGTTATTTCCTCCGAAACATTCTTTTCGCCTTTTATGAACTTTACCAACAATTCTTCACTTGTTATCATAATATTTCTCCTTTTTTCTAACCTATAATAGTAGCCTTTGCACTTCCCGTACAGCCATTCCTGCAGCTGGTGCAGGCATTCGCGCAAGCGCTGCAAGTGGTGTTACACGTGCCGCTGCAGCCTGTGCAAACACTGGTGCAAGCCGCAGAACAAGCGGCACAACCGCCGCTGCAGCCCGTACAAACACTTGTGCAGGCCGCCGCGCAAGCGCTGCAAGTACCGCTGCAACCGGTGCAGCTGGTGCAGGTGCCGCTGCAAGTGCCGCTGCAACCGCTGCAAGTGCCGCTGCAAGTTCCGCTGCAACCGCTGCAGGTGCCGCTGCAGGTGCCGCTGCAATTATACGAGCAGCTTCCGCCGCACCCACTGCAGCCGCTGCAGCCGCTGCAGCTCGTGCTGCACTGATTGGTGCACAATCCCGTGCAAGACGCGGCGCAGGTGGAAGAGCCCGTCGTGCTTTCGGCGGATAGGCTTACCGCCACCGCCGTCAGCGTGTCGATATCCCCAACGATACTTGCCTGCACCACATTGCTAAATCCACTTATGGGCTTTATCTTGAGCAGCAGATCGGTAGTTTTCTGCCCATGCTCCGCCAGCACAACGCCGTCCTTCGCGGGCTGCGTTGTAAAATCATACGAAGCGCCGCCGTAAGCCGCCACGCTGCCGTTATACTGCCTGCGCAAACACTCGGCCTTCACCTTCGCTTTCAGCGCCACCATTTTGGCCGCCGATATATCCACAGTTGGCATTATTTCCATCACCTCGCTTTCCTTTCATAATCAAGCACCGTAAACCGCTGCACAGAACACCCAGGCGCTGCCATTGTGGTACCTCAAAGCACCCTTGTTACCGGTGTCCACCCATAAGGCTTTTAGGTTGGTAGGCGCGGTAGCCCCTACCACTATGACCGTACCGCCCCCGCCACTTCCAACAAACGTACTCATAACATCACCACCTGCACTTTCAAAGGAATATCGATCGTAGGTTTATTACCCCACGCCCGCAGCGTAACAGCGCCCTCCGCTTGCGTATAGCCCGCGATCTGCGCCGCGCCAAACGCCTCAAGCTGGGGCAGCGTAACATCATCCGCCACATCAACAAACTGGTCTGTACCGCTCTCAAGCACGCCTGCCACATCCACGGTCTGCTCATACGGCGCGGCGCCGCCTTCCCAAAGCGCGGCTGTAAGTGTGGCAGTCGCTATGGTCGGCTTATCCGCCTTTGTCTGCTTCAGCTTCTCGTCCTGCTCGTCCACATACAGTTTTGTTACGTTGCCGCCCTCGCCTCCCATATCCACATACAGCTTTGTGGCGGGCTGATAGTCGGCGGTAGGCGTAAACGGATTTGTGTTGTCCGTTGTGAGCACGCTGGTCTTATCGGCTTTTTCAGCCGTCTTGGCGTCAACCTCCGGCTTGGTGTATAGGTCGTTTTTGTTGTAGGTATCGGCCTTGTCTGCTTTAAGCGCCGCCGCGCTGTCTACCTCACTTTTTGTGTAAGTGGTCGCGCGCAGCTCCGCCATGCCCTCGTTCACGTTTTGCGCCGCTATGTCGGGCACGCTTATGCCTATGTTCTGCCCTCCGGCCGCGCCCGCCTCCGCAGAGGTGAGCGCGTCGATCAGCGCGTTGAACCCACCCAAAGCCACCATCATCTTTGGCACAGCGTCAAACCAGTCCTTAAGCTCGCTCGCGCTTACACCCGACTCGCTGGGGTTGTCCGGCATAGACGATATATCCTTGCCAACAAACATATCCTCAGTAAATTTCAGTGTTTTTATATCCATTGTTTTCCTCCATGCAAAAAAGCGCAGGCATCAAAATGCTTGCGCGGTTATGTGTTTTTAAGTATAATCGTATCCAAGAGCAGAGATATGCGAGGCGGCCCATCACACCCTTCACGAAAGGGGGTGGTGCTGATGGAATACTTGGTAATTCTAGTGATTTCATTGGTAGTAA
>CAYXFB010000016.1:8388-10820 GCA_964464145.1 uncultured Christensenella sp.
AAGGGGGTGGTGCTGATGGAATACTTGGTAATTCTAGTGATTTCATTGGTAGTAATTGGACTGATTTTCAGACCAAAGAAATAACCGCCCACGCCCGGACGGTTATCTAAAAGTAATTTTATAACACCGGGTCAACCGCAAAGCGGTATATCCCTGCTCTTATTATACCCCATCCCCGCCGCAAGTCAACATCTTTCGCTTCTACTTCACCTTACTTTTAACATCATAATAGAGCGTCATTCCGGTCAGGCCAAAGTGCTCGTTCAGCTCGCCGTTCTCCAGCCTTATTTGCGTACTTATCACCCGCTTTTTTCGCAGCCTTGTGTATATCACAAACACATCCCTGTCCGTATTGAAAGTAAAGCGTCTAAAGTCCAGATGCCACCAGTCGAATATATCCGCGTTCTTTTCCAGCTCCAGCTGCCAGCCGCCGTCCTCCTTAACGTATATCTTCACGCTGCTGCGCCCGTATGGCGTAAGCTTGGCATATAGCCTTTGCAAAGTTTTAAAGCGCGAATATGTTCCCAGCGAAAGCTCCGGCGTTGTCCAGCGGGCAAATATAGGCTTGCCGTCATCATTAAAGCTGTACTGGCTGACCCTGTTATAAAACCGCATTATCTTGCCATCCCCTGTGCCAAACCACAAAAAACCGTCCTGCTTATACCACACCCTGGCGGGAATATTGCTCCAGTAATACCATTCATATTGGTATTGGCCGGTCTCGCGGCTGGTGGCTGTCTGCTGCGCGGCATCGGCAACGTAAACATGCCCGTTCAACGCGACCATAAAAAAGTCGTTGTACTCCACCGCCACCGCCTCGCCCATGTTTGGCTCGGCGCACAGGCGTTTGTTCACCAGCCCGCTGCGCATCTGCGCGTACCGCTTTTCGTTTATGCCGCTCTCCGTAAGCGCGTACACCCCCTGCCGGGTCAAAAACATAGGCTCGTCCCTAAGCTCGCCCATACTGTATGGCGATACGGCGCCCACGCCCACCACGCCCTCGCGCGTGAACAGCATTATTTCAAATGCGGAGGATAGCTCGGCCGTGCGCATAAACACTGTTGCATCCTGCTCGTTACTTTCCTTCAATATGACCAAGCCGCCGCCCATACGCTGGTAGCCCATTATGGCGCTGGTCTCCTGACCCACCAGGCTATAGTTCAGCTCAGGAAAATACGTAGGGCCGGGCGTTTTGGGGTTAGATATCTCGGTGGTAAAATCCATGTTGGGATAATCGGGGTTTCCCGCTATCACCATACGGTTGTTGCCGCCTATGCCCCATTGTATGCCAAACCTGCATTTGTTTATCTTGTCTATACTGCCCTCGATCGGCTTTGTAAATGTCACCCGCACATTATCCTCACCTCTGACGGGCGGCTTGGGCGGCGCGGTATCAAAGGTCAACGTTCCCTTGGCGAGGTTTGTGGTATATCCGCTCACGGTCTCCCACTCCCCCTCGGCGTCCATCAGCTCCACCCTGTCCACACTCACTATATTGATAGTGTTTATATAGTATTCCTTACCCGTTCCATCGCCCACAAATGTGTTTATCGCGCAGGGCGAAAGCAGGTTTCGCTCCTCATATTGCTCCCCGCCATAATCACCCGGCTTGCCGCCAATGCGTGTGGTGGGCACATAGGCTATGGTGTCCGCCGGCACCACTGTATTGCCATCAAAGCACAGCAGCCTACGCCCGTCCAATATCCAAAGAGAGCCCTCCATCTGAAACGCAGAGCTGCGCTCATCCGCCATACCGCTATACATCAGCTCTCCCTCCCAAGAGTAAAGGGAATCCCCGGCGTGCACTATCAGTATATCCAGGTCCTTTACCAGCTTAAATATACCGTTTATCCTTCCGGGGAATTCCCTTATACGCTCATAGCCGTAGCGCTTAACAGGCCTACCGGATACGTCTGATATCATGTTCACCGCATCGGGAGAGCGGTAGGGCTTCACCTCGCCGGGCGTGGCGGAAAAGTCTACGCCCCTAAATTGTGCGAACTCCACCGTGCCGTTGGCTCTGCCCTCCGGCAGCTTTATTTTCACCATACTACACCACGCTTTCCGCCGCGCGATACCTGGCACGAGTATAGCGCTGCTTGTTGCCCTCGTATATGGCGTTCATGGCATTTGCCTTCACATTCTCCTCATCCTGAAAAAGCAGCCACCAGGCCAGCCCATACACCATCATGTTAGAGATGGTTTCATACTCAAAGGGTATCTGATCGCTCAGCGTCTTTACCAGCGGCGTCTCTGTGAGCGGAGCCTTGCCCGCATCCTCGCGTATGGTATTGTTCACCCTAAACAGGTCGGATATCAGCCTGTTTGTTAGTCCCACCACAAAGGGTATATAGTCCTTCCTATACTTTTGCGCCTCCCCCATCTGCGCCATTGCCTCGTCCAGCAATCGGTTCACGCTGTATACTTCCATT
>CAYXFB010000016.1:10920-47309 GCA_964464145.1 uncultured Christensenella sp.
CCCCATCTGCGCCATTGCCTCGTCCAGCAATCGGTTCACGCTGTATACTTCCATTATGTTCCTCCAATACAAAAAAGCGCAGCCAAACGGCTTGCGTTGCATATAATTTTACTTTATACTCTAAACCAGAGCAGGGAAAAACGAGCGGTTGGCCATACCCCAGTAGAAGGGGGGTGGCGCTTATGGAATATTTAATAGTATTCGCTGTCATTTTGATAGTGGTATACAAGATAATATCCCACAAAAGCAGATAACCGCCCCTGACCGGACGGTTATCTAGAATTATTATTTAACCAATTAGGTCAACCGCAAAGCGGTATATCCCTGCTCTTATTATACCCCATCACCGCCGCAAGTCAAGCCCCGCCGCGCTCCAATATCTTTAGGATGATTTCCTTATCCTCGCTGGATATCTCCATTAGCTCAAGCACCTTCATAGCCTGCTCAAGCGGGATTTGCATAAGCTCATTTACTATGCCGCGCATTTGCTCTTCGGTCAGCCTGTCACTTGCCTGCGCTCCCTGCGGCATACCCTCCGCGCCCAACCCCTTAATATCCAAAGGTGCAATGTTAAGCGGCATGGGCGGAGCACCTTTCATATCGGGCACTGGCAGCTCCTGCGGCTGCTGTCCGGCCTCTGCTGGCGGCGAGAGCATACCCTCCGGCAAACCCTCGGGCGGCGGAACAGAGCCGGGCATTGGCTGCGCCATTTGCTGATCGGGCGCGGGCATTTGCTGCGCCGCCTGTTGCTCCTTCAAGGCCTGCATCAGCTTGTTTTTGTTCTTTATATAGCCGTCGGGAATGGCGTCAAAATATATCATAGGATCGGTTATCAGTTTATTGGCAAACAGCGAATCCAGCGTTTGCACCTGCATAAGCTCGCTCCAGTAGCTTCCAGCGCCAATGTCTATTTTCAAACTCATGCGGCGCGGGTCTATCGCGCCAAAATCGAACTGCCCCCTCAGCCTGTTGCCCGCCGCGTCCTCCACACCAATTCTGCGCACACCGTAATTCACGCGCATCATGTCTATCATTACGCGCACATAGTCCTCCACAAAGTTGTGAAACTCCATCTTTTGTATATCCAGCGGCAATCCGCTTGCCTTTTGCACCGCTATTATGGCAGATCTGTTTTCCGGCTTCACATTGCCTAGCGCCGCGTCGTTAGCGCCCATCAAGTCTTTGGTTTCGCGTGTGGTGGTCGCCGCCATCTGCAATACCTGGCCGCTCATATCCGGCGCCCTAAATCCGGCGAATATGGCGGTGCTGGGGTCTCCCACCACGCCTATCGCCTTAGTGACATCGTTGTTCCAGCCCTGCGGCACACGCGCCTCGTCTATCACCACCTTGGGAAAGGCGTTTTGCAGCACATGCCTCATGCCCAACGCGTATATTTTGTTTATATACTGCTGGTTTGGCACCTTGCCCGTCAAGGGCGATACGCCGTGGTAGCTGTTTTTCACATACTCCCAGTTCATCCACGCCAAAGGATAGCGCAGATATCCGGTGTCCGTTTCCTTTTTTACAAGCGCGTCCTCCGTTGTCTTCACCATGTGTATGCTTCCGTTTTGTCGCCACAGCTTTAAAAGCACGGTGGTATACCTGTTTTCAGCTTCCCTGTCCGCGTTCATATATCTATATTCGGTATCCGGCCTTATGCCGTCCGTGGGCAAACCGTTCTGTTTTGCCTCGTCCTTCACATCCTCTGTGAGTCTGCGATAGGCTATTATGATATATGGCTGCTCCTGTGGCTCGCTCTCGGCAGGATCGCCGAAATATACATTGGTGTTGTCTATCACTTCCACCCTAATGCAGCCATCCTCCGGCGTGTCCTGCGCGTCCGGGTCAAACCATAGGTAAAAGCAGGTGTCGCCGTCCACCGCGCAGTTGCGCAGCGCTCTGCGGTTTTTGGTGCGCACGTTGGCAAGCTCCAGCACGCTCTCCACCTCCTGGCTAAGTACCTTGGCGACCTCCACATCAACCGGCCCCGCGTCGGTTTTAAGCAAGGTCTCGTTGCCCTCCATCTGCTCTATATTCACCGCAATATCGTCCGTTATAAGCATAGCTACATAATAGTTCACCACAGGCTTGAATATATTAAAAACGGGCTTGTCTATATCCGGCGCGTTCACGCCCTTCCACTGTATGTCGTTATAATAATCGTTGTTGCGCTCCACGTTTTCATAGAGGCCAATGCCGTCCTTATACGCCACGCCACGCTGATATTCCGCCCAAATGCGTTTTGGTTCCTTGCTTATTTTCATAATACAAATTATGGGGGGCAATGTAAGCCCCCCTGCCCTTTCATTTTACTGCTTCGCGCCCTTTGAGAATGCAGAATTGATAATTAATGAACACAATCCATCGCCGCAGGCGATCCCTTCATTCTGCATTCTTAATTCTTAATTATTAATTCTTAATTAGCCCTTCCCCTTCCCCACTCCTGTTGCGTATATTTTTTGTTTCCTACATATACGTAACTGCTCATACTGCCGCCTCTGTCACATTGCTCGGGTATTTTCCGGCCGCTTCGCCGTACACCTTCATCACCTGACCAGCCGCCAGCTTTACGGGCGCGGTATAGGTTGTCACCTTGTCCGCCTTCATATACCTCGGGTCGCTGCCGTCCAGTGTATATTTAAACACCACGCCGCTTACCGCCGTCACAGTAGCTGTGTCGCCCGCCATCGTCACCACGGGAAGCGCCACTATATCCTTCACGGCAGTATCTATATCCACATACACGCCGTTCGCCTTGGAAGCAAAAACAAAGCAGTCATAATACTTTCTGCCCTCCACACGTATGCCGGACAGTCCGGGCGGGTTTTTGTGCATGTAGGTCTCGTCTATCTTAAAGGGCGCGATTGCGCTCTCCTTGCAGACTATCATAAAGTTTACGCCCGCAGGCCACCTTCCCTCAGGCACCTTTATGACCTTCATACCGTCCAGCTCGCCTATTTGACCTTTGCTAAGAGACTTGTCGGCCAGCTTGTCAACGCCTATAAATTCATCCGACAGGCGGATCAGCTTGTACACCTTGGATGTCACCATCAGCGCGCGGCTGCCATCGGGCGCCTCCGCGTCATCCAGCGCCACCGTGCCGTCCGTTATGCGGTCTATCACATTTGTCTTGGTAAGCGCCTCCGTCTTGCCCACCTTGCTGCCGCCCAGCTCCGCAAGCCGCTTCAGTATATACTTGTCCGCCTCGGGCACGGCGCGCTCCTTGAGCTGCAGCGCAACCACCTTGGCGCCCGTTTTCATGGCGTCCTGATCCACATAGTTGCCCCTGTCCACAGTAGAAGAAAAGCTCCTGTCCTGCGTAACGGTAAGCTCCTGCATTATGTCGCCCACCTCCGTGGGATCGCCAAAGCGATTGTCGCCGCTGCGCCTATAGTCGTGCATGGGCGTGGTGAGCAGTGTGGATACCTTCACCGTTTTAGCGCCCGTCCAATCAAATTCGTCAGACAGAAGACCGCCCACAACGGACGCCTTTCTGAATATGTCCACCGTTTTTTGTGCAAATTTCTCATGCAAGTTTATTGTTTGTGTTGCCATAATTTTAAAATTCCTCCATTATTCTTTGAATACGCCCATAAAGGCGTCCATAAAAGTGTCCGCGCCCACCTTGCCGCCCTTCGCGCTGCCCGTGGTGGTACGCCTGTTCCTCTCCCGGTGCTCCGCCAGCCCAAGGCGCTCAGCAAGCTCTTCAAGCCTCACATTCTGATACGCCTCCACAGGAGTCATGCCCCTGCTCACATTGCTGAACACCTCCTCAGGCAGTGCCTGATGCAGCGCCTCCGGGCACAGCCTTGTGAAGCGCTCCATATCCCGCTCCATGCTCTGCCGCGTGGCTCTTTGCCATCCCTCTTCACCCGCCATTTGCCGCTGCTCGCTTATTATTTCCTCCGCGCCGTTCTCCAGCGAGGCCACGTGCTGGGCAAAGCTTTGATCAAGCCCCTGTCCGGTAAGCTGAAATACGCGCTCTTTTAGCTTGCTTTCACGCTCATCGGCAAGGCTGCTCTCAAGCTCCCTGCGGGCATCCTCAATTAGCTCCTCCACCGTCATGCCGGCTTCATTTGCCAGCTGCGCCAAAAACTCCCGCTCATTGTTTGCCACGGGCTGTTCGGGCTGTTCGGGCGGCTCCTCCTCCTCGTCTTGAGTCTGCGGTTCCTCGGCGGCTTCCTCTTCCACCATGTCCGCAAACTCCTCCTCCAGATCATATACATCCGTTTCCTCCGGCTGCATCATTTCGTTTTCTTCCATTTTTCCGTTTCCTCCAGAAAATTTTTGGTAATGTATATCAAACGCAAGCGACGCGCGTATAGCCTGTTATGCCCGCCGCCGGATTGGTATCATACTAATTCCATTCAAAAAGTGCTTACACTTTTTATAGCGCGAAGCGCGTTTGGAATGGCATGAGACGCGTTCTGCGCTGCTCTTGCGCAGAACATGCCACGCCGCAGGCGCGGCGCTTCCAAATTAAAACAGATGTTTTAATTTGGAATTAGTATTAGTTTTGTTCGCTTCCGTTATAATTCATTATGTTGTCCACCTGCTTCCAATGCGGCAGCGCGTCACCTTCGGGCTTCGCGTCATCTCGCGCCGCTCGCGCTTCCGCAGCGGGCTGTTCGGGCGGCTTCTCCCGCGCCGCCGGTCCGCCCCTTCCCACCCACGCGCCCAGCACGAACGCGGCAAGTATGCCGAGTATAAAAATCATCTCCATAGAAATCTCCTTTCTTTTTTAAGTGTGTTTTATGTAGCTATGAAACCTTTTTTGCTCCTACCCCGTCTAAAAAAATAAACCTATCTTCGGAGGTTCGTATGAACAAACCAGCAGAAAAAAAGCCCAACTGGTATGATCGCCTTCCCGTAAAAGCGCAGGCTGCCATCGTCATTAGCGTGGTCTTATTTGCGCTGTTTGTGCTGCCGTTTCTGATTATGTTCCCTCCAACCCTCGGTTCCGCAGACACAAGTCAGAATCTTTCAACCGTGCCCTACCCATCAACAGAGACTCTCGCATGGGAGGACGTCACCACCTCTCAATATAGTGAAGAAATACTTTGCGCTGAAATAGATGTATGGGAAGACGCGGAAAAGTTTGAGGAGGCAATAAAGCAAGCTCCCGAATGGAAGCGGGTATCTTCGCTTCCTCCCGACGTTACAGAGTGGCTCTATGGCGAAAACGGCGCTTTACACTTCCCGCACCAAAAAGCACTTTACCCGCGGGACGGTTACTATATATACAAGGGCTACGGTATAGAGAACGAAACCCTGGAAAATTTTTACGCCTCCAACAAGGGCACAAATCGGCTGGAAAACATGGAATATATACAGTACGCCCCCAACACCCGCGAACTGACATTTATATCATCTTTTCCCGTCTAAAAAACAAACCGATATTCGGAGGTTCGCATGAATAAGCCCGCAGCCGCAGCCAAAAAGTCAAACTGGTATCGTCGCCTTCCCGTAAACGCGCAGGCTACGATAATTGTTAGCGTGGTATTGTTTATAATTTTCGTACTGCCTTTTTTGGTTATGTTTGCTCTAAACCCTGGTCCCATAGACTCAAATCAGTATCTTTCAACCGTGCCCTTCCCTCCAACAAAGGTCATCGCAAGGGAGGATATCCCCTTTTTTCGAACTAATGATACAATAATTTGCGCTCAAATAATAGACGAGAACGACGCGCAAAGCTTTGAGGCAGCAATAAAACAGGCGCCCGAATGGAAGCCGGTATCCTCGCTTTCTCCCGATCTCACAGTGTGGCTCTATGGCGAAAACGGCACTTTACATCGCCGACACCAAAAAGTACTTTACCCACACGGTGGCTACTATGTATACAAACACCGCGATAGAGAGAATGAGTTGCTGGAAAACAATTATGCCTTCAATGAAGGCAAGAACCGGCTGGAAAACATGGAATATATGCAATACGACCCCGCCACTCAGGAGTTGACACTCGTATCGCGCGGTTAGCCCCTATACAAAAACGACCCGCCGTATCTTATGGGATACGGCTCTCCCGTCTAAAAAAACAAATAGATATTCGGAGGTTCGCATGAATAAGCCCGCAGTCGCAGCCAAAAAGTCAAACTGGTATCGTCGCCTTCCCGTAAACGCGCAGGCCGTCATAATTGTTAGCGTGGTATTGTTTATAATTTTCGTACTGCCGCTTTTGATTTATTCTTTTGCTCCAAACCCCGGTCAGAAGAATCTTTCAACCGTGCCCTACCCGCCAACAGAGACTCTCGCAAAGGAGGAGCTCAGCGCTTTTCAATATTATGATTCGATACGTTGCGCCCGAATAATAGACGAGGAAGACGCGGAAAAGTTTGAGGAGGCCATAAAACAAGCGCCCGAATGGAAGCGGGTATCTTCGCTTCCTCCCGACGTCACAGAGTGGCTCTATGGCGAAGACGGTGCTTTACACTTCCGCCACCAAAAAGTGCTTTACGCACCGGATGGCTATTATATGTACAAGGACTACTCTAGTGAAAACGAATCGCTGGAAAACAATTATGATTTCAAAGAGGGTAATAACTGGCTGAGAAACATAAAATATGTACAATACGACCCCGCCAACCGTGAACTGACATTTATAGTGCTCGATTAGCCCCTATACAAAAACGACCCGCCGTATCTTATGGGATACGGCTTTACTATGCCTATGCCTTGCAAAAAAACACCATAGTTGAATATTGCGCCTTTAACATTGGATTTGAAATTCTCAATTATCGTTTCTTTCTCTTTCGGGTCTTTCGTTTCTTGCAGGTCTTTCGGGTCTTTCGTTTCTTTCTCTTCTTTCTCTTCTTCTAGTTCAAAATCATAATTTTGTTTGATCGTATCACTTGTATACACATCAAATGATATAAGCCACCGTCCATCATCCGTTCTGTCGCCTTTTATATTGTAATCTATTTTTCCAATAGCATATTGAAGATCTGTTCCAATAAGCCTAAACTGATCTTCATTTTCAGTAAGCCCAAGCTCATCTTCATTAAACAGCTCTGTTGTATCGGTCTCAAAGTGGTCTTTGTCCGCTCCAAATTTGGTTACCGCCCTGTCAATAGCGACTTTAAAGCCCTCATCCTCTATTGTTTTCGCTCCCAGCACCACTTTCAACTTATCGGGCATTTCCTCACCATTACTCACTCCGGAGTGTACAAACATACTAACCGCCAACATCAAATTATTAGGGTCCATTCCAAATTGTTTTCTAGCCTCCCGCAACACTTTGGGCGAATAAAAAGTGCCCAGTCCGGCCGCGCGCGCCCGCTCCTGCACACGCTGCTCATCATATTCATTGTCCGGCCTGTCCAGCTCCTCCGCCACTCTGTTTACGGCCACCCTCCTGTCATTATCGGCTGCGGTGCTGTCCCCATTCAATACGCGATCATCTTCCGATATCGAGCTGTTCTGGGAAGCCTGCGTGTTTTGCCTATCCGCCTCTTCGTTCCGCTTTCCGCTAAATATATCCGGCTTTTCCCTGCCATAACTCATTTTGGTCATGCCGGTAAGGCTTTCCTCGCTTTTAGGCATATATCCGGGCTTTTCCTCCATCTGCCATACAGATTTGCCCTTGCCCATCTCCGGCATTGCTTTGGTGTAACGCACACCTTCATCATTTGCGCTTTGCCCAGCCGCTTCGCCATGCTCCGCGTTCTCTGCGGCGCGCTGTCTCGCTTCCGCAAACTGCCTGCGTCTGCCCTCATCGGCGCGCGGCGTCGCCGTCTCTATTTCGGAGCTTCCCGCCGTGCCGCCCGATGTTGCAAAGCCCGAGTACGATCCGGCGCTGTTCCGCTCTTCCTCCCGCTTCTTTCTGCGCTTCAATACAGCGGAGACCAACGCTTGCGAATATTTGTTTCTCCCGGTCATAATATCTCTCCCCATTCTTTATTTTGAATTATCGTCCCTTTTCGATCACCGCGCCATGCGAAATAGTAAATAATCTCTACCTCCCATAACCCACAAAGCTATCCACCTGCTCGTCGTAGCTTAATATATCCTCGTCCCTCTCCACCTCCACCACGGTAGGCAAAGGCCTGCCGCTCACAAAATACCGCAGCGCGTCAGGCGCGTGCGTTATCTCGTGCGGCTCCGTTGCCGTGTCGTTGGCGTTGTGCTCGTCGTATTGCAGCGCGGGCAGTGTGCGTATGAGGTTTAAGCAGCTATCAAATATCTTGAGATGTGCCGTCCGTGCTCCCTGCTCGTCCTCGTATGGCCGCAGCCACTCGTGCAGATTGTACCAGCCCTGCACCCGCTGGTTAGACACTTTTATCAGCGGCACACCCTCGCGCGCAAAAAGCTCCGCTGTAGACATACCGCTGTCGCTGTGCCGATTCCAAAGATCGGGCGGGGCGTACCTCGCATATATCTCCTCCGTGCTCATGCTCTTAATAGCCCGCGCCGCGTCCGATACCATAAGTCCGCTCTTGTATAGCTCCCTGTACACATAAGCGCACTCGTGCTCGTCCACAGCAATCCAGTAACAGGCCAGCATATCAAGGCCATAGTCAAGCGCCACATACCGCCGCCAGTGTTTGGGCAGTGTAAAAGGCTTTATAACGTGCAGCTCGCGGTCAAACTCGGTAAAATATTGCCCCTCGAATATATCCCAATCCCCGTCCAGCATGGCTTTGCGCCGCAGCTCGGGCAGATTTTCAAGCGATCTCACATAGCCCGGGTCGTTCTTCATCAGAAATTCATTGTCATACACCTTTGCGGGTATGAAAACATAGTCGTCCGGGTTTTCTTTGTCTTTAAACTGTCTATCCACAAACAGCCGCTTCACCCATGCATGGCCGACCCCACCCGGATTGCAGGTGAAATACATACGCGGCGAAAAAGGCTTTTGGCACATACCGCTCGCCCTGTTGCACTCTGTGAGGCATTCAAACTGGAACTCGGTAAAGTGCGTGGCCTCGTCCATGAAGATCACTTCATAGGCTTGCCCTTGGTATTGCAGCACGTCCCGCTCACTGTCGCAGTACCCAAGCACCAGCCGCGACCCGTTCGGGAAGATAAATTCCTTTGCGGTGTCCTTGTACCGCGCCGCCCCGCCAATCAGCTTTTGCAGGTTTATCACGTGATTTTCCCGCAGCTCCTTGAGCGTCCTGCGCAGCAGCAGTATCTGTATGCCGGGGTAATTGAGCGCCAGCAGCACCGCTTTCATGCGCGCCGCCTCACTCTTGCCCCCGCCGCGTGCCCCACCGTAGGCTATATATTTGTTCTGTGCCTTTAGGAATAGCTGCTGCTTGGGGTAGGGCCGCTTCATTTTGATAGTCATTTTGCGTATTCCTCCGCCAGAGCCAGCTCCACAGTTACCGCCGCGTCCAGCTCTCGGCGCTCCGGCTCGTTATATCCGCACATCTTGTTGGCCAGCTCTATAGCCTTTAACGCGGTATTGGCGTTAGCGGCACAATAGCTTTCGCCGTTTATTATGTTGTCCATTGCCACAATGGCTATGTCTCTAAACATGGTAAGCGCTTTTTCCCTGTCCCATATGGCTTTGCCCGTCAGTTCCTTTTTGCGCTGGGCAATTATTGCGCATATGTTTGCCTTGTTGGCCAGCTTATGCCCCTGGTGCGCAATGGCCTTATTGTCCATATTATCCACGCTGTACCCCGCCTTGCGGTACGCGTCGGCCTGCGTCATTCCCATTATTATATTATCTACAAACCTGCTCTGCCTAACGGTCAACGTTCTCACGCCCTGCCCCTCCTCGCAAAATATCTGCACACCCTTCGCTTGCAGCATTTGTTTTGCTTATCGTAATATATGCATTCTTTGCAAGTCTTGGGCGTGTGAATGAACACTATTTTTTCCGTCATTGTGCACCTCTGTTTTTTTTATGTGTAAGAAAAAACACCCGCGTTTTCGCGAGTGCTTTTCTCAAAGATTGTATAAACACTTTTTTCATTTTAAATTCTATCACATAAAAAGCGAACAAAGCGAACGACCTCACTTTATATTGCTTTTTTTAAGATATCGCGTGTATATCATTCTTACACCCGCCTCCGTATTTCCTCCGCCCACCCTGCCCGCTATCTGCGCCCAGCTAAGCCCGTCCACGCACCGCAGCTCAAATATCTGCCGCATCAGCGAATCGTCTATACCGGATATAAACCGCTCTATTTCGGCCAGCACGCGCATAGCTTTGCACATGCGCTCACGGCGCAGCACCTTTATGCTGAATAGCTGGCGGCGTATCTCCTCGGTCTCGGCCGTCCTCGGCACACCTTGCAGCGTGATAGAGTGGTAGGCGTAGGGGTGGTCATCCTCAGACCCCATCACGCGATCCGTCACGGTGTGCTGTGATAGCTGGCGCTCTATTTCCACTATTTTTTCACTGAGCATCTTCTGCTCATTTTGCAATGCCCTATATTGCTCTAATTGTTGCTTTTCCATTCTCTCTCTCCGTGTGGCAAAATATATTCGCTCATTCGTCCGCCAGCCTTTGCACAGCGGCAAATCGCCGCTTTTCTGTTTCATCACTGGTGTAATTATGCTGTTCAAATGCTTTTTTATCGGCCATAGGGCGCCCACGCTGCCGCTTGTTTTTAAACTCGGTCTGCTCTGCGGCCGCTTGCTCCGGCGTTTTTATGCCCTTTTCCAACCAAGAGCGCAGAATAGCCTTTGCGTATTTCCAGTTCTTTGCGTTGTTCTCCACTGCCGTCTTGAGTGCCAGCACGATCATTTCGTCGGTAAAACCGTCGGCCAGAAGGCTTTCGGCTTCCCGCACACATACCGGCGACATCACGCCCATATTCTCAGCGTAGAATTTTATATACTGCCGAGTCGCGCGCGGTTCTTCAACAGCATTTGCATTAGCATTTGCATTAGCATTTACATTAGGTTGTTTTTTTTCGCGCCTTGGTTCGGGTTCGGTTGTATTTGGTTGTATGCCGGTTGTTTTGGCTTGCTTTTGCGCGTTGTCATTTCCCATGGGCGCGCCGCCTCGTCTGCCGTTATCCCTGCGCTTTTTATTCGCGTCAAGCTGCGGCTTAATAAGCTTAAATATCGCACGTGCTATGCCTTCTATTTCCGGCGATTCATCATATAGCGCATACTTATCAACGGCGCGCCGCACTTGCAGCTCTATTTCATCCGGCAAATCCTCCAGCGCGTCCGTGAAGCTCTCATACCATACAAAACTTGTTGCCATGCCCTACCCCTTGCTCTTTGGCGCTTTCAACGCAGTTTGTATCGCCATAAGCTCTTTCATTTTCTTCCTCCAGCCAATCATAAAAATTCGGATCCGTTTCGGCAAACATCTTGAGCACCTTATGTATATGCTCCCCCGCAGGCGAAAGCCCCTCCAGCTCGTCAAATATCACTATGTCCACCTGCTCCGATAAAAAAGCGTTAAAATCGCGGTAGTTTTCCCTTGCGTATTCCGCGAACTGTTTATCCTCCGCGATCTCTAAGGCGTGCTCATTCGCCGCCGCCTCGGTGGAAAACCACATATCCATAAACCGCGTGCAATCCTCCTTGGGCTGCTCCCCGTCGTCCTCGGTCGCCGCCATCTCCGGCCTATACTCGTCCGGCTCGGGGTCGCCGTAATAATCCGGCATGTTGTATTCGTTATACATATTGCTTTCCTCCGCCATAATTGCTATAATGCAGTTAGATTTTTTCGTAATATACGGTGTAGATTGTTTATTCACTGATCATAGCATCAGTATATCCTCGTTATATCGAGAAGTCAATATGTTTTCTCGATATAACGAATTTATTTTACAACCATATGAAGGGTCGGTTTATGTGTGTCTCGTAAATATTTAATTGCCAGGCGCAACGTTTTCTCTATATATCGAGAATATTAAGAAAGGGATTCTTATCGTGCTGTTTATCGAAAGGTTATCTGAATTGCTAAAAGAAAAAGGCGTTACCGCTAACAAAATGTCTAAGGATTTAGGGTTAGGCAACGCGGCGTTTTCAAACTGGAAAGCACGGGGAACTTTGCCAAACGGTGAAACTCTTGAAAAAATAGCCGATTACTTCAACGTTTCCACGGACTACCTATTAGGGCGCGAAACGCCCGAGGTAGACCGTTCTGCGGCAATGCTCCAAAACGCGAATGTTTTAGACGAGCTGCCGCCCGAAGCACTGGAAGATATAGACGAATTTATTATGTTTACTAAACAGAAATATTCTAAATAACACATACTTTAATTATGGAGGTTATCATGAAAAAGGTTGTTTCGTTTCTTGTTGTGTTTGTCTTACTTTTCTCTCTTGCATCTATATCAACAGCAGCAGAGCCGGACGTTCTTATTGAGGAATCGGCGGCAGTGGAAACCGAAACACAAGACTTGCCAATAGCCGAGGAGCAAGCCGCAGAGGCTCCGCCAGAGGCCGCCGAAACCGCTACATCAGACTTTACGTATGAAGTCCATACAAATGGCAGAACCGCCTCAATAACGGGCTATACGGGGAGCGAAACATCTATTACCATACCCAGCGTTATTGATGGGTATAAGATTGTTGAAATAAAAAAATTATATACAGTCTATACAACTAGCATAACGTATATCCACATTTCTGATGGGATAACTAATATTTCTTGGAATGCGTTTACATATAATCAAGATTTACAAGGTGTATATCTTCCAAATACACTGAAAAGTATCGGCGAATCGGCTTTTGCCAGATGTAAATTGCTAGACAATGTTAATATCCCTCCCTCTGTCAAAAGCATTGGTTACTCTGCTTTTGAGGGATGTTCATCTTTAAAAAGCATTTCACTCCCTAGTGGCGTATCTCTGGGAGATTATGCTTTTAAAGACTGTACTTCCTTAACCGGCATCAATTTGTCCAACTTATCTACAACATATCTTCCATACAGTATTTTCGAGGGTTGCACAAGCTTACGAACTGTGCATCTTCCAAAAACTATTGAAACAATATACGACAAAGCATTCAAGAATTGTACTTCCTTAAAATCCTTGAAGCTTCCCGCGACCGTTACCAAAATCGACTTCGAAGCATTTGCTGCTTGTCGTTCGCTTGAATCTTTGGCATTGCCTACAAATCTATCATACATAGGTGAAAGTGCATTTGAAGGTTGTCACAAGCTGCAAAACCCCACCATCCCGAAAAAAATTAGCTATATAGGATCAAAAGCATTTTCGTATTGTGAGTCGATTACCGAAATATCATTACCTACCAGCCTTAAGGAAATAAAGAGTAAAGTTTTTGAAAACTGTATCTCATTAAAGACTGCTTTCATAGCAAATAGCATAAAAACTATCGAAAGTAACGCGTTTACAGGTTGCCCCAAAACCCTAATAATCAAAAGCCCTGTGGGTTCAGCCGCAGAAGCATTTGCCAAAAAACAAGGGTTCAGATTCGAGCCGATGGTAGACCCGCAAAAGCTCGAAGCTCCAAAGAATTTCAAAGCCAAAGGATACCCCGGCAGGAAAATACGGCTGACATGGAAGGAAACTCCCGGCGCTTCCGGCTATTATATTTATATGGCTTCACATCTGAATGGAACTTATAAATGTAAAGCATCCGTTGGCAATCGCACCAGCTATACACATTCTAGGCTTGTCCCTAATCGTAATGTGTACTACAAAATAGTACCGTATGTAGAAATATCCGGCATAAAATACAAAGGAGCTACAGCTGGGCCCGTATTTGCCAGAGCGATTAAGTAATATTTTCCAAAATAATTTATATTAACCAAAATTGCGCCCCCTATATGATACAATTATTTTACAAAACATCATATGGGGGTAATAAAATGGTTAGAGATAATTTAAATCATTTAATTGAATCGTCAGGCATAGTACACAAAGAAACCTACATCCCCCATTGTTGGGGAATGTTCCTTGAGTTTGGCGGTACTTCATTTATTTTTACAAACAAAGAAATTGAGACTGAAAATCACAAAAACGTTGTATTGGTTCACGAATATGCGCACTTTCTACACGAGGAAGCCGACACCATACACGGTACGCGTTGGATGCGCGACCGCGCAGAAGTACAGGCGCACCGCTGGGCGGCAGAATATTTTCTCGCCCCCGAAAGGCTTGTGAAAGCGGCTTTTAAAGAGCACGTCACCACGCCCTTTGAGCTCGCAGACTATCTTGAGATCACTCTTGAGCAGCTTACGGAGGGCTTTGAGATCATGCAGAGTATTCACGGTTCCCAATTGATATACGGCCAGTACACCATAATCTGGTGTCCGTTTGCGGTAAAAAAAGACTGCCGCAGAAAAACGGAAGAATATAAATAATACCCTATGGAGGTATGTTTTATGAAAAGGACTTTTGTTGGCATTTTAGTGTTGGCAATTATGTTGCTCTGTGTTCCTAACCTAGCGTCAGCAACCGATGCTTCCTATAATGACAGAGCATATCATATCGATGAACTTGGTATCTCTTTCGATATGCCCGAAGGATACGACGTTATTACAAGAGATAATGAACCGTCTGCCGAAGCTGTAAAAAGAATCGATATGGAATCGGACGAAATACAAAAAATCATGCAAGACACAGATTTGTATCTTTATGCTCTTTCGCCTTATAACAATAATGTGGTGATTAGAATAACTTCTTTCAGTGATGATTATAGTAAAGAAATAGGAAATCTTTCTGAATATTCATTAAAAGACTTAGATACTAAGCTAAATCAATCTATAGCAAACGGCGATTATACCATAGAAGACAATTATATAAATGAATCACACGGTTCTTATAATTTAGATATTTCACGCACGGTCGAAACCTTTAACACTTTCCCCTATTACTTAACATCAGTAAGATACAATAACACCCTTATTATGGAGAAATATTCAACTGTTTATGACGGCAGAAATTTGTATATAACTATTGATGATTTAAGCGGTGAAGGATTCACTAATGATGACTACCTGGACCTCATACCCGTATTGATGTCAATGGTGTATGAACAACCCGAAGAACCACTTCAAAAAGCAAGTGCTATGCCCTCTCAAGAAACACTTGCGCCATTGCCCACTACAGCAATAGATAATACCTACTTTATTGATTACTTAGGCATCACCGTGAGCTTCCCTGATAATTATGTCGTAATAACAAGGGATATGGAAGAATCCAAAGCGGCTCTTGAGGCATTAGATATTACTCCTGACGCAGCAAAGTCTGCAATGTTTTCAAATTGTTCCTACCTCGATGCCACCAATATGGATACATTCAGCAGCATATTAGTAACCTCGCTGTCAGATGAGTTCAGTGCCCAAATCGGCAATCTTTCAAACTATTCAGTTTCTGAAATCAACAAAATGTTGGAAGACAAACCAGATGAAGCGAATAACGCATTAAACAGGATGGCCGAAAGCGCAGTTGCTCCGGGGCAAGATGTTAAGGTGGATACCTCTGCCGTAAATATAAACGGAATCCCATTCTTCAAATATGTTGTAACGGTAAATTCAGAGTATATACCCACTATAATGTACCGTACTGTGCTTGATGGAAAGTATGTGAATTTTCAAACATCCCCCCTTAATCTGGAAGACGGGTTACTGGATTCAGATATCGAAGGACTTATGTATGTCATGGAGCGTTTAACATTTCCCTCAGCAACTCCTCCGCCAAAAGAAAGTACCGACGTGGAATCAATAATCAATAGGATAAACGAATCCGAATCGAAAATGGCCGCGGCACCACCTTTGCCAACGTATTCTCCCGTTCCTAAAACGTCAGCCACAGCAACCTCTTCGTTTTGGAGCAAGTATCTTACAGAAATCTCAAAGTATATTATAGCCGTTATAATATTAAATGTTATTATTTGGCCTATAGCCATACACAATAAAAATAAGAAAAAAAAGAAAAAAGATGATGCGCCTCCTTTTTTAGACACTATTGATACCGCAGATAGTAAAATAAACAGTACAGAGTCTTCCTCGTCATCAAGTGAAGATAAAACCACCCCGTCCTAAACTCTCAGGGGCTTTCAAAGCCCCTTTATTGTAATCATGGCAAAAACAACAAAACTAAAAAAGCGGCAACTACCGCACACTGGTATACTCCCCTACATATTTTGGGTAGAGCTACCGCCGCGCAAAGTTTCCTCTCGGTTTTTTCTGGCAATCCGCACCCCCAAAAGACGAGTAATGCAACATAAAATGCAACACAACAAATAAAAAACCCGCTTATTACGCGGGTCTTTTGGCAGCCGAACTAGGATTCGAACCTAGACGATACGAGTCAGAGTCGTAGGTGCTACCATTACACAATTCGGCTATATATTTAGAAGTCTCCGGGCATTTTAAGCTCTTAACAATAAAATACCCCAAAGTGCCGTAAGCCTTGTATTCTAATACCCGCCTCTCGGCAGGTGGGTATCCTGCTGGCATCCTTAGGCTTCCCGCACGTAACGAGCTTGCACACAGACCACAGACTCAGATTCCCGAAACTAGAATGTGGGTTTAAAATCAAAGCTATACGCACACCCCAGGAAACTTTCTTTTCCGAATATTATAATACCACAGCCCCGCCCTCTTGTAAACCCTATTTTTGATGCACCGTCCGCGCATAAGATGCGCTCTGTTTCGCATTCCCAAGGCATTTATATCGATATTTTTACGTATATCTCAATTATGGACAATTTTGGCATTTTGATTTTTTTAAAAATGAACCGTGTTTTTTCCCGTAATGCTGGTATAATATTATTCAGAAAAGATTTTTACTATTCGGAAAGGGCAATAGCAATGGGTCTCAAAGCGAAAAACTCTATGGCACAGCACAAGCTGCTTTTGCTGTACCTTCTAAATACAAATCCGCACCGGCCGGAGGAGCAGGGCGGGCACGATCGGCTCATGCTCACCGAGCTGCAAATAATGCGAATAATGGACGAACTGGAGCTCATGAGCTATTTCGATTTGAAAGAATGCCTATTTGAGCTCAAGGAAAATAGGGATATAAACGCGGGCGCCACGCCGCAGGGCATGATGTACAGCATAACGGAAAAGGGCAGCGACATAATAAACGTTATGCTTGAAGAACTGCATTTGTCCTCGCGCAACGCCGTACGGGATTATCTGGTGCAAAACAACGACGAGCTCAAAAAGGAATCGCAATACATAAGCGAATATATTAAGCTGCGCGAAAATGAATACCGCGTAACGCTCAAGGTGCTGGAGCAAAATTCCACCATATTCGAGATAAACGTGGTGGTATATTCAAAGCAGCAGGCGCAGCATATAAGCGAAAAATGGAAGGATCGCGCGGTGGATATATACCGCGATATGATGCTCAAATTTTCCTGAGAACAAAATAAGACCTTCCGCGCTTCACAGGCCGCAGCGGAAGGTTTTTTTGATTTCCTATAAAAATCTACTCCGCCCCAAGAGCGTAGGGCGTGAGGTAAAACGAACCGCACACCACGGCTATGCCCCGCTTTTGCTCCGCCAGCTCGCGCGCGTATTGGTGCGCGTAGGCCGGGTTTTCCATAGCGAAGGCGCTGTCAAAAAATTTGGCGTATTCCTTGGCGGGCATGCCGCGTTTTTTATCCGCACAGGTGCAGATCACCGTGTCCGCAAAGCCGGCTATGCCGTCCGCCACCGCGCGTACGTCCTTATCCTCCATGATGGCGGTAAGCGCCACGATGTGCTTTTTCCCAAAGTATTTTTTTACCGTGCCGGAGAGCTCGGCTATTGCCGAAGGATTGTGCGAGCAGTCTATCAGCTCCCCGCCGCTGTATTGCACTCGCGCCATGAGCCTTGTGCTCTGCAGCCCGGCTTTTATATCCTCCGCCGTTATGCCCAGCTCCTGCGCGGCAATCGCGGCCACCGCCGCGTTTTGCACCTGCACTGGCGAAAGGGCGTTTATATGGACGCCGTCCAAAAAAAGCTCTCCGTACCGGAAGGAAAAAAGCTGGCCGGACGTGTCCGCCTCGCGCACCTTTATGGCGCTTTCATCCAGCACTATGAGCCGCGAATCCATCCGATCCGCCGTGCGCTTTATTACCTCCATTGCCTCGGGCGCCTGCGGGTGGGATATCACCGTGCCTCCCCACTTTATGATACCGCATTTTTCGCGCGCTATCTTCATCAGCGTATCGCCCAAATATTGCGTATGGTCGAAGCTTATGGGCGTTATTATCTGCATTTCGGAATCAATAACGTTGGTCTGATCGTTTTTGCCGCCGAGACCCGTTTCAATGACCGCGTATTCCACGCCGCTACCCTCAAACCATTCCATAGCCGCGTCGAACCACGCGCCGAACATGGTCCACACACCGCCGGCGTCGCGCCCCTGCGTCACCGTTTTCATATAGCTGTCATAGGCGCTCTGCGATATCTGCTCGCCGTTTATCACCATGCGCTCGCACGGGTTTTTGATGTGCGGCGAGGTGAACAACCCGCAGCTTTTGCTCTGCCAGATTATTTCGGCCAGATACTGCGCGGTGGAGCCTTTGCCGTTCGTTCCGGCGAGGTGTATGAATCTCATTTTTTTATACTCTCCAAAAAGCCTATGCGCTCTGTCAGCTTGGCCTTCATATCCGTAAACTTGTCCAGCTTGGCGCGTTCCTCCGCCACCAGCGCTTCGGGCGCCTTGTCCATAAAGCCCTTATTGTTCAGCTTACCGTGCGCGCGGGCTATCTCCTTATCGTTTGCCGCAAGCTCCTTTTTCACGCGCTCTATCTCCGCGCCTATGTCTATCATATCGGCCAGCGGCAAAAATGCCTCGCCCACAGAGCTTACAGCCGAAACGCTGTTTTCGGGCGCTTCGCTCTGCGCGGAGATCGTGCGCACCTCGCTTGCGTAGGCCAGCTTTTTGATGTATTCGGCACAGGCCGAAACCGCCTCCGCCTGTTCGGTCAAAACGGTGAGCACCACCTTGCGGGAGGGCGGCACGTTCATCTCGGCGCGAAGGTTGCGTACCGCGCGGATCATGTCCATAACCTCCTGCATCATGCCCGCCTCGCGCTCGTGGCCGGTGTATGCGGGCTTCGGCCATGCTGAAAGCATTATGGTCTCGTCCGCTCCGGGCAGCGAGGTATATATCTCCTCCGTTATAAAGGGCATGAGCGGGTGCAGCAGCTTGAGCGTATTTTTGAGCACGTACACCAGCACGCTGACGGTGGAACGCTTGACCTCCGCGTCCTCGCCGTATAGCCTCGGTTTGGCCATTTCCACGTACCAGTCACAAAATTCCGTCCAGGTGAATTCATACATGCGCTGCGCCGCCAGCCCCAGCTCCATTTTATCCATCCACTCGGTTATATCTGTTATCGCCTCGTTTAGGCGCGAAAGTATCCATTTATCGGCAATATCCAGCTTGGATTCGTCTATATCTGCCACATCATCCGTTATGTTCATCATAACAAAGCGGGATGCGTTCCATATCTTGTTGGCGAAGTTGCGCGCAGATTCCACCTTCTTGTCGAAAAAGCGCATATCGTTGCCCGGGCTAACGCCCATCGCCAGCGAAAAACGCAGCGCGTCCGCGCCGTATTCCTCTATTACAACCAGAGGATCGATGCCATTATTTAGCGATTTGGACATCTTTCTGCCCTGGCTGTCCCGCACGATGCCGTGTATATTAACGAATTTGAAGGGCACCTCGCCCATCAGCTCCATACCCATAAATATCATGCGCGCCACCCAGAAGAAAATTATATCGTAGGCAGTCACCAGCACGCTTGTTGGGTAAAAATATTCCAGCTCCGGCGTTTTGTCCGGCCAGCCCAGCGTGGAGAAGGGCCACAGCCCGGAGGAAAACCAGGTGTCCAGCACGTCCTCGTCCTGCTTGAACGTGGCGCTTCCGCAGGCGCACTGCGCGGGCTGGTCTAGCTCCACGTACAGCTTGCCGCAGGCCGTGCAGGTGTAGGCGGGTATACGGTGCCCCCACCAAAGCTGACGGGATATGCACCAATCTCTTATGTTGTACATCCAGTTGAAATACACCTTGGAGAAGCGTTCGGGTATGAATTTTATATCCCCGTCCTCCACGGCTTTTATGGCGGGCTCGGCCAGCGGCTTCATCTTAACGAACCACTGCTTGGATATGATGGGTTCTATGACCGTGCCGCAGCGGTAGCACTGACCCACGTTGTGCTTGTATTCTTCGACCTTAACCAGCAAGCCCAGCGCTTCCAAATCCTTTTCTATGTTTTTGCGCGCCTCGTACCTGTCCTCACCGGCGTAGCGTCCGCCAAGTTCGTTCACCCTGCCGTCGTCCGTAAGCACGCGCAGCATAGGCAGATTGTGCCGCTCGCCCACCTCGTAGTCGTTAGGGTCGTGCGCGGGCGTTATTTTCACCGCGCCCGTGCCGAATTCCATATCCACATATTCGTCCGCCACAACGGGAATAGCCTTATCCATCAGCGGCAGCACCACGTTTTTGCCTATGAGCGAAGCATAGCGCTCGTCCCCCGGGTTCACGGCTACCGCCGTATCGCCCAGCATGGTCTCCGGCCGCGTGGTGGCCACTATCACGCCCTCTCCGCCGTCCTCCGCGGGATAGCGTATGTGCCACAGATGCGAATCCTTCTCCTCATACTCCACCTCCGCGTCAGAAAGCGCGGTCTGGCAGTTGGGGCACCAGTTTATTATACGGTCGCCCTGATATATTAACCCCTTGTCATATAGCTGCTTGAAGGCCGCCTTCACGGCGCGGCTCAGCCCCTCGTCCATGGTGAAGCGCTCGCGCGACCAGTCAAGAGATGAACCCAGCTTTTTTAGCTGCGTCACTATGCGTCCGCCATACTGCTCCTTCCACTCCCACGCGCGCTCCAAAAAGCCGTCACGGCCTATATCGTCCTTGGTCACGCCGTCCGCCGCCATAGCCTCTATTATTTTTACTTCCGTAGCTATGCTTGCGTGATCCGTGCCCGGCACCCACAGCGCTGAATAGCCCTGCATACGCTTGGTGCGTATTATGGCGTCCTGTATGGTATTATCAAGAGCGTGCCCCATGTGCAGCTGCCCAGTTATGTTGGGCGGGGGTATCACTATTGTGTAAGGCTCTTTTTCCGCGTCCGGCTCCGCCCTGAAATATCCCTTCTCCATCCATTTATCGTATAATTTGCCCTCAGTCTCCTTGGGGCTGTATACCGTACCCAGTTCCTTCGCCATAAAAAAAACTCCTCCATTCAAAAGCTCATATAAACATTATGAGCGCAAAGCCCGCAAAAACTATTGCCAGCCCAACCAGCTTAACAACAGTATTGGCGCGCGCGCCCTTCATTTTCGCCGATATCCGCGCGGATAAAAACGTAAACAGCGCACCCAACACAAGCAATATAATGCCCGCTATTTTAAACGCAGTCATATTTTCGAAAAAAGCCATACCGCGCCTCCCCGCTATATTTTTGCGCCCAATGGCCGCATACCGTCAATTATACCCGCGCGCGCGCCAAAAGTAAATATTTTGGGCAAAGTGTAAAGCGACCGTAAACCAGTGCAAAATAAAAGCAAAACTGTTTTAAATGCGGCCAAAATAGATTATAATATGAATATAGGAAGAACCTAATTGAGAGGATGGCTCGCCATGCCGGACGGTAACAGTAAATATAAGCATTTCATAAACAGGGATCTAAGCTGGCTAAAGTTCAACCTGCGTGTGCTGGAGGAGGCGGAAAATGAGGATACGCCGCTATTTGAGCGCCTCAATTTTATTTCCATATACCACAGCAACCTGACGGAATTTTTGCGTGTGCGCGTGGGCAGCTTGTATGACCGCGCCCTGCTCAAGAAGGACGAGATAGACCCCCGCTCCGGCATGAACACCAAAGAGCAGCTGGCCGCCATAAGCAAGGAAATAAGCGGCATAACGCCGCGCAAAAACCGCGCGCTCATGAACGTGCTGGCTCAGCTAGAAAAGCACGGGGTATTCTATAAATCCGGCAAGAAGCTGAATAAATACGAGGAGCGTTTTTTGGAGCGCTATTTCGAGCGGAACGTGCAGCCGCTGCTTTCTCCGCATATAATAGACAAGCACCATCCCTTCCCCTTCCTGCAAAACGACGTTGTATACATCGCCGTGCTGCTTAAAACGAAGAGCGGAAGCAACCGTTTGGGCATAATTCCGGCCAGCGGCTATTTTGAGCGCCTGCTGTTTTTGCCCAGCAAATACGTTAAATTCACACTCATAGAAAATCTCATATACCATTTTGCCGCCAAGGTATTCCCCAAGCACAAAATTGTGGACAAAACCATATTTTCCGTAACCAGAAACGCGGATATAGACGCGGACGAGGCTTTTTTCGATTACGATATGAGCTACCGCGACATCATGGAGATAATAGTGAAGAAGCGCACGCGCCTGGAGCCCATACGGCTTGATATGGTGCGCCACGATTCTGACGAGATAGGAAAACTTTTAATAAAACACCTCGGCATAACGTGCGATCAGGTTTTTTACAACGAAATGCCCGTGCTGCTGGGCTTTGTGGGCGATCTGCGAGACGCGCTCTCGGGCGCTAGCTACAGCCATCTTTTTTATCAGCCGCTAAAGCCGCAGCCCACCGATCTGCTGGACAGTTCGCGCCAGCTCATACCCCAGCTAATGAAAAAGGACGTGCTTTTAAGCTACCCCTACAATGACATAAAAACCTTCATAAAGCTGCTGGAGGAGGCCGCCATAAACCCGCGCGTGATGTCTATAAAAATAACGCTGTACCGCATGGCCAGCAATTCGCGCATAGTTGACGCGCTCATACGCGCCGCCGAAAACGGCAAGGAGGTAATTGCTGTGGTGGAGCTGCGCGCCCGCTTTGACGAGGAAAACAATATAGACTGGTCTAAACGCCTGCAAGAGTCGGGCGTGTCCGTTATATACGGCATAGAGGGCTACAAGGTGCATTCCAAGCTCATGCTTATCACCATGAGGCACGGCAATGACGTGAGCTTTATCACGCAGGTGGGCACGGGCAACTACAACGAAAAAACCTCGCGCCTTTATACCGATCTGTCCTACATAACGGCAAACGAGGACATCGCCGTAAACGCGCAGGACGTTTTCAAAAATCTGTGCATGGGCAGCCTGGTGGAGAGCTCCGATCTGCTAATGGTTTCGCCGCTCACGCTGAAGCCGCGCGTACTGCAGCTTATTGACGAGGAAATAGCCTATGCCAAAAAGGGCAAGTCCGCACAGCTCATATTCAAGATGAATTCGCTCAGCGATATGGATATAATAAATAAGCTCATAGAAGCGTCCGACGCGGGCGTGAACATAAAGCTTATAATCCGCGGCATATGCTGCCTCACCGTGGAGGAGCGTGGCAAGACGCGCAATATACAGATCACCAGCATAGTGGGCCGCTATTTGGAGCACAGCCGCATATACGCCTTCGGCACGGGCAAGCGACAAAGGATATACATATCCTCGGCGGATTTTATGTCCCGTAACACGGAACGCCGGGTGGAGGTGGCCGTGCCCATAACGGATGAGGACGCCAAAAAACAGCTAATAGAAATATTGAACCTCAGCCTTTCAGACAACGTGAAGGCGCGCAGGCAGTCGGGCGGCGGCGAATATAAGCTGCCCGTACCCGAAAAGGACGCGCCCATAGTGGACAGCCAAATAGAGCAGTTCCGGCTGGCCTACGAGCAGGCGGGAACCTCTCTTCCAGAGTGTTTCAGATGAATTTTTACGCCAAGGTCTACGAGGCGGTGCAAAAGATACCGCGCGGCAGGGTGGCCAGCTACGGCCAGATAGCCCGCGCGGCGGGTTCTCCGCGCGCCTCCCGCGCCGTGGGCTACGCGCTGCACGTGAATCCTGACAATTCCAGCATACCCTGCCACCGAGTGGTAAACCGCGAGGGCCGGCTGGCACCCGCCTTCGCCTTTGGCGGGCTGGACGCACAGCGCCTGCTGCTCTTATCCGAGGGCGTGGAGGTCAGCACGGACGGTTTTGTGGATATGAAAAAATACCGCCACGAGTTTTAACGGCGGTATTTTAAATCACGCGTAATCCTGCGCGACCTGAAAAATGTTTTTTCATTTTTGTGATGTTTTAATTTGAAATCAGTATTATTTACTGTAATTTCGCACCCTAAACCTTGCGCCTATGCCCTCCGCAGTCTTGCGGCAGGCGGCAACGTCCTCTTCGCTTATAACGTCCACAACGGAGAGCGTTGTTTTTATGCCCTCCTCCACGCAGCGCCGCGCGAAATCAAGCATATATCCGTAACCGGCCTCGCCATAGCCGCACTTCGTGACCTCGTTATATTTTTGCGCGTCCGCTTCGTTTAGGCTGATGGATATCTCGTCCACCGCGCCCACCAGATCGGGTACAACATCTCTTCCGTGATATACATTGGCGTGGCCGTTCGTGTTTATGCGCACATGCCCGCCGTAGCTTTTTACGTAGCGCGCTATCTCTA
Organism: uncultured Christensenella sp.; assembly: GCA_964464145.1. Taxonomy (GTDB): domain Bacteria; phylum Bacillota; class Clostridia; order Christensenellales; family Christensenellaceae; genus UBA5399. The sequence continues at coordinate 35,239 of CAYXFB010000016.1, forward strand.
TGAGCTCTTGCAGCTTTATGGTGGGCTCGCCAAAGCCGCAGAAAACCACGTCCGTTTTATCCTCGGAAAGCAGCTCTATTACCTGCTGCGCCGTGGGCTCTTGCTCCAGCCACAGCGTATAGCCGCCCACGCCCTCATTGCCGTTGCGTATGCAAAACGTGCAGTCGTTCGTGCACTTGTTCGTTAAATTTATGTAGGTATCCTTACCCAGTTTATATGTGTATACGTTCATTTCCTCTATTCCAGCGAAAAAAGCGTGCGCGCGTTTTCCGTCGTTATCCTCTCTATTTCAGCAAAATCCATGTTTTTCAGCTCGGCCAGCTTCTGCGCCACCAGCTTCACATGCTCCGGGCTGTTGCGCTCGCCACGGTGCGGCACGGGCGTCATGTAGGGGCTGTCCGTCTCCACCAATATGCGTTCCATGGGCGTGTGCGTGGCCGCGTCCACCGGCTTTTTGGCGTTTTTAAAGGTTATCATGCCGCCGTAGCCAATGTATAGGCCCAGCTCCACGAGCCGCTCCATAGTTTCGCGGCTACCCGAAAAGCTGTGCACCACGCCTCTTATGCCCCGGTGCTCCGCCAGCACGGCCAGCATATCCGCCGTGGCCTCGCGGCTGTGCACTATGGCGGGCAGCGCAAGCTCCTCCGCTATGGCAAGCTGCGTTTCGAACACCCTGCGCTGCGCCTCCCTCGGGCTGAAATCGTAATGATAATCCAGCCCTATCTCGCCTATCGCCACCACCTTCCTGCGTTTGGCAAGCGTTTTCAGCTCGGCTGAAAAAGCGGTCTCCCACTGCTTTGCGTCGTGCGGGTGAACTCCCACGGCCGCGTATACGGCGGCGTGCTCCTCTGCCAGCGCGACGGCGCGTATGGCGGTATCCATATCGGAGGCGCATTCTATAACCGCGCCTATGCCCTTCATGGGCAAACTTTCTATGAGTGCAAACCTGTCTTCATCATAACGTTCGTCTAAAAGATGCGCGTGCGAATCTATAAGCATGGCGTCCTCACTTTACGGTAAGCCCATCGGGCGCATCCACTGTCAGCAGCTTCGTTTCCTTACCGTCTCCCACGGCAAGTATCATACCCTCGGAAAGCGTGCCGCGCAGTTTTGCGGGCTTTAGATTGGCGGCTATTATGACCGTCTTGCCCACCATTTCCTCCGCCGAAAAACTATCGCGTATGCCCGAAACTATGGTGCGCGCACCCTCTCCGCATTTCACGGTGAGCTTCAATAGCTTGTCCGACCCCTCCAAATTTTCGCAGGCGGTCACAAGCGCCGTCTTGAGCTGCACCTTCTTGAATTCGTCTATCGTTATTTCGGCCGGCTCCTCCGCCTTCTTTTCTTCCTTCTGGGGCTCAGGCTTCTTGTTCAGCGCCTCCAGCTCTTTGAGCTCCTTTTCAAGCTCTATGCGCGGGAAGAGCGCCTCGCCCTTGCACACCTTCAGCCCGGCGATGTCCGCGCCGTAGCTTTCTATGCTGTCCATGGTGCGCAGCGCGCCGTCCGCCATGCCAAGCTGCGCGCGTATCTCGGCCGCGGTGCTTGGCATAACGCACTCTATGAGCACGCTCACTATGCGCAATCCCTCGGCCAGATTGTACATAACGCTTTTAAGCCTCGGTTTGTTCGCTTCGTCCTTGGCAAGCGCCCAGGGCATTGTCACGTCTATGTATTTATTCAGCGCGCCTATGTATTTCCACACTTCCTCCAGCGCCTCAGATATCTTGAGCGCGTCCATTTCGGTCTCAAAACGTGCCGCCAGCCCGTTCGCTATATCGGTTAGCATAGCGTCCTCACCTGAGGGCCGCTCGTTCGCCGGGATCGCGCCGCCGAAGTATTTTTCTATCATTGCCACCGTGCGCGAAAGCAGGTTGCCAAGGTCGTTGGCAAGATCCGCGTTTATGCGGCTCAAAAGCAGCTCGTTGGAAAAGAGCAGGTCGTTCCCAAGCGGCGCCTCGCGCATGAGAAAATAACGCACAGCGTCCGAGCCGTAGCGGCCGACCAGCACATAGGGGTCAACCACGTTGCCCTTGGATTTACTCATCTTGCCGCCCTGCAGCGTGAGCCAGCCGTGGCCGTACACCCTTTTGGGCAGCGGCAGCCCCAGCGCCAGCAGTATGCAGGGCCAGGTGATGGTGTGGAACCGAACTATCTCCTTGCCCACCAGATGCAGATCGGCGGGCCAATATTTTTCGAATTTGCTCTCGTCCTCACTGCCGTAGCCTAGCGCGGTTATGTAATTTGATAGCGCGTCTATCCATACGTATATCACGTGTCCCTCGTCAAAGGGCACGGGTATGCCCCATTTGAAGGAGGAGCGCGAAACGCACAGATCCTCCAGCCCGGGCAGCAGGAAATTGTTCATCATCTCATTTTTGCGCGATTCCGGCTCTATGAAGCCGGTGGCGTTTATGTGCTCTATGAGCGCGGGCGCGTATTTAGACGCGCGGAAGAAATAGCTTTCCTCCTTCACGCGGCTCACCTCGCGGCCGCAGTCCGGGCATTTTCCGTCCACAAGCTGCGTGTCCGTCCAAAAGGATTCGCAGGGGGTGCAATACCAGCTTTCGTATTCGCTCTTGTATATATCGCCCTGATCGTACAGCTTTTTGAATATACGCTGCACACCCTCCACATGGCGCGCGTCCGTGGTGCGGATAAAATCGTCGTTCGTTATGTCCATGAGCTTCCACAGCTCTTTTATGTTGTGCACTATGCCGTCCACGTACTGTTTGGGCGAAACGCCCGCCTCCGTGGCGATCTTCTCTATCTTCTGGCCGTGCTCGTCCGTTCCCGTGAGAAACATAACGTCCGCGCCGCACTGCCGCTTGTAGCGGGCTATGGTATCAGCGGCCGTCGTGCAGTAGGCATGGCCTATGTGCAGATTGTCGCTCGGGTAGTATATGGGCGTTGTTATATAATATTTTTTACTCATCTCGCACCTCTGCTAATGAAAAAACGCTTTCACAAGCGTTTTCCACATCTTGTTATAATGATTCCGCCGCTTGGCGGGAGCGTTTTATTTTATTATTACGCCTTCCTGATATACGGGTACAACATCGAACATATCCTCGCGCGTGCAATATTCCAGATCGTCGAACAGCTTTAGCTGCTTTAGATATTCATAGTCACTGCTGCCCTCCAGCGCGCCCAGAATGTCGTTTCGCGAATCGTGGTATATCTTGAGAGCCACCTTGCCCAGGTCGTCCGTTTCAAGCGTCTCGTCCAGCATTATGAGGCGGTCTATTATGCAGCCCATGGCAACAACATCGTCCGTTGAAAACTTGCCCTTCGTGCCCGCGCAAACCAGCACGATATCCCTCTGCAGCTCAAAAGCGCGCTGCGCCGCCGCCGTAGCGTTTATGAAGGTTCCAATTATGATGGTTTCGGCGTCCGCCAGCCCCTTAACGGCAACGGAGCCGTTGGAGGTGGAATATATGAGCACCCTGTCCGCCACGATGTCCGGCGTATACTCAAGCGGCGAATTTCCCAGATCGAAGCCGCCCACCTTTTGCGCGTCTATCTCGCCGCACAAAAGCACGTTGCCCTCGGATATCTTTTTTATCGCGGCCGCCTCGTTCGCCTCGCTTGTGGGAACAATGCGGTCACAGCCGTTGGATATGGCCGTAATGATGGTCGCCGATGCGCGCAGCGCGTCTATCATAACGGCAGTTTTGCCAATCAGCATCCCCTTATTTAGATCGGCAAAAGCCGATACACTTATGATCTTCATAATACACCTCTGTTTATAAAAAACTTACCTTTTCTTACCACCTAAATTCATATTATACCATAAACATAATATAACACAAAGGTATAATACTCTATCATTTTTTTGATAGTGCCCGATCGCCATTTCGGCTCAATTAAGTCCATTTTTGGCGTAAATTTAACGTAAAAAATAATTTAACCACATTTTCTTATGTATTTTCTCCGAAAATCACATTCTTTTTAAACAAATCATAAACATTTCGTTTCGATTGTTGATTTTTATGCCGTTTTACATATAATAGTAATTAATGTTTGCTATACATTATATTATTATTAATAGGAGGTAGATCTGAATGAAATCTACAGGAATCGTAAGGCCTCTCGACTCTCTTGGTCGGGTAGTATTGCCGATTGAACTAAGGCGCGTGCTGGGGCTAAAGCCCAAGGACCCGGTGGAAATATTCGTCGATGGCGACTATATCCTCCTCAAAAAGTACCAGCCTTCCTGTGTTTTCTGTGACAGCATGGAGGACATCACCGTTTATAACGGGAAAAACGTTTGCGCAGGCTGCATAGAGCATCTCAGCAAAGCAAAATGAGTCTTTGCGGCCATCCGTCCCAAATACGGCATATCAATCCGTTTGGGCGGAAAGCAGCAGCTTATATACTTTGTTTTTAGAACAGGACAAAAGCGTCGTGACCTCGGTCACGGCGTCTTTTTTTGTGGCTCCGGCGGCTATGCGCTCCCTTAGCGCGGCCACGATTTCCCCGTCCGTGGCTTCCTTCGCCAGGGCAGCGCCAATTATTATGACGAACTCGCCCTTCACGGCCTCCTTGGCGGCAAAATGCGCCAGCACGGCGGCCGCTTCTGCGCGCACCACCTCCTCATATACCTTTGTAAGCTCTCTCAAGGCGCACACAGCCGTTTTTTCGCCATACACGGCACAGATATCCTCCAGCGTCTTAACAACGCGATTGGGGCTCTCGTAGAGCACTACGGCCATACCCGCCTCCTTGAGCCGCGCCAGCCTTGCGCGCCGCGCCGTCTGCTTCGTTTCCAGAAAGCCGGCGAATATAAAGTTTGCGCAGTCCAAACCGCAGAGCGCCACGGCCGAGATGGCCGCGCAGGCGCCGGGCAGGCTCTCCACCTCTATCCCCGCCTCCGCGCATTCTCGCACAAGTATATATCCGGGGTCGGATATCACGGGTGTGCCCGCGTCCGAAACGAGCGCCACGCTCTTTCCCTCAGCAAGCAGCCAGATTATTTCGCCCCGCCGCCGCGCGTCGCTGTATTCGTGGAAGCTCATCGTCTTAGTCTTTATTTCGTAGTGGTTCAGCAGCTTCTGCGTGTGCCGCGTGTCCTCCGCCGCTATTATGTCGGCGTTTCGCAGGGTTTCCAGCGCGCGCAGAGTTATATCCCCCAAATTTCCTATGGGCGTTGCCACAATGTAAAGTTTCCCCGGCATCATTCGCCCTCCCTTCCGTATATGCGTTTCAGTTCTTCGCTCTCCCCGCCGTCCTCGCCGCACAACAGAAGCGGCGGCAGCAGCTTCATATGCTCCCGCCCGCCCTTGGCTGCGCCCAGCAGCACATACTTTGGCTCGGCCGCTATATTGGACGAAACCAGCCGCATGAGCTTGGGCTCCATGCCGTGCGCTTTGAGCGTGATCATGAGCTCGGGCAGGCGCGAGGCCTTGTGTATGATATAAAACCAGCCGCCCTGCTTTAAAAGCTCCGCCGCGCTCTTGCACAGCCTGTCAAAATCCACCAGCAGCTCTTTTCTGGCTATGCTGTGGCTCTCGCCCATGCGCGCGAGGCCGTCGTTCGCCTTCTCGTAGGGCGGGTTGGCCACCACCGCGTCAAAGCCTCCGCCCAGCAAAGAGCGCGCGTTCGCGATGTCGCCCTCCACAATGTGTATGCGCTCTGAAAGGCCGTTCAGCTCCACACTGCGCTTTGCCAGCGCCGCCAGCGCGCTCTGTATCTCTATGCCGAAATATTCGGCTTCCGGCCGCCGTCCGTACATGAGAAGCGGCAGTATGCCCGTTCCCGTGCCCAGATCGGCCACACGGCGCGCCACCCGTTTGCTGGCAAAATCGGCCAGCAGCACGGCGTCCGTGCCAAAGCAAAACAGCTCCGTATCCTGTATTATTTTAAGCCCCTTGAGTTGCAGATCGTCTATTCGCTCCAAAACGCGCTCCCTCTAAAATTTTTTCCATATGCAAAAAAAGAAACCTGCTCGCACAGATTTCTTTCTGTTTCCATTGTATCTGCCTTACGCCTGAGATATTGCTTCTGTGGGGCAAGTATCGGCGCAAGCTCCGCAATCGATGCAGGTATCCGCATCTATCTCGTACTTATCGCCCTGCTCAGAGATAGCGTCCACCGGGCAATCCGCAGCGCAAGCTCCGCAAGCTATGCACTCATCCGAAATTTTGTATGCCATTTCAGTTCACCTCCATAAAATAGTCTGATTCATAACCAAATCTAAAACCATTTTAACCAGCGGTGTTGCAAATTGCAATAGTTTTATTCGTCCAGTATGGATTTTATCTCTTCGTCTATAACTATTTCCTCTTCCACCGCCGCAACGGTGGCATTTTTGCCCTTAACGCGCACCTCCGCCATGGGGAATGTGCGTATGTCAAACGAACCGTCCGGCAGCGTCACCTTCACCTTCACCTTCTCTGTGAGGCAGTTGGTTTCCACCACCTCGGCGTTGCCGTCCGGCGTTTTCACCGTTGCGCCCATGCGCGGCATCTTGCGGCGCGTGGCCTTGTAATGCTCGTTTTCGTAATTTAAGCAGCACATCAGCCGCCCGCACAGCCCGCTTATTTTGGTGGGCGAAAGCGAAAGGCTCTGCTCCTTTGCCATCTTTATGGAAACGGGCACGAAATCTCCCAAAAACTCGCTGCAACAGCAGGGGCGGCCGCAGGGCCCCAGCCCGCCTATCTTCTTGGCCTCGTCCCGCACGCCTATTTGCCGCAGCTCTATGCGCGTCTTGAAAACGGCCGCCAGATCCTTCACCAGCTCGCGGAAATCCACACGCCCGTCCGCCGTGAAGTAAAATATTATCTTGCCGCCGTCAAAGGTGTATTCCACGTCTATAAGCTTCATTTGCAGCTTGTGCGCCGTGATCTTCTCCTCGCACAAACGGAAGGCGTCCTCTTCCTTTTTCTTGTTTTTCTCCTGCTTCTTTACGTCCTTTACGTCCGCTTTTTTGATTACCTTCTTGAGCGGCTTCACAATGCGGTTTTCGCAGATCTCGCGCGGCTCCATCACTATTTCGCCCATCTCCACGCCGCGCGCGGTCTCAACGACCACCTGCTCGCCGCAAGAAAGCTCCATGTCGCCCGGATCGAAATAATACACCTTGCCTATATCCGTAAAGCGTACCCCAACTACAGTGCTCATATAAAAAACAACCAACTTTCCGGCCCGCTTTTCCATGTCACCGCGCGCTGCGGGCTCTTCGCCGCGCGGCTTTTCAGGCTATATATTATATACTTCCCAGCCTCAGGCGCAGTATGTCGAAAAGCATACCCGTCAAGACCAGCTTTTTATTGAGTCCGGCGCACAGCTCGCACTCCCTCAGAAAGCGCGAAATTATGTCCATAGTGTTCACCAGCATAATGTCCGGCTCCTGCGCGTATTTTTGTATCTCGGTCAAAACATCAAAATTGGCCACGCTCTCCGCGTCGCCCGTGTATTTGTATGACAGCGCGTCCCTAAGGCATATAAGCGCTATATAAAGCGCCTGCTCCATAACCGCCTCGTGCTTTAAAATAAGCTTTTCGGTGGCGCTTGTGGCCATGCCGCGCGAGGAAAACAGCCGTCCCAGCATAAGCATCATATCCGCGCGTATCGCGAAATAATCCGCCGCGGCGTAGCTTGCCGCCAAAAAATAATCTCCGCCCGCCGCGCGCATGAGCACGCGCGCCTTCACGGTGGGCAGCGAAAACTCCTCCATGAGCCGCTCTGCCGCGCCCGACGCCGATTTTTGCGCTCTTAAAATTATACACCGCGAAAGAATGGTAGGCAATAAATATTTGACGCTGGCCGTGCCCAGCAAAAACACGGTATCCTCCGGCGGCTCCTCCAGCACCTTCAAAAGCGCGTTTTGCGCCTGCTCCGTCATGGTGTCCGCACCGGGTATCAGCACGGTTTTCCAGCCGCCCTCGAATGATTTTCTGTACACGAAGGGCGCTATGCCCCGCACATCCTCCACCTTGAGCGTCTTTGCGGAGGTTTCCACCACCAGCAGGTCGGCATGGTTGCGATTCATATATTTATGGCAGCCGGGGCAGTCTCCGCAGGCGTTTTTTGTGGCGCAGTAAAGGCTCATCAAAAATTCGTCCGCCTGAGATGTCACGGCCTCCGCGTTCGCACCCTCTATAATGTACGCGCCCGCCACCTTTCCGCTTTGCAGCGCGCTTTTCAGCACATCGTTCATCTGTTCTCCAATATCGCGTCCATCTGCGTGCGCAGCTTGTCCCGCGTCATAAATTTGTCGCCCGAAGCGTCTATGCGAATTATGCGCTCGGGAAAACGCTCGGAAAGCGCCACAAAGCCGTTGTACAGCTTCAGGTAAAACTCCTCATCCTGCGTCTCCAAGCGGTCGTGCACACGCTTTTTGCTCATGCGCTGAAAGGCAAGGTGCGGCGGAAAATCCAAAAAAAACGTTCTGTCCGGCATTGTTCCGCCTATGGCGAAACGGTTTATTTCCAAAATGTCCTCCGTGCCCAGCTCTCTCCCCAGCCCCTGATAGGCCAGCGAGGAATCTATAAAGCGGTCGCACAGCACTATTTTGCCCTGCTCCACCGCCGGACGTATCACTTCGCAAACGTGCTGCGCGCGCGCCGCCGTGTATAGCAGCGCCTCGGTCTGGTCGCACATTTCGCCGTTTTCTATGTCCAGCACTATCTCACGTATCTTTTCCGCTATGCGGCAGCCGCCCGGCTCCCGCGTCACTACGGGCTCTATGCCCTTTTCCTCGCGCAGATACTCCGCCAAAAAGCGCATTTGCGTGCTCTTTCCGCAGCCGTCCACGCCCTCGAACGTTATAAACAGACCCTTCATACGGTTCAAAAACTCCCAAATCTATAAAATCTATATACAGCGCCTAAGCGCGTATTTTACCAAATAGCGAGGGGTCCTGATCCCCTCATCTCCGCCAAAACGTCACAGGTCGGCCACCTCTATGTTGCCGTCCGTGCCAAAAATGCTGTAGCCCTGCTGCTTTAGCCGCGCAATGGTCTCCACCATCTCGTAGCTTATTTCCTGACCGGGCAGCAGCAGCGGCACGCCGGGCGGATACACGCCCACGCCCACGGCAGCCACGCAGCCCACGGCCGATATCAGCGGCATATTCACCCGCTTTGCGAACGAGGCCTCGCGCATGCCCGCCACCGGCCTCGCGCTGAAATAATCGGTAAGCTCCTGCGTGGCCGTGCGCGTGTTTATGTTGTAGTTCGTTCCCTTTATGGAATAAAGCGCGCTTTTCAGCACGTCAAACTCTGTCACGCTGTCCGAAACGGTGCATATCAGTATTATGTTGGACGAATCGCAGGCCTCCACGCTTATGCCCTCCCGCGCCAGCTTGCGCGCCGCCGAAAAGCCGGACAATCCGCGATCTGTAACGTCTATCACAAGACGCAATATGTCCCTGTCATACGCGCCCGTTTTGAAGGGCACATCCTTTGTTACGCAGTGGTAACCGCCCATCGCCTCGATCGCGCGGATGCAATCCTCCACCAGCGCGGTCACAGCCTCCAGCCGCTCTTTGCCTTGCTCGCGCATGTAGGCCAGCGCATAGTCTATGGAGCCCAGCAGCAGGTAGGACGGGCTGGTGGTCTGCACCATGTTCACGCGTGACTGCGCCTTTCCCACCGCTATGCCGCTGCCCTCGCCCACGCACAGCGCGGCGCACTGGTTGAGCGCGGGAAGCGTTTTGTGCAGACTGGTCGTCCAAATATCGCAGCCCGCCGCCGCAGGCGAAACGGGCGTCAACACCGAATAATCGTAAGAAGCGGCGTGTGCCGCGTCGCATATCACCTTCATGCCCGCGTTGTGCGCTATCCTGCATATCTCGTTCAGATCGCAGCACAGACCGTAGTAGTTCGGATAGGTCACGTATACCGCCTTGGCGTCCATATTGGCGTTTATCGCGGCGCGCATATCCGCCGGAGAAACCACGGCGGGAAGCTCGTCATGCCGTCCGGAGGGGTACACCAGCTCCACCCTCGCGCCCGCCAGTATAACGGCGTTTATGGCCGAAATATGCATATCCCGCGCCATAATGATCTTATCGCCCGGTTCCAGCACGGAAAGCAGGCTGGCCTGTATGCCCGCCGTGCTGCCGTTCACCAGAAAAAATGCCGCCGCAGCGCCCACGTCCTTGGCGTACATACGCTGAGAAGCCGCTATAGCGCCGCTGGGCATATAGAGATTGTCCGCGCCCGGCAGCTCTGTTATGTCATGCTCAAAAACAGCCCCCTCAAACAGCGCCGTTTTGCCCTTGTGCCCGGGCATACAAAAGCGCGTGACGCTATCCTTGCTAACGCTTTCCAGCATATCAAGTATTGGCGTTTTCATCTTTTCCGCTCCGCTTGTTTCTGGCCTTTTTGAGACAGTCTATATATTCGGTCGTGGGCGACATTATAACGGCGCACTTATCGCAGATCACCACGAACCAGTCCTGCTTTTTTTTGAAGGTATATCTATACTTCTTTGTTTTGCCTATCTTCTGTTCCAGCTCGGCGTAAGGCCCAAAGGCGGTTATATCGCGCAGCGGAATGAAAAGCAGCTCCTTTTCCTTACGCCCTATGCGCCTTCCGTAGCTGAGCCTGTCCCTTTCAATGAGATAGATATATTCCGTGAGCATATACTTCACAATGAAAATGGCTCCAATTATAACCATTGCGTACAGCAATATGGTCAGCCAGTATATACCCAGCCAAAATTGCAAAAAGTTGAATATAAATATGAGCAGCAACACTCCGAACACTATTCCCAGCGTTAAAAAAATGCCCGCCACCGTACCTATTGGCTTGTGCTTCAGTTCCTCCGCGTGCATAAAAATTCCCCTCTGTTTTGATTGCATACAGTATATCAAATAAAGGGGATTTTATCAACAACCGGCCTACTTCATCCAGTTCCACGCGCTCATTATAAAGCTGGCGGGCAGCAGCTTGGCGAAAAAGAGATGCGCCTTGTTCGTTATGCCGTAAACGGAAAGCTCCCGTTCGCGCTCCGCCGCTTTTATGGCCGCGCGCACAACGTTTTGCGGCAGCGCAACAAAGGGAAAGCTGTGCACCTCCGCGCCGTCCGCGCCTTTTTCGGCCACATCAAAAAACTCTGTTTTTGTAGCCCCCGGGCACACCGCCGTAACGCTTATGCCACGCGTTTGCAGCTCCGAATTGAGCGCGCGCGAATAGCTGAGCACAAAGGCCTTGCTTGCCGCGTACACATTCATTTCGGGCAGGGGCTGAAATGCCGCCGTGGAGGCCACCTGCAAAATGTGCCCGCCCTGCGGCATAAACGGTACCACGGCCTGAGTCATAAGCACCAGCGCCTTTACATCCAGATCTATCATGGCTATCTCGTCCGCCGCCGCTATATTTCCAATGGCACCAAACTTGGCAAAGCCGGCGCAATTCACCAACATTTTTACCTGCGGCCGCTCCGCTTCAAGCAGCGCTTTTATTTTTTCTATGTCCTCTGTTTTGGTTAGATCCGCCGCTATTGGCCGCACGGCCGTTTCGCACTGCTCCGCCAGCTCAAGGAGCCGTTCCTCGCGCCGCGCTATCGCCCAAATCTCGTCTGCGCTATGCTTTGCTCCTAGCTGCAAAACAAATTCTCGCCCCATACCGGACGATGCGCCTGTTACTATATTTATCGTCATAAAATGCCGCCTCTTTTCATATTATCATAATATTAATAAACCGCTTTTTGCGCTTTATGCCGAGTGTTATTGTGAATTGTTTTTATCATTTGTTAAATGATGTAAACTTTGTGTTGCTCTGGCGGTGCTTTCGATATGATTTTTTCCCGCTGCGCGGAGGCGCTTATACTTCTATTTTATCGTTTTCTAAACGATGAAAGCTTTTCTGATGTACGATATGCATCTTCGCTGTACCGCCTTTCCCGCTGCGCGGGGGCGCTTGTGCTTCTATTTTATCGTTTTCCAAACGATGAAACCTTTTCGTTATACGATATGCGCCTTCGCTGTACCGCTATACCCGCTGCGCGGAGGCGCTTATACTCCTATTTTATCGTTTTCCAAACGATGAAACCTTTTCGTTATACGATATGCGCCTGCGTTGTACCGCTCTTCCCGCTGCGCGGGGGCGCTTGTACTTCTATTT
>CAYXFB010000017.1:0-44623 GCA_964464145.1 uncultured Christensenella sp.
GAAGCACTTTGCTTCTTCTTTTTTCTTCCTACCCCAATCTTTAGTATAGAGCCTAAAAAATACTGCGGCAGGTTTTTTTTATGTGCGCTTTACTTTGCCGCGCGCAGCGTTATGAAGGCCACCTCCGGCCGGGCGAACACGCGGGGCACGCTGTGATGGTAGCCCACGCCCCGGCTCACATAAACGTCCGTGCCTCCCTCGTTTTTGGCAAAGCCGCCCATGAAGCGCTGGCCGTATTTTGAAACGTGTTTCGTTAGCGTGAGCGGGGGCGACCACAGGCCGAATATGGTAGCGTGGCCGCCGTGCGTATGACCGCACAGCATAAGATCGGCGCGCGAAACCTCCCGCTCCATCGAAGCGTCGGGGTTGTGGCACAAGAACAGCTTAAAATCCTCGGGTTTTGCGCCCGCCATGGCCTTTGCCGGGTCGGGCACGCCGCGGTAACCGTCCTCCGCTCCCGCGAGATACAGGCCATCCCGCAGCGTTACGCCGCTGTTTTGCAGCAGCGTCGCGCAGCGTCGCGCCATCTCCTCACCCAGCTTTTTGGCCTTGTCGTGGTTTCCGTCCACGCCGTACAGGCCATCCGCCGCAACGCCCGCCAAAGCCGCCACCACGGGGTAGTCGCCCGCCGCGTTCGCCATATCTCCGCCCAGCAGCACAACATTCGCGCCGCGCGATTTTATTTCCTCGGCTATGCGCCGAAGCGTATCTTCATTCGCGTCGTGCGTGTCCGTCACAAAGGCTATGCGGTAGCCATTAAGCGCCGCCGTAACGCGCGCGCTCACATATTTCCTTTCCGTATATTGCACCCGCCTATCAAGCGTTAGCATGGATATTATATGCACGGCCGCCACCGCAGCCAAAACTATCAGAAAAACCCTCACCGGCTCAAAACACCTTCCCACGAACATTTTTTCAAAATGATAACAGATAACGCGCGCATAAGCAAGCGAGCTGCGCCGAGGCGGCCGGAAAAACGGTTGCTCACTTGCTCCGCACGGTGCTATACTTATAAGAAAAGAGTTTTCGGGGGTGTTTTTTTATGGCTTCTTCTTGCGAAAGGCTATCCGGCCGCGTGGCCGTTATAACGGGCGCGGGCAGGGGAATAGGCGAAGCGCTGGCGCACCGCTTGGCGGACGAGGGCTGCCGTGTGATGGTGAGCGATGTGGATGTAGACGCCGCGCGCGCGGTAGCTGATGCGCTGCCCGAAGCGGCATACGGGCGCTGCGACGTTTCTTCGCCCGCCGATTGCGAGGCTCTGGCAAGGGCCGCGCACGAAAGCTTCGGCGGCATAGACTGCCTAGTCTCCAACGCGGGCATACTGATATCGGGCGCGGTGGACGAGATATCCTACGATGACTGGAGCCGCGTGGTGGCCGTGAACCTGTGCGGCGGTTTCAACATATGCAAGGCCGTTGTGCCCTACATGAAGCAGCGCGGCGGCAGCATCGTGCAGATAAATTCCAAGTCCGGCAAGAAGGGCTCGTACAAAAATTCCGCCTACGCGGCCAGCAAATTCGGCGGCATAGGCCTAGTGCAAAGCCTTGCGCTGGAGCTTGCGGAGCACAACATACGCGTGAACGCCATCTGCCCGGGCAACCTCATGAACTCCCCGCTGTGGACGGAAAGCCTGTGCCACCAATACGCCAAAAACCGTAACATGACGGTGGAGGAGGTGCGCGCCTTCTACAACGCGCAGATACCCCTCGGCCGCAGCTGCGAGTATGAGGACGTGGCCAACATGATGGCCTTTTTGCTGAGCGACGAGGCCTCCTACATCACCGGTCAGGGCATGAACGTTACCGGCGGCTTTGAGATGCGGTGAAAGCTAAAGCTACGCAGGAGGGGGCGAAAAATACGCCTGCGAATAGATATATAACGAAAATATCCCCCGCACCTATATTTGCAGGGTGCGGGGGATATTTTTGTTTCACGTATTACAGCTTATTTTGCTTCACGGCGGCTATGAGCCCGCCGCTTTCAATTATGTCCTGTATGAAGGCGGGGAAGGGCTGAGAGCGGTATTCCTTGCCGGAGGACAGGTTTTTTATAACGCCCGTGGTGAAATCCGCCTCCAGCTCGTCGTTGCTCTTTATCTCTCGCGCGGCCTCCTCGCATTCCATTATGGGCAGGCCTATGTTTATGGCGTTGCGGTAAAATATACGCGCGAAGCTCTCGGCTATGACGCAGCTTATGCCCGCTGCCTTTATGGCTATGGGCGCGTGCTCCCTTGAAGAACCGCAGCCAAAGTTCTTGTTCGCCACAATTATATCGCCCGGCTTCACGTTGCTCACAAAGCCCGCGTCTATATCCTCCATGCAGTGGGAGGCCAGCTCCTGCTCGTCCGTGGTGTTCAGGTAGCGCGCGGGTATTATAACGTCCGTATCAACGTTGTCTCCATATTTAAAAACTCTTCCTATAACTTTTGTATCCAATTTGTGCTATCTCCTTTCGCGCATCAAAGATCGTAGGGGGTGGCTATCCTGCCCAGCAGCGCGCTTGCGGCGGCTACCTCCGGGCTGGCCAGATATACCTCAGACTTCACGTGACCCATCCTGCCCACAAAGTTTCTGTTTGTGGTGGCAACGCAGCGCTCACCCTCGGCCAGTATGCCGCAGTGCCCGCCCAGGCATGGCCCGCAGGTGGGCGTGGAAACAGCACAGCCCGCGTTTATGAATATCTTTATGAGCCCCTCTTCAAGCGCCTGCAAATATATTTTTTGTGTGGCGGGGAATATTATGGCGCGCACGTCCCTCGCGACCTTCTTGCCCACCAGTATGTCCGCAGCCGCGCGCAGGTCGCTTATGCGTCCGTTCGTGCAGGAGCCTATTACCACCTGATCTATTTTTATATCCTCGTCTATGTCCTCCACCACGCGCGTATTGTCGGGCAGATGGGGGAAGGAAACGGTGGAGCGCAGCTCTGAAAGGTTTATGTCTATAACCTGCTCATACACGGCGTCATCATCCGGCGTGTATATTTTGAAGGGGCGCTCTGTGCGTTGGCGTATGTATTCCACCGTAGCGTCGTCCACCTCGAATATACCGTTTTTGCCGCCCGCCTCTATAGCCATGTTGGCCATGCAAAGCCGGTCGTCCATGGTCAGTGAGGCGAGGCCCGTGCCGCCGAACTCCATAGATTTATACAGCGCGCCGTCCACGCCAATGAGGCCTATTATGTGCAGTATAACGTCCTTGCCGCTCACGTATTTATTCAGCTCTCCCTTGAGGTTGAATCTTATGGCGGGGGGAACCTTGAGCCACACCTTGCCCGTGGCCATCGCCGCCGCCATATCCGTGGAGCCAACGCCCGTGGAAAAAGCGCCGAGAGCGCCGTATGTGCAGGTGTGCGAATCCGCGCCTATAACGGCTTCGCCCGCCACCACCAGCCCCTTTTCGGGCAGCAGAGCGTGCTCTATTCCCATTTCGCCCACATCGTAAAAATTCGCTATTTCGTGCTTGCGCGCGAACTCTCGCACAAATTTGCACTGCTCGGCCGCCTTTATATCCTTGTTCGGCGTAAAGTGATCCATCACCAGCGCTATTTTGTTTTTGTCGAAAACCTCGCGCCCGGTCTTGTTAAACTCGTTTATGGCGACGGGCGCTGTGATGTCGTTCGCCAGCACCATATCCAGCTTTATGGATATGAGCTGCCCGGCGTAAACGCTCTCAAGACCCGCGTGTGCCGCCAGTATCTTCTGTGTCATTGTCATGCCCATTTTTGAAATAATTCTCCCTTCATATATGAAAAAAATTTTTACTCACTTATTGTTACGCTGTTTTTGCCCTGGCTCTTGCTTGCGTACATTCCCTTGTCCGCACGGCGCATAAGCTGCTCCGGCGTGTCGCCCTCGCGGTATTCCGTAACGCCAAAGCTGCAAGTTAGCCTTATGCGCCCCTCCGCAAAAACGAACTGCGAAATATCCTTTCTGAGCCGCTCGGCAAGCGCTGCCGCCTGTTTGTCTGAATAGCCGGGCACCAGCATCAAAAATTCCTCGCCGCCCCACCGCGCAAACAGGTCTCCCGCGCGCACCACTTTGGATACCTCACTGGACATCTCCTTCAATACCTGATCTCCTGTTAAGTGCCCGTAGGTATCGTTTATGCTTTTAAAATCGTCTATATCGAACAGTATGGCGGCAAAGCGGCCTTCCCGCGCGCACAGCCGCGCAAGCTCCACATCCACCTGCTTTCGGTTGTGTATACCCGTGAGCGCGTCCGTCACTGATTGCTCTATGAGCAGCTTTTCCTCCAGATACCGCCTGCGCTTGTAAATAGCCAGGCGATACTGCGCTATACCCGCGAGGCATATTGCCAGCACAAAGTATATTATTACCTCCACATAAATAAAGTGTGGTATTTCCACTATGTAGAGCGGCGATATTATAAGATAGCTTGCCGCCATCGCAAAGCATACCGCCGTGGATACTATCCACCTGTTTGGTATAAGATACACCGCCATAATTAGTATCATCAGCGCGCCCGCCTGCTCCATGAAGCCCTGAGCGCCCTGCTGATACAGCAGGTATATGTATGAGGCGTAGGCCAAAAGCTCCAGCAACGTAACTACCAGTGTTGATATTTTTTGAGAACGCTGCTTGCGAAGCACCACGAAAAGCAGTATAGCATAGGCCAGCACTACAAGCCGCGCGGCAGTAGACCGCCAAAACACGGTCGGATCGCTGTTATAGCCGTAATCGTACAGGCTTATGGCCGCGTACACTATGCCGAATATAAGCACAATATACCTTAGAAACTTCACGACCGCAGACATTTCGCCTGTATAATAATCGGCCTCCAGCGCCCGATCTTTAAATTCCGCCTTCCAGTCTATGCCTCTTTTTATGTCCATCCCGTCACCCCTTGTGTGGGGCGCGGAAAAAACCTTACCCCGTTGTCAGCATATATTCTATGGAATCTCCCAGTGCCTTGAAGCTTGCGCCGATTATATCCGTGGAGACGCCCACGGTGTTCCAGCTTTTGACGCCGTCGGAGGATTCTATAAGCACGCGCACCTTGGAGGCCGTAGCGTCCGAGCCTTCCAGCACACGCACCTTATAGTCTGTGAGGCGCATTTTGCCAAGCTGCGGATAAAACTGCTCAAGAGCGCCTCTCAGCGCTTTATCAAGAGCGTTCACCGGGCCTTCGCCCTCCGCCGCCGTTATGCGGCTTTCACCGTTAACGCGCACCTTCACCATAGCCGAAGCGGGGTTTTCCTTGCCCTCAGAGGGTTGCTCGCTTATTATTTTGAAATAATCCAGCTCGTAAAACTCTTCCCGCCGGCCCAGCATATGCCGCACCAGCAGTTCAAAGCTCTCCTCCGCCGCCTCGTACTGATATCCATTATATTCCCGTTGCTTGAGCTCCGCAACCATTTCCGCCAAAACCGGGTCTTTTGACGTTATTCCGGGATCGACCTTTTGCGCCAGCTTTAGCAGCGTGGATTTGCCCGAGACCTCGCTCATAAGGTAGCGTCGGGAATTGCCCACCGCCTCGGGCGCTATATGCTCGAAGCTTTCGCTCACCTTTTTTACGCCGTCTATGTGCATGCCGCCCTTGTGCGCAAAGGCGGAGGAACCCACATAGGGCATGGAGGAGGGCAGCCATTTATTGGCGATACCCGCTATCCTGCGCGCCGTCTCGGTGAGCAGCGTCAGCTTTTCCTCGCTCAGGCAATGCACGCCCCGCTTTAGCTGCAAATCTGCAATTATAGTGGAGAGGTTTGCGTTGCCGCAGCGCTCCCCAAAACCTATGAAGGTGCCCTGCACCTGGCAAGCGCCCGCGTCCACCGCGAAGAGCGACTGCGCCGTCGCCATGCCAGTGTCCTCGTGGCAGTGTATGCCCACGGCAACCTCGGGGAAGCGCTCAACCGCGGTCTTTGTTATGCCGAATATATCCGTGGGATAGGTGCCGCCGTTCGTGTCGCACAGGCACACCACATCCGCGCCGCCGGCTACCGCAGCGCCGAGCGCGTCCATGGCGTAGGCCGGGTTGGCCTTGTAGCCGTCAAAAAAGTGCTCCGCGTCGAAGATCACTTCCTTGCCGTGCGCCTTCATGTAGGCTATGGTGTCCTCTATCATGCGCAGGTTTTCTTCCAGCGTGGTGTTTATCACCTTTTCAACGTGCAGATCCCAGCACTTGCCGAATATGCTCACGGCCGGGGTGTTGGCCGATAGCAGCGAGGTCAGGTTTGCGTCGTCTTGCGGCTTTATATTTTTGCGGCGGGTGCTGCCAAAGGCGCAGAGCACCGCGTTTTTCAGCGGGTCGCCAGCCGCGCGTCGGAAAAACTCCATATCCTTGGGGTTGGAGCCGGGGTTGCCCGCCTCCACATAATGCACGCCCAGCTCGTCCAGCGCGTGCGCTATGTTCAGCTTGTCCTCCACCGAAAATGCTATGCCCTCGGCCTGCATACCGTCACGCAATGTGGAATCGAATATTGTAACCTTTTTCATGGAAACCCTTTCTTTTCAATTAAGAATTAATAATGAATAATTAAGAATGATGGTATCGCCTACGGCGATTTATTTTGTCCGCACTGCGGACACCTTCATTATTAATTCTTAATTATTCATTGCCTTTACCCAAGCAGCTTGTTTATGCCGTTAACGTATGCCAATATGGAGGATTCAATAATATTTGTGGACAGACCGCGTCCCGTTACCGTGCGCTTGCCGTCAGACACCTTCACAACGACCTCACCCAGCGCGTCCTCGCCGTGGCCTACGGAGTTTATCTTGTAATTATCAAGCGATATTTCCATGCCCACTATGGCGTTTATGGCCTGTATGGCCGCGTCCACCGGGCCGTCTCCGAATGCCACCTGCGCGTGCTCCTTGCCGTCCATATCCTCCAGCACCACGCTGGCCGTGTTGTATATGCTGTTGCCCGTGTTTATAACGAACTGCTTAAATTTGTAGTGCTCCGTTACTTTGGCGGATTTCTGCGAAACCAGCGCCTCAATATCGAACTCTGTGACTTCCTTTTTCTTGTCGCACAGGTCTTTGAACTGGGCGAAGGCGGCGTCCAGCTCTTCATTGCTCAGGCGATAGCCCAGCTCAGACAGGAAATCATCGAAGGCGTGGCGGCCGGAGTGTTTGCCCAGCACCATTTTGTTGGTGGACAGACCCACGCTTTCGGGTGTCATTATTTCGTATGTCTCGCGCTTTGCCAGCACGCCGTGCTGATGTATGCCGCTCTCGTGCGCAAAGGCGTTCGCTCCCACTATTGCCTTGTTGGGCGGTATGGACACGCCAATGGTCTTAGACAGCAGGCGGGAGGAGCGGTATATCTGCTTTGTGTCTATGTTGGTTTTAGCGTCGAAATTGTGGCTGCGTGTGTTTATCGCCATGACCACCTCTTCCAGAGAAGCGTTGCCCGCGCGCTCGCCAATGCCGTTTATTGTGCACTCCACCTGCGTAGCGCCCGCCAGCACGGAGCTTAGTGAGTTTGCCACGCCCATGCCAAGATCGTCGTGGCAGTGCACGGAAATATCTATATCGTCTATGCCGTCCACGTTTTCCTTGAGGTATTTTATCAGCTCAAACATTTCCTGCGGCAGCGCATAGCCCACCGTGTCCGGTATGTTCACCGTGGTGGCTCCCGCGTCTATGGCGACCTTTACGGCCTTGGCTAAAAATTCACGGTCGCTCCTGGTGGCATCCTCTGCAGAAAACTCTATGTCTGCCATCAGCGTCTTTGCGTAGGTTATGGATTCCTTTATCTTCTCCAGCACCTTATCCGGAGCCATCTTCAGCTTGTACTCCATGTGCAGCGGAGAGGTGGCCAAAAATACGTGCAGGCGGGGCGATGCAGCGCCCTTCAAAGCATCATATGAGGCGTCTATATCCTTTTGTACGGCGCGGCAGAGAGAGGCGACGGTACAATTTTTCACTGTCTGCGCAACCTTCTGCACGCTCTCGAAATCTCCGGGTGAGGATATGGCGAAGCCCGCTTCTATTATATCCACCTTCATGTTTTCCAACTGCCGCGCGATCTCTATCTTTTCATTTAAATTCATGCTGCAGCCGGGAGATTGCTCTCCGTCACGCAGTGTGGTATCGAAAATCTTGATTGTTTTCATGGTAAAAAATCCCTTTCAAAAAAATTTTTTAAATTAATAATTATTAATTGTCTTGGAAGATTGAGGCCTAAAAGGCTTCAATCTTCCAAGACCGCTCCCTTGTCCGCGCTGGTAACCATTTTGGAATAGCGTTTGAGCCAGCCTGTCACGCTCTTTTGCGGCGGGTTTGCGGTACGCTTTTTAAGCTCGGCTTCACTCACGGCAAGGTTTATACTGTAATTTTCGATGTCTATCTCTATGGTGTCGCCCTCCTGCACAAGCGCTACCAATCCGCCTGCGGCCGCCTCGGGCGAAACGTGGCCTATGGAAGCGCCGCGCGACGCGCCGGAAAACCGTCCGTCCGTTATAAGCGCAACGTCCTTATCGAGTCCCATGCCCGCCAGCGCGGAAGTGGGGACAAGCATTTCCCGCATACCCGGGCCGCCCTTTGGCCCCTCGTAGCGTATGACCACCACGTCGCCCGCCACTATGCCGCCCGCCATAATGCAGGCGGTGGCCTCCTCCTCGCTGTCGAAAACGCGGGCTGGCCCGCTGTGTTTAAGCATTTCGGGCGCAACGGCGGAGCGCTTCACCACGCAGCCGTTTTGCGCTATGTTGCCAAACAGCACCGCTATGCCGCCAGTTTTAGAGTAGGGATCGTCGGCCGGGCGTATCACATCACCCGTTATCTTCGCGCCGTCTATGCGGGAGAAAACCGTTCCTTCCACCGTTTTGTTGTCTGCCAGCACGCCTATAGTGCGGAGCTGCTGCATAACAGCGCTCACGCCCCCCGCCTCGTTGAGCTCCTCTATATAGTGGTGTCCCGCCGGTGCGAGGTGGCAGAGGTTGGGCGTTTTTTCGCTTATGCGGTTCACTTCGCGCAGGTCTATCTCCACACTACACTCGTGCGCTATAGCGGGCAGATGCAGCATAGAATTCGTGCTGCAGCCGAGAGCCATATCCACAGCCAGCGCGTTTTTGAACGCCGTATCCGTCATTATATCCCTAGGCTTTATATCGGCTTCCACCAGCTTCATTATTTGCATGCCCGCTTTTTTGGCAAGAGCCGTGCGCGCCGAGTATACGGCGGGTATGGTGCCGTTACCAGGCAGCGCCATGCCTATCGCTTCCGCTAGGCAGTTCATGGAATTGGCGGTATACATGCCGGAGCAGCTTCCGCAGCTTGGGCAGGCGTTCTGCTCAAAATCTGTGAGTGCCTCGTCCGTCATCTTGCCCGCGCTGTGCGCGCCCACCGCCTCAAACATGCTGCTGAGGCTGGTTTTGTGGTGGTTCACCCGACCGGCCAGCATGGGCCCGCCCGATATAACGATGGCGGGTATGTTCACACGCGCCGCCGCCATCAGCATTCCCGGCACTATCTTGTCGCAATTGGGCACCAGCACCATGCCGTCAAAGGAGTGCGCCTTGGCCATGCTCTCTATGCTGTCCGCTATGAGCTCGCGCGTGGGCAGCGAATAGCGCATACCCTCGTGCCCCATGGCTATGCCGTCGCACACGCCTATGGCGGGGAACTCTATGGGTGTGCCGCCCGCCATGCGCACGCCGTCCGCCGCCGCCTTGGCCAGCTTATCTAGGTGCGTATGCCCGGGCACTATCTCGCTGTGCGCGGAAACCACGGCCACGAGAGGGCGATCAAGCTCCTCGGGCGTGAGCCCCAGCGCGTACAGCAGCGAACGGTGCGGCGCCCTGTCCGCACCCTTTTTTATCTTGTCACTGTTCATAAAAAAATCCTTTCAGGCTTTTTTCTAATTAATAATTAAGAATGAAGAATTAATAATTGATGTATCGCCTACGGCGATATTTATATAATTGTCCGCGAAGCGGACACCTTCATTATTAATTTTTAATTATTAATTATTAATTGCCCTTCTTCGCCCAGCTCATCTTGCTTCTGAGCTCCGCGCCCGTTTTTTCTATCTGGTGGTTCGCCTCCATGTTGCGCGTGGCTATGAAGTGCGGGCGGTTCACCTGATTCTCAAGCATCCAGTTGCGGGCGAAGGTGCCGTCCTGTATCTCAAAGAGCACCTTTTTCATTTCGGCCTTTGTTTCGTCCGTTATTACTCTTCTGCCCGTTTCGTAGTCGCCATACTCCGCCGTGTCTGATATGGAATAGCGCATGCGGCTGAGCCCGCCTTCGAATATGAGGTCAACTATGAGCTTCATTTCGTGGCAGCATTCAAAGTAGGCCATTTCGGGAGCGTAGCCCGCCTCCACCAGCGTTTCGAAGCCCGCCTGTATGAGGCGCGAAACGCCGCCGCACAGCACCGCCTGCTCGCCGAAGAGATCCGTTTCCGTCTCCTCCTTGAAGCTGGTCTCAAATATGCCCGCGCGCGCTCCGCCTATTCCCGCCGCGTATGCCAGCGCAAAATCCTTCGCCTTGCCCGTAGCGTCCTGATGTACCGCTATGAGGCAGGGAACGCCCTTGCCCTCCACGTACTGGCTGCGCACCGTATGACCAGGGCCTTTGGGAGCCACCATCCACACGTCAACATCCTTGGGCGGCTGTATCTGGCCGTAATGTATATTGAAGCCGTGCGCGAAAACGAGTGATTTGCCCTCCGTCATGTGCGGGGCTATGCTTTCTTTATACAGCTTGCCCTGCTTTTCGTCGTTTATGAGAATCATTATTATATCGGCCGCCTTGGCTGCGTCCGCCGCCGTCATTACCGTGAGACCGTTGCCCTCCGCCTTCGCCCAGCTCTTGGAACCCTCATACAGGCCAACTATAACGTTCGCGCCGCTCTCCTTGAGATTGAGCGCGTGCGCGTGCCCCTGCGAACCGAAACCCACTATGGCTACCGTCTTCCCCTTGAGCAGTGAAAAATCACAATCCTTCTCGTAGTACATGTTTACTGCCATAATATAAAAACTCCATTTCCGCGCTTTTTGCGCTTTATATAATATATTTAAATTTTAAAAAATTTACCCGTTTATCCTGCCGTCGCCGCGCTGTATGGCGGTTATGCCCGTGCGGCTCATCTCCATTATGCCGTATTCATCCAGCAGCTCTATTAGCGCGCGGTTTTTTTCCGGCGAGGCGGACAGCTCTATAACCATTGCTTTAGGAGATACATCCACAATTTTTGTGCGGAATATGTCGCACAGCTCTATAATGCCCGCGCGGCGATCCGCGTCCGCTTTAACTTTCACCAGCACCAGCTCTCTGTAAACAGAGTTTGAAGAGCGCAGCGCCTTCACCTTTATAACGTCCACCAGCTTAGAGAACTGCTTTTTCACCTGCTCCAGCTCGCTGTCGTCACCCATTAGCTCTATTGTTATGCGCGAAATGCTCTTATCCTGCGTTTCGCCCACGGAAAGCGAATGTATGTTGTATCCCCTGCGCGATATAAGGCCAATCACCTTGGCCAGCACACCCGAAGTATTTTTGACCAATATGCTTATAACATAACGTCTAATCATCTGAAAACCCCTCCTTTTTTTAATTAAGAATTAATAATGAATAATTAATAATTGTGGTATCGCCTACGGCGATTAATTTATTAAATCGTCCGCGCAGCGGACACCTTCATTCTTAATTTTTAATTCTTAATTATTAATTGCCCTTCTTGCCCTTCAACCCTCTTCTATGTCCAATATTATCTCGTCCAGCCCTTTTCCTCCGGGAACCATGGGCAGCACGTTTTCGTCCTCGTGTATGTCGCAGCATATAACCACCGGGCCGTCCTGCTTGAAGGCCGCTTCCATAACGCTTTTCAGCTCCGTTTTGCCTTCAGCGCGGAAACCCTTTGCGCCAAAGGCCTCCGCCAGCTTCACATAATCTGTTGGGCTGTTTAAAGTGGTGTTGCAGTAGCGGCCGTTGTAAAACAGCTTCTGCCACTGGCGCACCATGCCCAGCACGTTGTTGTTCATTATCAGTATGGTCACAGGTATATTATACTTCACTGCGGTAACTATTTCCTGCAAATTCATGTGGAAACTGCCGTCGCCCGCAATGTTTACCGTGCGCCTTCCCGTGCCCACCGCCGCGCCCATAGCGGCGCCCAGCCCGAAGCCCATTGTCCCGAGGCCGCCCGAGGTTATGAACTGGCGGGGCATATCTATCTTCAAAAACTGCGCTGCCCACATCTGGTGCTGGCCAACCTCGGTGGTATAAACAGCGTCCGCCGGAGCAAATTCCTGCATGGTCTCCAGTATCTTGCGCGGGTATTTGGCATTTCTTGTGGCGCGGTTCAGCGGATATTTTTCCTTCCATTCTATCGCCTGCTCCAGCCAATCGCGGTTCTTTGCGGGCGCAACCTCGGGTATCAGCGCACTCAGCACATCCTTGGCGTTGCCCGTTACCTGATACTGCGCCTTTATATTTTTGTTTATCTCGGCGGGGTCAACGTCTATATGCAGCACCCTGGCCTGCTTGGCGAATTTGGAGGTATCGGACGTAACGCGGTCTGAGAACCTCGCGCCCACCGCAATCAGCAGATCGCAGTGCGAAACGCAGAGCGCGGAGGCTTTTGTTCCGTGCATGCCTATCATGCCCGTGAAGTTTTCGCTTCCGCGCGGGAAGCCACCTATTCCCATCAGCGTGGTGGTAACGGGCGCGTTCAGTTTTTCGGCCAGCGCCTTCAGCTCAGCCTCCGCGTCCGCCGCTATAACGCCGCCGCCCGCGTATATGAAGGGCCGCTCGCTGGCGTTTATGGCCGCTGCCGCTGCCGCTATATCGTCCACGTAAAAAGCGTTTTGGTGTACGGGTGTTTTGGGCGTGGCAGGCGTGTATTCATACTTTTGTATGGTGATATCCTTGGGTATGTCCACCAGCACCGGCCCTTTTCTGCCGCTGTTCGCAACATAAAATGCTTCGCGCACAGCGTCCGCCAGATCGGCGATGTCCTTTATTATCACATTGTGCTTTGTTATGGGGTTGGTCACGCCCGTTATGTCTATTTCCTGAAAGGTGTCGCGCCCCAAAAGCGGTTTTGCGACGTTGGCCGTTATTGCCACAACGGGTATGGAATCCATATAGGCCGTGGCAATGCCTGTTACCAGATTGGTGGCACCCGGGCCGCTCGTAGCGAACACCACGCCCGTTTTGCCCGTTGCGCGGGCATAGCCGTCCGCCGCGTGCGCCGCGTGCTGCTCGTGGCAGGTCAGCACGTGCTTTATGTCCGCACAGTCATACAGCGCGTCATATATTTGCAGCGCCGTGCCGCCCGGAAAACCAAACACCGTGTCAACGCCCTGCTCCCGCAGACATTCCATAACGATTTGAGCACCGGATAATTTCATTTTAGTCTACCTCCTTGCAAGTGCCGCGCCTTCATTTTTTTGAGCTCGAGGCCTTAGCAAACAAAAAGGCCCGCGCTCATTGCGCAGGCCTCAGAATTACTTAATCCCTAGAAGTCCCCATCATTGCCCTTTAACCAAGGCAACCGCAACAAGCCTTATCTCTGACGCCTAGAATGACGCCGCTAATAAGGCTAAGGACTGCTATGCTGTTGTAAGAAACGATATTATTGCTTATACTGTCCATCTGTTCTTACTCCATCAATTTCCGCGCAAGCTCATATGCGCTGTTACGTGTTTTTATGATAAACGCATTGCCCGCGTTTGTCAACCAAAAATTTGCAAAGAAATTTTAAACAAAACGCTAAAGTATCATCCGCGCGGCTTATTCAGCAACAAAATTGCCTATGGTCTCCTTATCGTCCAGCTCAAACCAGGAATCTATAAGCCCCTCTATGGTTCCCAAAGTGCCGCTCGCCACTATGTCCTCATCCGATATGTCTTTCAGCTTTGGCTCAGATGCCCTTATCACGTAGAGGCACACCTGCTCCTTTTCGGCATCTGTGGCGTTTTTCCAATCGTTAATCCCCCAAGAATCATAGCTTGCTTTTTCATCTGCCGTCGCGCTTTGCGCCGGTTCCGCATCAGGTGCAGCTGTCTCGGCGGGCTGTGCCGCATCTTCCGTTGCTGCCGAAGCTATGGCCTTCGCCTGTTGCACAGCATCCGTCACAGCAGAACAGCCGGTAAACAGCAATCCCGCAAGGCACAACCCCAGTGCCGCAATAATTATTTTTTTCATGTTTTCCCCCTTTGATGTTTATGTAGTATTTTAGCGCACGTCCCAAATACTACCACTTTTACAAGGCAAGAGCAAGCATATATTGCGAAATTATGCCTGCTTTTGTCCGATTTGCTATATGTTTTTCATATAGCGATCTTGGGGAAAATATATATCCGCCACGCAAACCCTGCGCTCCTCTAATTGGAAGAACCCGGTTTGTAGCTGTCCTTCAGGCCAACTATTTTGTTGAGCACGAGGTTGCCCTCCGCGCTGTCCACCGGATCCAGATAAAAATAGCCCTGCCGCATGAACTGGAAGCGTTCACCCGGCTGCGCCTTGGCGATCTCCGGCTCTATCATAACGTTTTTCATCACGTTGAGCGAATTTTCGTTCAGCGGACATTTGCCCTCCTCATCGGCATCGCCGAAAAGATAATCGAATATCCTTGCGGTGGCCTGCACGGCGCTATTTCGCTCCACCCAGTGCAGCGTGCCCTTCACCTTGCGCGCCGCGCCGCTCATGCCGGATTTCGAGGTTTCGTCATAGCTGCAGATTATCTCCTCTATGTTGCCCGCCTCGTCCTTTACCACGCGCTCGCATTTTATTATGTAGGCATTTTTGAGGCGCACCTCACCGCCCACCGAAAGACGGAAAAATTTATTGTTGGGCTTCACTTCCATGAAATCCTCGCGCTCTATGTATAGGTGCTTGGAGAAGGGAACCTCGTGCGTGGCCTCGCTGTCCGGCAGATCCTGCGCGAAAAGCGTCTCCACCTGATCGTCAGGGTAGTTTTCTATGGTGAGCTTCACGGGATCAAGCACCGCCATCAGCCGCTTTGCGTGGGCGTTCAAATCTTCCCGCACACAGTGCTCTAAAAGGCGCACATCCACCACCGAAACCGCTTTGGCAACGCCTATGCGTTCGCAGAAATCACGTATCGCCTCGGGCGTGTAGCCCCGGCGGCGTATTCCCGAAAGCGTGGGCATACGCGGATCGTCCCAGCCCGAAACGGTGCCCTCGTCCACCAGCGCCTTCAAATAGCGCTTGCTCATAACGGTGTGCGTGAGGTTCAGCCGCGCAAATTCGTACTGGTGCGGCTCGCATTCGGCGTCCGTATGCTGCACAAACCAATCGTATAGCGGGCGGTGATCTTCAAATTCCATAGTGCATATGGAGTGCGTTATTCCCTCGCGCACGTCCTCCAGCGGGTGCGCAAAATCGTACATGGGGTATATCACCCAGGCGTTTTTGCTGCGGTGGTGCTCAGCGTGCACAATGCGATACACGGCGGGGTCGCGCATATTCAGATTGGGCGAGGCCATGTCTATCTTGGCGCGCAGCACCTTTTCGCCGTCCGCGAATTCGCCCGCCTTCATGCGCCCAAATAGCTCCAGATTTTCCTCTATGCTGCGATCGCGGAAGGGGCTCTCCTTGCCGGGCGCGGTGAGCGTACCCCGGTATTCGCGCATTTGCTCCGCCGAAAGATCGTCCACATAGGCAAGACCCTTCTTTATGAGCAGCACGGCTTTTTCATACATATATTGAAAATAATCCGAGCCGTAGCATTCCTCCGCCCAAGCAAAGCCCAGCCAGGCGATATCCTCCTTTATGGCGCGAACGTATTCGTCGTCCTCCTTGAGGGGGTTTGTGTCGTCAAAGCGAAGGTTGCACCTGCCCTTATATCTTTCGGCCAGCGTGAAATTCAGCGTTATGGCCTTGGCGTGGCCAAGGTGCAAATATCCGTTCGGCTCGGGCGGAAAGCGCGTTATTATTTCATTTGCTCTGCCCGCTTCTATATCCGCGTCTATTATTTCCTCAATAAAATTTCTGTCCCTATCCATATATATACTCCATACCTGTATTAATCGATTTTCTAATTATACAGTATTTTACGCGCCGCGTACATTATTTTGTGCAAAAGCCGCGCTCAACCCGCGCTTCCCTGCTCCAGCTTGGCTATGCGCGCCTCCAGCTCGCTTATTTTGGTGTTGGTCTGCGCTAGATCGTTGTGCTGCTGTATGAATGAAAATATGGAGTCGGAGAGATACCCCCGCGCGTATGCCTCCATCTGCGGGGTAAGCTGGTTTTGCGGCACCTCAAGCTGCGTCACGAATATCTGCACGTCCGCGATACCGTAATCGGCACGCTTTTGATTTATGGCGTCCAATTGAGAAGCGCTCAGTGTTTTTCCCATAAGCGCCACGTCAAGCGCGCTGCTCGTCGCGTCAAATGAGCTGTGCAGCACAAGCGTTTGCGGCGTTTCATACTGCTCCGTCACAAATGTTTCCACATTCTTTTGCTTAACGAAACCGTTCACCGTGTTCGCCGTGAGCACCACGCTGGGTATGAGCACAACAATTGACAGTATCACTATAGTTCGCGTTATCTTCATCTTCTCGCGCTTATCCGGAAAGGCCTTGCGCGGCACCTTGAGTATGGTAAGCACCACAACGGCAGTGAGGCATATAAAGAAGCCGTTTATAAAAAAGAGGTAAAACGCCCCGGCAAAGTATTGGAGCTGGCCGGTAGCTAGGCCGTAGCCCGCCGTGCACAGCGGCGGCATGAGCGCGGTGGCAATAGCCACGCCGGGTATCACGTTGGATTTTTCCTTGCGCGTCAGGCCGATTATTCCCGCGAGGCCGCCCGCCACGGCTATAAGAACATCCCAGATCGTGGGCGAGGTGCGCGCCAGTATCTCGGATGAGGCGGAGGATATGGGCGTTATGGCGAAGTATATCGTGGAGGCGGCAAGGCTTATGAGCACCTGTGCCGCAAGCCCCAGCGCCGCGCGGCGCATAAAGCCGGTATCGAAGGTGGACAGCCCGTAGCCTATGCCTTGAATGCCGCCCATAAGCGGCGATATAAGCATGGCGCCTATTATTACGGGTATGGAATTCATGTTAAGACCAATGGAGGCTATTATGATCGCCAAAAAGAGCACGCTCATGTTCGTGCCCTTTATTTTTATGCCCGCCTCCATAGACAGCCGGATATCATCGTAGCCCGCCATATCCCAATTCAGCGCAAACTGGCTTTTTAGCTTAGACCAAAATTTATCAAGCATACCGCACCCCCGTGTTGTTATTATTTAATACATAATTATGGGCAAAAATACCGTGCTTTAAACTCTTTTGTTCGGTTAATTAAATATTTACAAATACAGCTTGACTATTAAGACAGGTACCTGTATAATTCAATTTATAAAGGTACCTTGTTATTTTAGATCGCTAATACCAAGCCAATAAGGAGGCTATGATCATGGAAGAAAAGAAAGACGTTTTATTGGAAAAATTTATGCGGGCACACGCTTTGCTGCACAGATACCAGCACCACCGCGCAATGCAGGCGGGTCATCCGGGAAGCATACATCGCGGTCAGGGCAGGCTGCTGGCCATGCTGCGCGTGAAGCCGGGCATCTCTCAAAAGGATCTCTCCTATCTGCTGGGCATGCGTTCACAATCCGTGGGCGAGCTGCTCTCCAAGCTGGAGCGAAACGGATACATAACTCGCACCCCCTCTGAGGCGGATCGCCGGGCGATGGATATTTCGCTGACGGAGGAGGGCGAGAGGGCCGCCGAGCAGACTGAAAAGCAGCGCGAAGACATAGAAAATCTGTTCGACTTTTTGAGCGAGGAGGATCGGGTGACTATGGACAGGCTGCTTACAAACCTCATAGAGGAGCTTTCCGCGAATTTCGGGGAGGATGAAGGCGGCTTTGGCTTTCCCCCAATGAACGGACGGCACGGCTGGGGAGAATGCCCGCACGGCGGACCGCACCACCCGCACCACCCGCACCATCCCCACGGTGAGCACCCACACGGCGAGCACCCACACGGTGAGCGTCCCCACGGTGAGCACCCACACGGCGAGCATCCCCACGGCGAGCACCCACACGGCGAGCGCCCCCACGGCGAGCGTCCACACGGCGAGCATCCCCACGGCGAGCACCCACACGGCGAGCGTCCACACGGCGAGCGTCCCCACGGTGAGTCCCGCCCGCAGGAAGCGCCGGACGCTGCTTCAAGAGAGCTTTGAAAAGCGCGTAAACATAGAGGAGGGTGATAATAATTATTTCGTTTATTATACTGCTGATTCAGCTATTCAATAAAAGCAGACAAAACGATAGCACAGAAGCGCTCGCCTGCTGATTTGATGAAAAAAACCGTTTCCACCGGGAAACGGTTTTTTGTTTTGCTTTATTATGCTCAGTCTGAAACATAGGGCAAAAGAGCCATAACGCGCGCGCGCTTTATGGCAACGGCGAGCTGCCTCTGATGCTTTGCGCAGGTGCCGGAAGCCCTTCTGGGGGATATCTTCCCGCGCTCCGACAGGAAGCGTCTGAGTTTGTTAGCATCCTTATAATCTATACTTGTGGCCTTTTCCGCACAGAAGGCGCACACCTTTCTTCTGGGGCGTCTTGCGCGCATGGGCCGCTTTTGTCTATCTTCGCTCATAAATCTATCATCCTTTCCGGCGTTATTGAACCGCCTTCATATCGCGCACGAAATGAGCGCGTCTTTTTTTATTTTGTACCGCTTTGCTCCCTTAGAAGGGCAGCTCTGCGTCATCCAGCGGCTGGAAATCTCCCAGCTCGTCCGCAAAAATATCGTCTGCCGAGGGCTGCTGGGGCGGGGCACTTGCGCCGCCTCCGCCTCCGCCGTATGAGGGCGGGGGTGTAAGCCCGGCGTAATCGTCTCTTCCGCCGCCTTGGCTCTGCGCCTTGCTGGTAACAAATTCAGCGTCGTCCACCACAACCTCGGTGATGTAGCGTTTATTGCCCTGCGCGTCATCATAGCTGCGGGATTGCAACGACCCCACAATGCCTATTTTAGAACCCTTGCTGAAATATTTTGAAATAAACTCAGCAGTGGTGCGCCACGCAACGCAATTTATGAAATCTGACGGATAATTGCCCTGCGCATCCCTATACCTTCTGTTCACCGCAACAGTGAAGGATGTCACGGGCGTACCGTTTCCGGTAGTGCGTTGTTCGGGATCCCTTGTTATGTTACCTACCAGTATGACTTTGTTCATAACATACCTCCGACAATTTTAAGCATTGTCCAGATTGACTACCATATAACGCATCACGTCATCCGAAATCTTGTAGTTACGCTCAAGCTCCATCGGGAGCTCCGGGGGAGCCGCAAAATACATCAGCACGTAATAACCGTCGTTGATGTAGTTTATGGGATAAGCCAAACGCTTTTTGCCCCATTCGTCTATCTTTTCAATGGTACCGCCGTTGTTTGTGACGATATCAGAAAAGCGCTTCACGAGAGCGTCCTTCTTTTCCTCTTCCATATCCGGTTTCAGGATATACATAGATTCGTAATTAACCATAGTAAAATTCACCTCCTTATGGTCTATCGGCCCTGCTTTTTGTCCGCAGGGCAAGGACGTTACAAATTAATAGTATATATAGTGTTTTATCTAAAGTCAAGAAAAACCGTTCGCCGCGCCTATAAGCCCCGCGCCGCCGTCAGCTTTTCTATGCCCGCGTCTATTCGCGACAGCGTTTCCGCGCGGCCCAAAAGCGCCGCCGCCTCGATCGCCCCGCCCGGGGTAACCGCCATGCCCGTTATGGCTATGCGCAAAGGGAAAAGCAGCTGGCCGTTCTTTATGCCCAGCTTTTCCACCAGCGCCATCATTGCGTCATGTATGTAGGCCTCGGTGAATTCGCCCAGCTCTTCAAGCACCGGCCGCGCCTCCTTTATATACACCAGCGCGCTCTCGGGCGTCACCTTCATTTTTTTGTGGTTATAAAGGTCTATATCGTAATCCGGTAGCTCTGCCAAAAAGGCCAGCTTGCCGGGAAGCTCGGTGAATGTTTCCAGCCGCTGCTGCGTTATGCGCGCAATAAGGCTCATATCAAATTTATCCGGGTCTATGACCTGCGAAACGTAGGGCAGCGCCGCCTCAATGTATGCGCTCTCGCTCATGGCGCGAATGTATTCGGCGTTCATCCACTTCAGCTTTTCCACGTCGAATATGGCGGGAGATTTGCTTATGCCTGCCACATCGAAGGCGGCCACCAGCTCCGACAGCGTAAATATCTCCTGCGTGCCGGCCGGCGCCCAGCCCAGCAGCGCTATATAGTTCAGTATGGCCTGCGGAAGGTAGCCCTTGGCCACAAAATCCTCATAGCTCGCGTCCCCGTGCCGCTTGGAGAGCTTGGCGTGCTTGTCTCTCATTACGGGCGGCAGGTGTATGTATTTGGGCGCCTCCCACTCCATCGCCTCGTAGAGCAAATTGTATTTGGGCGTGGACGAAAGGTATTCTATGCCGCGAATAACGTGGGATATCTCCATCAGGTGATCGTCCACCACGTTGGCGAGGTTGTAGGTGGGAAATCCGTCCGTCTTGAGCAGAACGTTGTCCTCCATATCGGCGTTGGGCACCGTTATGTCTCCGTACACCATATCGCTGTAGGTGGTTTCGCCGTCCGTGGGTATGTTTTGCCGTATAACGAAGGGTTCGCCCGCGTCTATGCGGCGCGCTACCTCCTCCTTGGACAGGCTTAGGCAGTGCTTGTCGTACTTGGGCGTTTTGCCCTCCGCCTCAAGCTCGGCTCGAAGCTCCGCCAGCCGCTCCTTCGTGCAAAAGCAGCAGTATGCCGCGCCGCGCTCCACCAGCTCCCAGGCATATTTTTTGTATATATCCTTGCGCTCGGACTGCACATATGGCCCGAAAGCGCCCTGCGCGTCCGGCCCTTCATCATATATGAGCCCCACGTCCTTCAATGTGCGGTATATTATTGTGTCCGCCTCCGAAACGAGGCGCTCCCTGTCCGTATCCTCCAGGCGCAATATAAAGGCTCCGCCCTTGGACTTTGCGAAAAGATAGGCATAAAGCGCCGTTCTCAGCCCGCCTATGTGCAAATATCCCGTGGGGCTGGGCGCAAATCTGGTTCTAACATTCATGAGCTATATATCTCCTTGTGTGTACATAAAATATCATTTGTGTATTTTGGGCGCGGAAGCGCTGCGCTTGCTCTGCTTGTTGCTCACGTAGGCCTCTATGGCGTGCGGCGCGTCGCCCTTTCGGAACTCCAGCTCAAATTCCTCCAGCGAATCCACCATTGCCGACATTTTTTTATAGCCGAAGTTGCGCGTGTCAAAATCGGGCAGGCGGCGAGACATTAGGTTGCCCACCGCGCCAAGGTACGCCCAGCCGTCCTCGTCCGAAAGCTCTGTGATTATTGTTTTGAGGGATTTTATCATGCGGCGCACCTCGCGCGCGGCCGCCTGCGGCTTGCACTGCTCGGCGGATTTTTCCTGCGCGGCGTCCGTTTCGGCGGTCTCGCCCACCTCCTCGGTGGCTCCACTGGCGGCCAGCACCTCAAGATATTTAAACTGCTGGCAGGCCGCAATGAAGGGCGCGGGCGTCTTTTTTTCGCCCATGCCTATAACGCGCATGCCCGCCTCGCGCAGTCGCGAAGCCAGCCGCGTAAAATCGCTGTCGCTTGAAACTATGCAAAAGCCGTCCACCTTGCTGGAATACAGTATATCCATCGCGTCTATTATGAGCGCCGCGTCCGTGGAGTTTTTGCCCGTGGTATAGCCATATTGCTGCACCGGCGTTATGGAATAATTGAGCAGCACGCCCTTCCACGAGCCAAGCTGCGGCTTCGTCCAGTCGCCGTATATTCGCTTATACGTGGGTGTGCCATAGTTTGACACCTCGTCCATTATATAGGGTATGTATTTACCCGAAACATTGTCTGCGTCTATAAGCAGCGCGATCCGTTTGTCGTTTTCCATGACACCTCATCCCTTCGTTCTGTGCAATTATATCATATATAACCAAGCCGCGCGGATTTATATTAAAAATACCGTTTCATCCTCACAGCTCCGCCAGGCTCTCGTATACCCCGGTAAGTGAGTGGTATATCTGGTTGAAAACCTTCAGCATGGCGTTGTACTTTTGGTGGTTTTGCGCGTTCGGAGCAAACCTGCCCACCGTGTGCACAAAGCGACCCACCTCATCAAAGCCGGGCAGCACGCCCGCACCCACGCCCGCGATCACCGCCGCGCCTATGGAGGAGGCCTCCTCTATGTGGTTTAAGGGCAGCACGTCCACGCCGAATATATCGGCCAGTATCTGCAATATAACGTCCGACTGCGCCAGCCCGCCTATGGCTATCATGTCCGTTATGCCCACCTGACTTTGCAGCGTATCCATTATGACGCGCAGGTTGAAGCCCACGCCCTCCACCACGCTGCGCAGCATGTCCTCGTGCGTGTGCTCCATGGTCAGCCCCACGAACGCGCCGCGCGCCAGCGGATTCCAGCGGGGCGAGCGCTCGCCTATGAGGTAGGGCAGGAAGAAGAGGTTTTGCGCGCCCGGCACGGAACGCTTTATTCCGCCGTTTATTAGGTCGTACACATTGCCGCCGCTTTGGGCGGCCAACTCTTCGCCGCCGCACATCTGCTGCTTCATCCAGTTATACGAGCTGCCCGCGCTCTGCATGGTGCCGCAGGGCGAAACCAGCCCGGGCACGGCATGCGCCCAGTTGAAAACGCTCATCTCCGCGTCCAGCACGGGTTTTTTGGCCGACGCGCCTATCCAGGAGGAGGAGCCCAGGCAGTTGAAGGTGACGCCCTCGCGTACCGCGCCCGCGCCCACGGCAGCCGCCACGCCGTCGCCCGCGCCCAGCACAACGGGCGTTCCCTCGTCAAGCCCGCACTCCGCCGCGGCCGCGGAGGTAAGCCCGCCCGCCACCGTCACAGAGGTCGCGGCCTGCGGGAATTTATCCATATCTATTCCCACCGCGTCCATTATCTCGGCAGACCATACGGATCCGTTTATATCGAAGGCGTTGGTACCCGTCGCGTCCGAATGATCCGTGTAGTATTTGCCCGTCAGGCGGTATATTATATAGTCCTTGGCGTTGAGCATCTTGTATGTTTTTTTGTATACCTCCGGCTCGTTGTCCCGCACCCACATCAGCTTGGTCAGCGAATAAGAGGAGCTTGGCCGGTGTCCGGTTATTTCGTAAAACCTGCGCGGGTCCACACGGGAGCGCAAATACGCCTCCTGCTCTGTGGAGCGCATGTCCGCCCAAAGTATGTGCTCTCTAAGCGGCCTTCCCGCTTCGTCCACGCACAGGCAGCCCATCATTTGCCCGGAGAATGATATGGCCGCTATATCCGCCGCGTCAGTGCCCTGCATGAGCTCTTTTGTGGAAAGCTTCACCGCCTCCCACCAGTCCTTGGGGTCTTGCTCTGCCCAGTTACCGTTAAAATAGCGCGTACCATACGAGGAAACGCAGCTCTTTACAAGCTGGCCGTCCTCAGAAAAAAGCGTTGCCTTATTACCCGACGTACCCAGATCGTGAGCTAAAAGATATTTCATTATATGACCTCCGTAAATATCGCCACCCCACCCTTTTGGAACGGCCGCCTATTATTGATCGCGCGCCTCCGCGAAGAAGTTTGCTATGCGCCGCTTCACACTGCGCTGCAAATTTCTGTGGAACAGCGCGATATCCAGTGTATGCAGTGATTTTCGGCTCAATATTATCTTTGTGATTATGGGTATGCGAATTTTCATAAGCGTACTCATGGCCTCTTTGTCTATCATCACCACGCCGTGCTTTAGGCATATATACGAGCCGGTGAACTGCTTGAACTCCATTTTGAACCTGCCCAGCTCGAATATCACGGTTCCGAGGTTCATTTGACGGGGCGCGTACTCCGCCGTTTGCTTCCAGTTCAGCGGATTCACGCACACCGCGCCCTTGCGCACCACGCGCATGAGCTTTAGGCCTGCCGCCGAGGTATTGTAGCTTATCACCACGCCCGTGTCATCCTCCGCCTGCGCCAGCTTTATATGCGGGTTGGCCTCGAGCTCCTTTTGCGTTACGGAGAAACCTATTATGTAAGCCGCCACAAAGCGATCCGCGTATTTGCCATCGCCAAACTCCTCCATGAGCAGGTTCAGCAGCATGGCGGAGCCCTGGCTGTGCCCGGCCAGTATAAATGGCCTGCCCTCGTTCAGATGCTCTATGTAATACAAAAAAGCTTCCCGCACATCCCCATAGGCCTTTTCAAAGTAGGGCTTTGCCTCGCTGTGCCGCATCTCCAGGCTCTCTATGCCCACCTGCCTGTAGTGCGGCGCGAACAGATTGCAATCCTCCGCCAAAAAGCGCGAGCGCCATATAGTGAAAAACCACGCCAGCACACGCATTGCCGGGTTATAGGGGTTCATATTGTGGTGCTTCTTTTTGCCCGGATAACCAAAAACCGTGGGATAGACAAAAAACACGTCCACAGCCCTGGTACGCTTTTCCCGCTTGGGCCTCAAAAGCCAGTTTACGCCACGCGAATAATCCATACTGATATATTAACACGCCGGGTACGGTAAAAACAAGAAAATGACCGCATACAAAAAAGCCGCGCCAATACGGCACGGCTTTTTTGCTATAGCTTCACACGCTCAATAGTTGAACGCCCTTATTTCAAAATAAGCCTTGGGGTGAGAGCATACCGGGCATACCTCGGGCGGGTTCGCGCCTGAGATCGTGTGCCCGCAGTTGCGGCAATGCCAAATGGTCTCGCCGCTGCGCTCGAATATATCTCCGCTCTCAATGTTCTTGAGCAGCGCGCGGTAGCGTTCCTCGTGCTCCTTTTCTATCTCTCCCACCTTGGTGAAAAGCTCGGCTATCTTGTCGAAGCCTTCTTTCTTCGCGTCGTCCGCGAAGCTCTTATACATGTCTGTCCATTCATAGTTTTCGCCGTCAGCAGCGTCATTAAGATTTGCTATGGTGTCCGGAATGCCCTTGTGCAGCAGCTTGAACCACAGCTTCGCATGCTCTTTTTCGTTGAACGCCGTCTCCTCAAAGAATGCGGCTATTTGCTCGTACCCCTCTTTTTTCGCCTGCGAAGCATAGTATGTATACTTGTTCCTCGCCTGCGATTCCCCCGCGAAAGCTGCCTGCAAATTTTGTTCTGTTTTAGTTCCCTTCAATTCTGGCATGTCTTATCTCCTTTTGTGATTTTCCGGCGAACTTCCCCATCCCCCGGTTTTTTTTGACCGTTTAGCTTCTGTTTCCTACGCCGCAAGCCGGACAGACTCCGTAAAACATTATGTTACTGCGCTCCACGCTTATGCCCATACCGTCTATGGCAGCCGCGTTCATCTCCGGCACATAACCATCGGGCAGATCGGTTATGCCTCCGCATTTTTCGCACACCATATGGTAGTGCGCATCCAGCGTACCGTCAAACCTGTCCGAACCGCTTGGCACCTCTATCTTCCTCACCTTACCGTTTTGCGCGAGCTGGTTTAGGTTTCTGTAGACAGTTGCCAGCGAAAGAGAAGGATGCTCTGGCTTCAGAATATGATACAATTCGTCGGCCGTTGGATGTACCGGATTTTCCAAAAGCGCCCGCATTATAATTTCACGGTGTTTGGAATATATCACTGTTGTCGCCTCCTTTCGCATTAGTGATAATAATTATCACTCGCTTTTAATATAACACCTCTGCCGTGTGGTTAAACCGTTTGCTGCATAAAATTATGAATACTGCGAAAAACAGTGGCACCCGCCAGAAATAGTTTATAATATATTATACCCAAACAGGATAGAAAAAACACAGAAATGGAGAAAATGGACAAATGAAACTGGTATCTTGGAATGTAAACGGGCTGCGCGCCTCTTTAAAGAAGGGGTTTATGGATTCCTTTGCCGCGCTTGATGCCGATATTTTTTGTTTGCAGGAGACAAAAATGGAAAGATCTCAGGCCGAGATCGTGCTTCCCGGGTACGAACAGTATTGGTACAGCGCACAGCGCAAGGGTTATTCGGGCACGGCGGTATTCTCGCGGCAAAAAGCGTTGCAGGCGGATTACGATTTCGGCGATCCGCGCTTTTCGGACGAGGGCAGGGTGATAACACTCTTTTTCGACCGCTTCACGCTGGTGAACGTATACTCGCCCAACGCGCAGGCCGGCTTGGCGCGCATAAGCTACCGCGAGGACTGGGAGGATGCCTTCCGCGAATATGTGACCGGCCTGGCAAAGCGATCCGCCGTTGTGATCTGCGGAGACATGAACGTTGCGCGCAGCCCCATAGACCTCAAAAACCCTAAGGCAAACGAAAATAGCGCGGGCTATTCGCCGCAGGAGCGCGCCAAGATGGAGCAGCTTTTGGCCGCCGGCTTTGTGGACAGTTTCAGGCACATCTACCCGGACAGGGAGGGCGCGTATACCTGGTGGACCTACCGCGCGCCCGCCGCGAGGGCGAACAACGCGGGCTGGCGCATAGATTATTTTCTGGTTTCGCACAGCATAGCGGGCGAAATAAAGGACGCTTTCATATACCCTGAGGTAACGGGCAGCGACCATTGCCCGGTGGGGCTGAGCCTGTTTTAAAAAAATGTCGGTTTCAGGCGATTTTATGCCGTTTTTAGCAGCAGACCTCAATTGTTTTTGAGGAGGCTGTGTGTTATCATAGTATTGTTAAATAAGTATTGAATTTACTATTTGGAGGCCTTATGCAACATTATCCACTATATGAGACGGAGCAGTCTAAAAACTTTGCCGAGCTGCTGGAAAATTGTATAGAATATTACGGAGAGCTTCCCATTTTTGTGGAGAAGGACGGCGCGGGCGGCCTTACGGAATACAGCGCGTCCGAGTTCCGCGATATGGCGGTCGCCTTCGGCGCGGCGCTGCTCTCGCGCGGCTTGCTTGCGGGCGGCAAGGTGGCCGTGCTGGGCGAGACCAGCGTGCGCTGGGTGGCCACATATTTCGCCGTGGTGTGTGGCGGCGGTGTTATAGTGCCTGTGGATAAGGAGCTTCCCGAGGACGAGATGGCAAACGTGCTGAACGAAAGCGGCGCGGGCGCGCTGGTCTTCTCCGCCTCGCTGAAGGAGGTGGCGGAGGCCGTGCGTGGCCGTCTTAATGGCGGGTGCGAGCTTATATGCATT
Source organism: uncultured Christensenella sp. (assembly GCA_964464145.1). Classification (GTDB taxonomy): domain Bacteria; phylum Bacillota; class Clostridia; order Christensenellales; family Christensenellaceae; genus UBA5399. The sequence goes on from CAYXFB010000017.1 coordinate 27,034, forward strand.
AGCGACGAGCCGGGCTACTCTTCTTTTGACGAGCTGGCGCGGGAGGGACGCCAAAACGGTCTGGATAAATATTTGAGCGTAGAGACGGACGAAAACGCGCTTTCCTCCCTGCTGTTCACCTCGGGCACAACGGGCAAGAGCAAGGGCGTAATGCTTTCGCAAAGAAACATACTTCGCGCGGCGCAGGGCGGCAACCAGCTTTTCATAGTTGGCAAGCGGCTCATGTCCGTGCTGCCCATACACCATTCATACGAATTTACGCACGGCATAATTCAGCCCATAACAAACGGCGCAACGATCTGCATAAACGACAGCCCGAGGTATTTTCTGCAAAACATACAGCTCTTCCAGCCCGAAACCATCTTTCTGGTACCGGCCTACGTGGAGATGATATACAAAAAAATATGGGCGACCGCGAAGGAAGCGGGCACGGAGCAGCAGCTTCGCGCGCTCATAGAAAAGAGCCGAAGCGAGCTGGCGCAGGGGCAGGACAACCGCGCGGTCTATTTCAAAAGCATAAGGGACTCGCTGGGCGGCAATCTTTCGCGTATACCCACGGGCGGCGCGCCGCTGGCCGCCTTTTACTCTCAAGCCTTTGACGATCTGGGCATACAGCTCTTGCAGGGCTACGGCATAACGGAATGCTCGCCGCTGGTTTCGGTCAACCGCAACGGCTTCAACAAGCACGGCTCCGTAGGCCTGCCCATAGGCTGCTGCGAGGTGCGCGTAATGGATAAGGACGAGGAGGGCGACGGCGATATATGGGTGCGCGGCGATAACGTTATGCTGGGCTACTATAAGAACCCCCAGGCCACAGCCGAGGTAATGGACGGGGAATGGTTCAACACGGGCGATGTGGGCTATGTGGATGAGGACGGCTTCCTATATATAACCGGACGCAAAAAGAACCTCATAGTGCTTTCCAACGGTAAAAACGTATACCCGGAGGAGATAGAGGGCTACCTGTGCCGCATACCATATATAAAGGAAGTTGTGGTGTACGCCATAATGGAGGATGGTATGGAAACCAAGCTGCACGCCGAGATATACGTGGACGAGGCTGGCAGGCAGGGCAGGGATGACGCGCAGCTAAAGGCCGATCTAAAGAGCGATATGGAGCAGGTGAACCGTTCGCTGCCCGGCTACAAGCAGGTGCACGATTTTGCGCTGCGCGACAATGAGTTTGAAAAGACCACAAAGAGGTCTATAAAGCGTTTTACTATCAAAAAATGAGGAGGGAGGCATCGTTATGGTTGAATTGAGCGTGGTCCAGCGGCTGCTGGCTACCGTTTGCCCTTATGACGCGGAGGAGATAACGCTGGAAAAAAGCCTGGTGAACGACCTTGAGATGGATTCGTTCGGCGTCATGGATATGGTGATAGCGTTTGAGAAGGAGTTTGACATAGAGATACCGGACAGGGATCTGCGCCTGTTTGGAACGGTGGGCGACATCGTGCACTACATAGAGCAAAAAAAAGCCGGCGTCGTGTTGGCGCGGGCATAACAAACAAGCAATAATTTATTTCATAATTTTTGGTGAAAGCCGGAGCCGCACGCTTCGGCTTTTTATATGCGCCTCATTCGGAGAAAAACGCCTGTATCAGCTCACTTTGCTCGGGCAGATTGCACACGTAGCCCACGCCCATGCCGCCGCCCGCCAGCTCCGCAAGCTCCCTCGCGCGCCGCTCTCCGAAAGCGCCGCACAGCTCCACCACGCCAAAGCCCTCGGCCGCACAGCTTTTAACGCGCGCCTCGGCCTCCACGAAATCGCGCACGGTGAATATGGCGGTCAGCGAACCCGCCGTTTCGAAGCGCGCTGTGTGCTTTTGCGGGTCGTAATGCGGCCCCATCAATATATATGCAAACTTTTTCATATCAATTCGTTCCCCCCGTCTGTTTTTTTTGTATGACGTTCATATACGGATAGGGTATCTCTATGCCTTTTTCGGCAAACACCTTTAGCGTGCGGCGGCGCAGATCGGAAAGCGTTTTGAAGCCCGTGGCAGTGTCCACCGTCCAAATGGCGGCGCGAAGCTGTACGTAATAATCTGAAAGCGCGGTCACAAGCACCGTTACCTTTGGCTCATCAGCGGCAATCTGCTCTTCCGTGCGCACATCCAGCGCGTCCTCATGTGCATCCACTATTTCCGCAAGCAGCGCAAGCGCTTTTTCCACGTCGCTGCCGTAGGATATATTCACAAAAAGAAAACTGCATACATTTACCCCTTCGGTGAAATGCGTGGTTCGCACCATGCTCTTGTCCAGTATGCTGTTGGGCACCACCAGCAGCTTGCTCTCCGGGTCGCGTATCACCGTGTGCCGCAGCCCAATTTCCTGCACCACGCCTATAACGGGCGGGCTGGAGCCCACTATCTCCACAAACTCCCCCACGGAAAAAGGCTTGCTCATGCTTATGGACAAGCCGGAAAAAAGGTTTGCCATAGTGTTTTGCGCCGCAAGCCCCACCACCAGCGCCACTATGCCCGAGCTAGCCAACACAGCTATGCTAAGCTCCCTCAAAGGCTTTATGGTGAGCAGCACGGCCATGGCCGCCACCACCACTATCACCACGTTTATGAGCCTGTAAAATATGAGCGAATTGCCCGCAAAGCGCGGCTTTAAAAACTTGTTCAGCAGCTTGAGTATAACAAGAACGATGCCCGCCACTATGGCGGCATATATTATTGTGTTCACCAGCCCCAGATCGAAGGCTTCGTTTATATCGCTCGCCACCGCCGCAATGCTGGCGGGGGCGGTGGGCTCAGCCGTTGCAGAAGCGGTGGCCGATGGAACGGCCGCGGCGCCTCCGCCGATCGCAGAAATAATATCCATAAAAAATATCTCCCGATACTTTGTGTTTTTGTTATACTAATTCCGATTTAAAACATCATTTTTTTTGATGTTTTTATCTGGAATTAGTATTATTATATAATAATGTATATATGATTGTCCAAGAAAAGAAAAAAACACGCGGCAAATTCATATTGATTGACAATTGACCTCATATCTAATATGATAAATACTGATTTAATTTTCGAATTTGGGAGAACGTGATGAGCATAGATATTATTGGCACCGGGAGCTATCTGCCCGAGCGCCTGATGACCAACGAGGACTTTGAAAAGATAATAGATACGTCCGACGATTGGATAACACAGCGCACGGGCATAAAGCGCAGGCACTACGTTTCGGACGGCATGACCAATGTGGATATGAGCAAGATAGCGGCGGAGCGCGCCATGGAGATGGCGGGCGTGAAGCCCTCGGATATAGGCGGAATAGTGCTGGCCACGGCAACGCCCGAAATGAGCGTGCCCTCCACCGCGGCGCAGTTGCAGCGCGAATTTGGCATAGAGGAGTGCTTTGCCTTTGATGTGGGCGCGGCCTGCACGGGCTTTGTGTATGCCTTCAAAGTAGCCTCCGCCCTCATGAAGCCGGACAGCAAGCCCATGCTTGTGATAGGCACGGAAACACTTTCACGTTTTATGAACCTTGAAGACCGGGGTTCCTGCATACTTTTTGGAGACGGCGCGGGCGCTGTGGTCGTAAAACCGGGCGACAAGCTGAAATATTGCGAGATATACTCTAAGCCGGACTACAGCCACACCATAGAAATAAACGGCATGAACAGCATGGAGGACGGCAAACCCGTTCCCTCGCTCGTATCGCTCAAGGGCAGAGAGGTGTATGCCTATTCCACGCGCGAGGCGGAGCGCGTTATAAACGTGGCCATGGAAGCCGTTGGCATAGATTCTGAGCAGGTGGATTGGCTGGTGATGCATCAGGCGAACGCGCGCATAGTGAAAAGCGCGGCCGAGCGCCTGGGCTTCCCGGAAGAAAAATGCCCCATAATAATAGACGATACCGCAAACACATCGGCCGCCAGCGTGCCCATAGTGCTGGATAAAATGAACCGCGACGGCTCCTTCAAGGCGGGCGACACGCTTGTGATAGCGGCGTTCGGCGGAGGGCTGACCTCGGGATGTGCCGTATACAATTGGTAATAAAGCAAACATACCTGCCGCAGACATGAAATAAAACGATATCAATAATTTGATATTTATACTATAATATAGGTAAGCTTTAAAAGAGCGGCAGAACAAAAACGTTAAATCCGCGCCAAGAGCGCGTGAAATATAATAAAAATAGCCGGAGGGTAAAAAGAATGGTATTTGAAAAGATTGCTGAGATAATAAGCGAAAAAATGGACATAGAAAAAGATGAAATCTCCATGGATTCCAGCTTTGAGAGCCTCAAAATAGACTCGCTGGATATGGTTGAGATAGTTATGGATATAGAGGAAGAGTTTGACGTTTCCATAGAGGACGCTGAAAATCTCAAATCTGTTTCCGACCTTGTTGGCTTCATAGAGGCTAATAAATAATCCGCGTACCATTCGCGGAGGCAGGGGCAAGTGATATTTGAAGTATGCAACCACCCAGGCGGCTGATCCACACAACACTGTGAATTGCTTGCTATTGGGTTTTTTGCAACTATTGAGGGTTTAAATTATGCAAACTAAGCTTACAAAACTTTTGGGTATAGAATACCCCATATTGCAGGGCGGTATGGCCTGGGTCTCTGACGCCAGCCTCGCCGGAGCCGTTACGGCGGCGGGCGGTGTGGGGCTTATAGCCGCCGCAAACGCACCCGTAGACTATGTTCGCGGCGAGATACGCAAGGCCAAGGCCATGACGGACAAACCCTTCGGCGTCAACGTTATGCTGCTTTCGCCCTACGCGGACGATATTGCCCAGCTTGTGCTGGACGAGGGCGTTAAGATGGTAACCACCGGCGCGGGCAACCCCGCCGCCTACATGGAGCGCTGGAAAAACGCAGGCGTCAAGGTGCTGCCCGTTGTGGCCAGCGTCACCTACGCCAAGCGTTTGGAAAAGATGGGCGCGGACGCCGTCATCGCCGAGGGCACGGAATCCGGCGGGCACATAGGCGAGGCCACCACCATGTCCCTGCTGCCTCAGGTGGTGGACGCGGTGGGCATACCCGTGGTAGCGGCGGGCGGCATAGCGGACGGGCGCGGCCTTGCGGCGGCACTCATCCTCGGAGCCTGCGGCGTGCAGATGGGTACGCGCTTTTTGGTGTGCGACGAGTGCACGGTGCACGAAAACTATAAGGAACGCGTGCTGGCCGCCAAGGATACGGACAGCGTGGTAACGGGCAGGGCAACGGGTCATCCGGTGCGCAGCCTCAAAAACCGCCTTACGCGCGATTTCAAGGAGCTGGAGGCAAGGGAGACCACGCTGGAGGAATACGAGGCGCTGGGCGCTTCCACGCTCATGAAGGCCGCCAAGGAGGGCGACGTGAAATACGGCTCGGTAATGGCGGGTCAGATAGCGGGCATGGTAACAAAACGCCAAAGCGCCGCCGAAATAATAAAGGAAATATGCGCCGATGCCGAAGCAATACTCGCGCAAGGCGCGGAGTTAATTAATAATGAATAATTAAGAATTAAAAATGATTGTGTCCGCTTCGCGGACGAATTTATAATCATCGCCGCAGGCGATACATTCATTCTTCATCATTAATTTTTAATTATTAATTAATCCAAGGGGGTTTTTATGAAGATCGCTGCACTTTTTGCCGGACAGGGCGCGCAAAAGACGGGCATGGGCAAGAGCCTGTACGAAGCCAGCGCGGCCACGCGTGATATATATGACCGGGCGGAGGCTGTTATGCCGGGCATTTCCGCGCTCTGCTTTGAGGGCGCGCAGGAGGAGCTCAACAAAACGGAAAACACCCAGCCCTGCGTTTTCGTTACGGATATGGCCTGCTGGGCAGCTTTTTGCGAGCAGGGCATAAGCGTTGACGCGGCGGCGGGCTTTTCGCTGGGCGAATACGCGGCGCTTTGCGCGGCGGGTGTGCTGGGCTTTGAGGATACGCTGAAGTTGGTGGTGGAGCGTGCCGGATGGATGAGCGCGGCGGCGGCCGAGCACCCGGGCGGCATGGCGGCCGTGCTGGGCAAGACGGCGGCCGAGGTGGAGCAGCTAGCGGACAGTGTGCGCACGGACGGCGTGCTCGTTCCCGTGAATTACAACTGCCCCGGCCAAACGGTTGTGGCGGGTGATGCCGATCAGCTTGACAAGCTTATCGCCTACGCCAAGGAAAACAAGATAAAATGCATGAAGCTGCCCGTTTCGGGCGCCTTCCACACGGAGCGCATGGCGGCGGTTTCGGATAAGATATATTCCGCGATAGAAGTGATGGATTTCGCCCAGCCGGCATTCGCGCTGTACGCGAACAAAACGGCGCTGCCCTACGAGGCGGCGGATATGAAGCGCGTGCTGGCCGATCAATCCAAAAACGCGGTGCGCTTCGAGCAGACCATAAAAAACATGCTGGAGGCGGGTTTCGATACATTCATAGAATTTGGGCCGGGCAATACGCTCACCGGCTTCGTGAAGCGTACCAGCAAAGAGGTTGTTACATTGAACATAAACTCCGCAGAGTCGCTCGCGGCTCTTTCGGAGCTGAAATAGGAGGATATCATGGCACAGACGGCAATTGTGACGGGTGCGTCACGCGGTATAGGAAGGGCGATAGCGCTCAAGCTGGCGGACTGCGGCCACGACGTGGTGGTGAACTACCTCTTCGAGGAGGAGGACTACGCCGGCGTGGTGCAGGAGATAAAGGCCAAGGGCGTTAATGCTGTGGCGCTCAAGGCGGATGTGAGCAATTTTGACCAGGTCAAGGAAATGATGGACACCGTACACGAGCAGTTCGGCAAGATAGATATACTCATAAACAACGCGGGCATAACGCGGGACGGTCTTTTGGCACGCATGAAGGAGGAGGATTTTGATTCCGTTATAAACATCAACCTCAAGAGCGTGTTCAACTGCTGCCGCCACGCCGTGCCCTACATGATGAAGAAAAAGTACGGGCGCATAGTGAACATGGCCTCCGTGGTGGGCCTTGCCGGGCAGGCGGGCCAGACGAACTACGCGGCCAGCAAGGGCGGCATAATAGCCTTCACAAAGGCGCTGGCGCAGGAGGTGGGCTCTCGCGGCATAACGGTGAACGCCATCGCCCCCGGCTTCGTGGAAACACCCATGACGGACGTGCTTCCCGAAAAGGTGCGCGAAGCCATGATGGAGAAGATACCGCTCAGAAGGGGCGGTTTGGTGGAGGACGTTGCCAACACGGCGGCCTACCTCACAAGCGGAGAGTCCTCTTATGTAACGGGACAGGTGATATCCGTCAACGGCGGAATGTACATGTGATTGCGCATTGCGCAATCACAATTAATAATTAATAATCAAGAATGGAAGACCCAAAGCCGGAGCGAGTGGTTTTATAAAAATCATCGCCGTAGGCGATACAATAATTATCAATTCTTAATTCTTCATTATTAATTAATCTTCGGAGGTTTGGATGAAACGTAGAGTTGTTGTGACGGGAATAGGCGCTGTTTCGCCATTGGGGAACGACGCCAAGACCACCTGGGCGGCCATGCGCGCGGGCAAAAACGGTATAGACTTCATTACCCAGCTGGATACGTCCGATATGCCCGTGAAGGTTGCGGGCGAGGTGAAGGGCTTTGACCCGGCCGAATATATGGAGGCCAAGCTGGCGAGGCGTATGGATAAATATTGCCAGTACGCCATGGTGGCGGGCAGCGAAGCAATGGCGGACGCGGGCTATACCACCGAAAACATAGAGGAGCCGGAGCGCTTCGGCATAATCATGGGCAGCGGCATAGGCGGGCTGCAAACCGCGCAGGATGAGGTGACCAAGCTCAACGAAAAGGGTTTCAGGCGCACCAACCCGCTCTTCATACCCATGATGATCGGCAATATGGGCGCGGGCAACCTCGCCATAAAATACGGCCTCAAAGGCCACAACACCGCGGTAACAACGGCCTGCGCCTCGGGCGCGAACTCCATTGGCGACGCTATGCGCCTCATAAGAGACGGCTATGCGGACAGGATGCTGGCTGGCGGCGCGGAGGGCGCGCTCACCCGGCTCTCACTCTCCGGCTTTTGCGGGCTCAAGGCGCTTTCACTGAGCGAGGATAAGGACAGAGCCTCCATACCCTTCGATCTCGAGCGCAACGGCTTCGTTATAGGCGAGGGCGCGGGCGCGCTGGTGCTGGAGGAATACGAGGCCGCCAAGGCGCGCGGCGCCAAGATATACGCGGAAATAAAGGGGTATGGAGCAACGGCCGACGCCTACCACATGACAGCGCCCGACCCCGAGGGCAAGGGAGCCATGGGCTCTATGCGCATAGCAATAGCGGACGGCGGCATTTCGCCCGAGGATATATGCTATGTAAACACGCACGGCACCTCCACAGAGCTGGGAGACAAGGCGGAGACCGCCGCCATAAAGGCGGTGCTACAAGGGCACGCATACAATATAGTCGCATCGTCCACCAAGTCCATGACCGGGCATCTGCTGGGGGCTGCCGGCGCCATAGAGGCCGTTGCCACGGTGCTTGCGGTGATGGAGGATTTCGCGCCCCCCACAATAAACTACAAGGTGCCCGATCCGGAGTGCGATCTCGATTGTTCGCCCAACGCCGGACGGAATATGAAGATAGATTACGCGCTCACAAATTCCTTCGCCTTTGGCGGACACAACGCCACGCTTTTGATAGGCAAGGCGTAATACTAATTCCAGATAAATTGGTATAACGAAAGGAAATCGGATTATGAAACTTGATGAAATAATAAAGCTTATGGAGGCCGCGGAGTCTATGAACTTCGATACGGTGGAGATGGAGCAGGAAGATTTTTATATAAAGCTGGATCGCAATAAACCCGCGCAGATACACGTGCCCGCGCATTATTCGCCCGCGATCGAAAACTTTGCGGCTGCTCCCATCCAGACGTTTCATGCTGCGCCGGCAGCATCACCCCCCGACGAAACTGCCGAAACTACTACGTCCGCCAATCCCGCCGCGCCCGCGAAAGCGCCCGGCTCAAAGGACATCACCTCCCCACTCGTTGGTATATTCCACGAGCTGCCGGGAGATAAGGCCGTGAAGATAGGCACCCGTCTCAAGAAGGGCGACACCGTATGTATGGTGGAGGCCATGAAGCTCATGAACGAGATACACATGCCGGAGGACGGCGAAATAGTGTGGGCGGCTCTCGAGGAGGGCGACACAGTGGAGTACGAGCAGCTTTTATTCAGCTATGTAAAGTGAGGTCTTCGCCATGACAATGAACAAGGAAGAAATAATGAAGGTGCTGCCCCACCGCGACCCCTTTTTGTTTGTGGACGAGGTGCTAGAGTGTGAGGCGGGAAAATATTGCAAGGCGGCCTGGCACCTGACGGAGGAGCTGCCCTTTTTCAAGGGTCACTTCCCCGGCCGCCCGGTGCTGCCCGGCGTGCTTATGGCCGAAGCCGTGGCGCAGGCGGGCGCGATCGCCATACTGCTGGACGAGCGCTTCGCGGGCAAGCTCATGGTGTACGGAGGCATAGATAAAATGCGCTTTCGCGGCATGGTGACCCCCGGCCAAACGCTTGTGATGGAAACGGAGATAACGCGCCTTTCCTCGCTTGGCGGCAAGGGCAAGGTTTCGGCCACGGTAGACGGCAAGGTTGTATGTGACGGTGAGATAATGTTCGGAATCGCCCCTGCCAGCCCTGCATAAATCCCGAAATGCCGCGTCGGCATCGCGCGCTAAGATCTCGGCGAATTATTTATTCGCCTTCGTCTTTAGCGGCTTCGCCTCCTTGCCTTTCAAAATTTCTGCGAGGGCTGGAGCAATGAAAACTGTTTTAGAAAAGGTATACGATGATTAAAAAAGTGCTTATAGCAAATCGCGGCGAAATAGCCGTGCGTGTGATACGCGCCTGCCGCGAAATGGGTATAGAGACGGTGGCGGTGTATTCCACCGCAGACGAGGAGGCGCTGCACACGCAGCTTGCGGACGAGGCGGTAAAGATAGGCCCGCCCGCCCCGGCGGACAGCTACCTCGATCCGTTCAAGATACTGGCCACGGCCAGCATAACGGGCGCGGACGCCATACATCCGGGCTACGGTTTTCTTTCGGAAAACTCCAAATTTGTGCGCATGTGCGGCCAGAGCAACGTTACGTTCATAGGCCCGGGCGCGGAGGCAATGGAAAAAATGGGCGATAAGCTCATGGCGCGCAAGATAATGCGCGAAGCCAAGGTGCCCGTGATCCCCGGCTCGCTGGACGAGCTGAAGGACGCTGCCGAAGCAAAGGCCTGCGCGGCGGAGGTGGGCTACCCTGTGATGATAAAGGCGGCTCACGGCGGTGGCGGCAGGGGCATACGCAAGGTGGAGAGCGAGGCTGATATAGAGGCGGCCTTCGATTCGGCATACAAAGAGGCCTTCGCGTCCTTTGGCGACGGCACGCTCTACATGGAAAAATGCATAGAGGACGCGCGGCACATAGAGGTGCAGATACTGGCGGATACGCACGGCAACGCCGTTCACCTTTTCGAGCGCGAATGCTCGTTGCAGCGGCGCAACCAAAAGGTGATGGAGGAGGCGCCCAGCCCCGGGCTTTCGGATAAGCAGCGCAAGGATATTGGCGCGGCGGCTGTGCGCGCGGCGCTGGCCTCCGGCTACACCAGCGCGGGCACCATAGAATTTTTGCTGGATCACACCGGGCATTTCTACTTTATGGAGCTTAATGCGCGCGTGCAGGTGGAGCACCCCGTAACGGAAATGATCACCATGATAGACATAGTGCGCCAGCAGATACAGATAGCCAACGGCGCAAAGCTGCCCTTCGCCCAAAAGGATATAAAGCACATAGGCCACGCCATAGAGTGCCGCATAAACGCGGAGGATCCCTCGCGTAACTTTATGCCCTCGGTGGGCAAGATAGACGTGCTGCACTTTCCGGGAGGCCCGGGCGTACGCTTTGACACGGCGATGTATACAGGCTACAAAATACCGCCCAACTACGATTCTATGATAGGCAAGCTCATAGTGCACGCGGCCACGCGCGATATGGCAATGGCCAAGATGCGCGCCGCGCTCACAGAGCTGGTGGTGGACGGCGTGGAAACAAATGTGGATTTCCAGCTGGAGCTGCTAGACAATGAAGACGTAGTAGCCGGAAAACTTGACACCGGGCTGGTGGGGCGTATAATGAAAGAATTAAGAATTAAGAATTAAGAATTAAGAATCATATAATCGGTTCGCGCAGCGAACTTCACCATTCTTCATTATTAATTATTAATTCAAAAAGTCCTACTACTTTTTGAAAGTGAATGTTTTATGGGTTTGTTCAGCAAGAAAAATAAAGAAGTCACCATGCGCATATACAAGAGCAACGCTCAGGCGCACGGTTTTGACGCGGAGCTGGCCGAGAACGTGCAGCAGGAAGAAAAGCCCGCGCTGCCCGACCTTGAGCCATACCGCGACGCGGAGGGTATGTGGGAAAAATGCCCCTCCTGCGCCAGCATATTGTATGTGGATGATCTGGAAAAAAACCTGCGGGTGTGCACCTCCTGCGGGCATCATTTCCGTCTCAACGCGCGTCAGCGCATAGAGATAACGGCGGACGAGGGCAGCTTTAAAGAGTTTGGTAAAAAAATAATAGGCGGCGACCCTCTGGCCTTTCCCGGCTACAATGACAAACTAAAAAAACAACGCGAGCTCACAGGCGAAAACGAGGCCATAGTTACGGGCGAATGCACAATTGGCGGCAACGAATGCGTTATTGCCGTTATGAGCGGTTTCTTCATGATGGGCTCTATGGGCGCGGCCGTGGGCGAAAAATTCGTACTGGCGGCCGAGCGTGCCATGAAAAAACACCTGCCGCTCATTGCCTTCACTGTTTCGGGCGGTGCGCGCATGCAGGAGGGGCTGATTTCACTGATGCAAATGGCCAAGACCTCGGCTGCGCTCGCCAAGCTGGACGATGCGGGGCTCTTGTATATGGTGGTGCTCACCGACCCCACTACGGGCGGCGTTTCGGCCAGCTTTGCAATGCTGGGCGATGTGACCATTGCGGAGAAGGGCGCTCTCATAGGCTTTGCGGGTAGACGCGTGATAGAGCAAACGGTGAAGCAGCAGCTTCCACCCACCTTCCAACGCGCGGAATTCCTTATGGAAAAGGGTTTTATAGACGTTTTGACGGAGCGCGGCAAGCTCAAGGACACGCTGGCCGGGCTGCTTGGTATTCATAGGGGGGGCGCGGTATGACAAAAAGAACGGCTTGGGATGTAGTGCAGACCGCGAGGGAGATCACTCGCTGCACCACACAATATTATATAGAAAATATTTTCACTGATTTTATAGAGCTGCACGGCGACCGCTATTTCGCGGACGACGCGGCAATAATAGGCGGCGTGGGCATGCTGGACGGCATACCCGTAACCGTGATAGGCCAGGAGAAGGGTGTGAGCCTGTCTGACAAGGCGAAGCGCAATTTCGGCAGCGCCCATCCCGAGGGCTACCGAAAGTCTCTGCGGCTCATGAAGCAGGCGGAAAAATTCCACCGTCCGGTGATCTGCATCGTGGATACGCAGGGCGCTTTTTGCGGCATAGGCGCGGAGGAGCGCAACGTGGCCGAGGCCATAGCGCGTAACCTCATGGAGCTTTCGCGGCTCAAGACGCCCGTTATAAGCGTGCTGATAGGCGAGGGCGGCAGCGGCGGCGCCATAGCGCTGGCCGTTTCGGATCGCTTGGCGATGATGGAAAACGCCGTGTATTCCATACTTTCGCCCGAGGGCTTCTCCAGCATACTGTGGAAGGATTCCTCGCGCGCGGCGGAGGCGGCGGAGCTCATGCGCATGACGGCGGCCGAAGTAAAGTCAATGGGGCTCATAGACACCGTCATAAAAGAGCCGGAGAGCGGCGCCAAGGCCGATGACGGCGGCGCGGCCGCGCAAAACGTAAAGAAATACATAGTTAAGAGCTTTAGCGAGGTTTCCGCTCTGTCTATTGATAAATTGTTGGAAGAAAGGTATGCCAGATTGCGTGCTTTTGGGCAGGAATATGTTTCCAACAAATAATTCTGTTCAAATATGGACACTTCATTGGCTATGTGATATAATTTTTCCTGACGTGTTTTCGGGTAAAAATCATCAAAAATTAGAGCTAAAGTGAATTGCTTTGCTTGACCATTTGTGATTAATTATATAGAATATAGTAAATAGGCACATTACATAAAACGCCGTGGTTAAAATATTAATGTATATGGAAAATAGTGAGAGGCGCCACAACAAGAGTGAAGGCAGCTACATATTAAATAAAATATATGTTTGCGTAGACAGGAAGGATCATAAGGCCTTTTCCGGCCGGGTTTTTCACGGTGCGGCAAATGTGGTCGAGCCCTTTTCCGGCGTGGATCAGCTTTTGCTGGTGATGGAGGATCTTTTAGACGCCCAAAACTATCCCGCCGCCTCCACACAGAGCCGGTATTTTGGAAAGCAGAGGTTCCGCACTATGGATCAGGAAAAAGAGGAAAGTATGAACAATAAAGAAAAAGGTGAAAAGGCAACGTTTATTGTACAGGTCCAATACCGGCAAAACGCTACCTGGCAGGGCAGGGTGACCTGGGTGGAGAAAGACATGGAGCGCCCCTTCCGAAGCGCGCTTGAGCTCATAAAGCTGCTGGACAGCTCTTACGAGGGTGGGGAGGACTGAGTTTTTTCACGCTGTAAAAATAATGCAAGTACGTTTTTTCGCCTGCGCACGCGGGCGTTTTTTTATTCCCGCCCCTCGCGGCGTACACTTGGCATACCCCGATTGAAGCGGTGGGGCTGTGCCCGCGCTGTGCGCGCTATACCAGCTCTGCCCTCATATACACCGGGTTGTGATCCGAATTTTGGAAGCCGTTGTTTAGCGTTTTTATGTATGAAAGCCGCACGTTTGGCGATAGTATGAAGCCGTCTATCGTGAAAAACTGCGTATCCGCCGCGTTGCCGCTGTAGGGCTTATTGAGAAGGCGGCAGCTTGGCGTTTCGTAATCCGCTGCTAGGCTCCACCCCTCGGGCAGCATGGCCGTGTCCAGCTTTCCGGGCGACCAATTTTCCGTATCAACCTCCGGCCAGCTTGCTGCGGGGAAGGACTGGTTGAAATCTCCCCCCGCTATCACGTAATTTCCCTTCTCGTATTCACTCAGCAAAAATTTGCGCAGCGCCTCCGTTTGCGCCTTCTTGCCCTCTCCGTCGTCATAGGCCTCAAGGTGCAGATTCACAAGCACCAGCTCTCGCCCGTCCGCCATAGGTGCGCGCGACACCAGCAAGCAGCGTTTCAGATTGAACAGGCTCACCGGCCAGCTGAATGGCACGGGCAGCGAAACGCGATCCGCACCCGAAAGCGGCAGCGCGCTCATTGTCATGAGCCCGGCCTCCACCTTGCCTATGGGGGGCAGGGGATAGGGCGTGAACATGCTCTTAAAGTTGTAGGCAAAGGCGCTCTGCATACCATCCGTTTCAAGCAGCGGCAGTTCGTCTATATAAAACGAACGATTTGCGTTCCTGTCCACCTCCTGCAGGAAATACACATCCGCAGCATTGTTTTGCAGCGTTTCTTTTATGCCGCCAAGATAGCCGCGCACCACCTCGGCGCTGGCCGGGTTAACCATGGTGCCGCCGTCCATGAAAAAATCCTCATCCTTGCCCAGCCCGCCATAGCCTATGTTGAAGCTCATTACGCTCACTTCGCCTCCGGCCGCCGGAGCGCCCCGAGAAGCGTTCCCGCCGACCACCAGCGGCTCCACCTCCGCCGGCTTAAACTCTGTAGCCGTGGCCACCCCCAGAAAGATTCCGAACGCCGCCACAACGCAGAGCAGCGCAATGCCAATAGCCTTCAAGACTTTCTTCATGCCTTCCCTCCCGCGAATAAAAATGAAAAAACAGTCCGCATATTTTACCGCGCAACATTGTTTTATACTAATTCCATTTAAAAACATAAGGTGAATTCCGCCTTTGGCGGAAGAGAATATGCCCTGGGGCATTTATGTTTTTATAGCGCGTTAGCGCGTTTGGAATTGCATGAGACGTAGCCGCGTAGCGGCACTGCACAATTTTGTGCAGTATTTCAAATTAAAGATTTTAATTTGAAATTAGTATTACGGAATATAGCTCAACCCCGAACGCCTGGCCTGCGCGTGCTGCTGTTTTTTGAGTATGTTGTAGGCCTTGCCGTCCTTTATGAAATATTTACCCGTCTGCTTGAACCAAAAGCGCACGCGGTGGCGCTCGCACTGGCCGCGCAGCGCCGCCACCCATTCATAGCGGCACTGCCTCGCCTCCATGCCGGATTCGCCGCCCGCCACCACCATGTCTATGCCGCCGCCGGAAAGGTAGGGCGAGAGATCTATGCCCTCTAAAAGCGGTTCGCACACGGCCACCTTGCGCGCTATGGGCAACTCCAGCAGTATGGGCAGCCGCTCGTCCGCGCGCTGCTGATCCTCCGCCGTGCTGGCTATGGTAACATTGCCGTAACCCTTTCCCCAGTCGTCCGGCAGGCTTATGAGAAAACGGTTTATGCGCTTTGTTATTATGAGAAAATCTATATCCGGGCGCTGCTTTATGAAATACCACGCGTCCTTGCGCCATTCGTCCGCCTCGGGCAGAAAAAAATCCGAGGTGCCGCAGGTGAAAAGCTCTCCTCCGCCCGCCAGGCTGGGGCTGCCGTCCCGCTTTTTTCGCACGGGAAGATCGAAGGAGCGGGTCTTATACACTATATCCCCGTTCCTCCCCACACTTTCGTCCCGGCGGTGCATATAGCAATTTTGGCAGCCGGGGCTTATTTTATGGCAGCCGTGCCAGGGATTCCACGCATTCATAAACAATATTATACCAAATGCGGCCGCCATATACAAAGCGGAGCCTATTGGGCGAGGGTAAAGAACGTGGTAACTGTCACGGTAATGGCCACGGCATGCAATAAATTAGCTGGTTCACGCCAAAAAGACAGCGTACAAAGCGCGGCCATTTTTATTTATTCTGTTTAATGTACGTTATTTCTTCTCTTTCCCACCATATCTATAACTGTCATTTTCAAAACGGTGGTTACCTTCATCATATCTGTATTGAATTTAAATTCTTCCGCGTGATATTGTCTCATTAAAATTTTCAGCGCTTCGTATTTATCTTCCTCCGCCACCATTTCCATTGTACCGTGACCTATCACGCTCTCATAGCCCATTGTGCAGCTCATTCGATCCTCATAGAGAATAAGGTTGTGCCCGCAATCCATCTCGAATGTGGCGCGGTTGTCCTCTGCTATGAGATCCAGCTTTTTGCCCTTCATGGCTGCATGGAAATAAAAGAAAACCTGCTTTTCCCGCACCTCCAAGCCAAAATTTAGCGGAACAATGTAGGGAAAATCATTGTCATTCAGCGCTATCCTGCACACATCGCATTTTTTGATTATATCAATTATTTCGTTAAAATCCGTGATTTCTCTGTCTCTTCTTCTCATGGTTCTCTCTTTGTAAGCTTTTTAGTGATATTATACAAGAAAAAAATCGGGCGCGCCATTTGCATTTTCCAGCAAAATGACACGCCCAACTCATACCTCTTATTTGCAAAGCATAGCTTTACTTCATAGCCTCTTCAACCGCAACGGCAACCGCAACGGAAGCGCCCACCATAGGGTTGTTGCCCATGCCTATGAGACCCATCATCTCAACGTGCGCCGGAACGGAGGAAGAGCCTGCGAACTGCGCATCGCCATGCATACGACCCATTGTGTCCGTCATGCCGTAGGAAGCCGGACCCGCCGCCATGTTATCAGGATGCAGCGTTCTGCCCGTGCCGCCGCCCGAAGCAACGGAGAAGTATTTTTTGCCGTTCTCTATAGCCCACTTTTTGTATGTGCCCGCAACGGGATGCTGGAAGCGCGTGGGGTTGGTGGAGTTGCCCGTTATGGAAACGTCCACGCCCTCGCGGCGCATTATTGCAACACCCTCAGAAACGTCGTCCGCGCCGTAGCAGCGAACGTTGGCGCGCTCACCGTCAGAGTATGCTTTTTTGAAAACCTCTTTAAGCTCGCCAGTGCCGTAATCGTACTCTGTCTCTACATATGTGAAGCCGTTTATGCGAGAGATTATCTGCGCGGCGTCCTTGCCGAGGCCGTTCAGTATAACCTGCAGGGGCTCTTTGCGCACCTTGTTTGCCGTGCGAGCTATGCCGATAGCGCCCTCAGCAGCCGCAAAGCTCTCGTGACCCGCCAAAAAGCAGAAGCACTTCGTTTGCTCTTCTAAAAGCATAGCGGCCAGATTGCCGTGGCCGATACCAACCTCGCGCTGCTCGGCAACGCTGCCGGGTATGCAGAAGGCCTGTATGCCTATGCCCAAAGCGGCGGCGGCTTCGTTTGCCTTTTTGCAGCCCTTCTTTATGGCGATAGCCGCGCCAAGAGTATACGCCCAAACGGCGTTCTCGAAGGCGATGGGCTGTATTCCGCGAACGATGGAATCCACATCTATGCCCTTATCAACGGTGTACTGCTTTACCTGCTCTAGTGAATCGAAGCCGTACTCCTTCATGCACTTTTCGATCTGCGGGATCCTTCTTTCATAACTTTCAAATGTAACCATAAAGCACCCCTCCTATTCTTTACGCGGGTCTATGTACTTGACCGCGTCTTCAAACCTGCCGTATGTGCCGATGTTTTTGGCGAACGCTT
>CAYXFB010000018.1:0-40328 GCA_964464145.1 uncultured Christensenella sp.
GAACTCGCGACATTCGCCTTGGCAAGGCGACACTCTACCACTGAGTCACTCCCGCGTTTTTCCAGCGCAATATTTATTATATATACTATTTGCCCATATGTCAACACCCTTTTTATGATTTTATACTCGATCCTTTTAATGCGCCGAAATAAGGGCCGCGCCGCGCCTCACAAAGGCTTTTGTTACTCCTAAAAATGCGAGGTGCGCCAAAAAGCATTTCAATATTTTACACTAAAACCATGTATGTACAAATGATACCTTGTCAAATTATTCATACTTATATATAATCAAAATACAGGAGGCGTGGCATTTAATGGACAATATCCTGTGCATTTGTATCAATTTAGTATTTATAGTCATCACGCTCATAATGCTTCCTGGCGCAATCAAAATTGATCGGCGTCATAGTCAGGGCTATTTTCTTACCGCCTTTTATCTGTGCCTTTTCGCGTGGCAGGCTTTTGCTATCTCCATTTTCATTATAAAAAACCCCTGGTGGATACGCAATCTATACGATTGGGCATTCATACCGATGGGCTTTGCCATAGCGCTCTTCTTCCTGCTCATAATGCGCTTTTTCCGCGTGGAGATGTATTTCCAAAAAAAGCACATGGCGCTGCTCTTCATCATACCCATAATATCCTCCATACTCGCCCTCACCACCACGCAGCACGGGCTGTACCGCGTATCCTTCGAGGTGGTGGCCACCTCCCCGCTTCTGGTGGTGGAAAACGTACGCGGCATTTGGTTTTACATACAGTTTGCCTATTACTCCATATTCACCGTCACTGCGCTTGTAATATCCATCAGCCGCTACCGCAAACTCCCCCCCGCCTACCGCCGCGGCCCCTTTTGGCTGGTGGTGCTGGTGGCCTTTTGCGTGCTGGGCGCGGCGCTCAGCTTTTTGAACGTGTGGATACCGGAGCTGGATCTGTTTTTGTTCTGCCTGGGCGCGGGCAGCGTTATATTTCATATGGTGAGCATTATAAACGATCAGCT
Organism: uncultured Christensenella sp.; assembly: GCA_964464145.1. Lineage (GTDB taxonomy): Bacteria > Bacillota > Clostridia > Christensenellales > Christensenellaceae > UBA5399. The sequence continues at coordinate 1,000 of CAYXFB010000018.1, forward strand.
GGGCTATATTTCCTTCGAGCGCAAGGAGATATTCAACTTTCTGCCCGAGCAGATATTCATTTTGAACAGCAGGGGCGAAATAATGGACGCCAACGTGCGCGCCAAAAGAACTCTCGAAAATTACAACATAGAGGTAGGCAACCGCGTGCTTGCTGACGTTATGGCGCAGCTTGAGGCGGAGGGGCTCATCGTTATGAAGCCCGCGCTGGACGGCGTGGGAACGGACATATACGTTCACACACACGCCTACCACGACGTATACAACATGCGCAGCTTCGATGTGACCAGTACGGACGAAAGCGCCATAGGCCGCACGGTTATAATAACGGACGTATCCAAAAACCGCCTCACCATAGAGCGCTACAACGAATTGGCGGGCGTCGACCCCCTTACCGGGCTTTTCAACAGATATTATTACCAAAATCTTTTGGGCGAGCTGGATACGCCCGCCAATCTGCCACTCAGCTTCATAGTGGGCGATCTGAACGGCCTGAAGCAGGCGAACGACACAAAGGGTCACGATTACGGCGACGAGCTTCTAAGAGCCGTCGCGCGCACACTTACCGCCTGCTGCCCGCCGGATGGCTACGCCGCGCGCATAGGTGGCGACGAATTCATAATGCTGCTGCCCGGGCGGGATCTCGCCGAGGCCGAGCGTATAATAGAGGCACTACGCACCCGCGCCGAAAGCGAGCCACTTTTAACAAGCTCGTCTGTGGCCTTTGGCTGCGCCACAAAAACAACGCCCGACATGAACATAAACCGCCTGTTTGACGACGCGGATTACAATATGTATAAGGACAAGGGCTGATCGCCCGTAAAAAACAGCGCCGGAGGAAATATTTTTGGATAGCACGGTTCAGCTTACTATATATATAGCTTTCGCGGTGATGTCGATCGCCATAATAGCGTATTCGCTTATAAAGCTGAGGAAAAAGCGCCTCACGCCCAGTATGATAATAATGGTATCCATGATGCTGATCTGGCAGACCATACTTATATCTGGCGTTTTAGTGCCGGACGTTCACACCCAAAGGATACTGTTCGACCTAAAGCTGCCATTCATAGCGCTGACTATGGTTTCCGTGCTCTTGTTCATAATGCGTTTTTACAGTATGGACGCGTACATAACGCCCTACATAGTATTGACACTGTGTGTGATTCCCGCTTTCACCATAATAATGGCGTTCACCACAAACGAACATAGCTACCTGCGCCACTACCTAGCCGTGTTCTCTCCGGAGTTTCATTTCGAGGCACGCGAGGGCATGTGGTATTGGGTACACACCTCCTTTGGCTATTTCATAACGGTGCTCTCCCTCACGCTGGTGATAGTGCAGCACAAAAAAACGCCGCGTTCCTTTCGCTCCACCTCGCGACTGCTGCTTTTCAGCATGTTCATAACAATAGTGTTCAACCTGCTCTTCGTAAGCGATCTGGTGCCCTTCCCCGTAGACCCCACCTTCCTTTCCATGAGCATAATAGAGCTGCTGCTCTTCATAGTCACAATAAACAATCAGGGTATAGAATTTTTGCTGCGCGCCCGCAACGATATATTCAACCGGCTCACAGGCGCGCTCTTCATACTGGATACCGACTCGGGCATAATAAGCAAAAACAAGGCCGGCGCAGAGCTTTTGCGCGCGCTGGGGCTTGCGGAAACGGAGCGCTCCTTCGGCGCGGTGCTGGCCGCCATAGGCCGCATCTCCACCAAAAATGCCGCCTTCTCGGACGAGGAGGACGGCACCGACTACTACATAACGCTGCAGGGCAAAAACAGGGTGCTTAACCGCATACAACGCGTCATATTCGACAATACGCAAAAGGAGTTCGGCACGTTCGCCATATTCACGGACGTGACGGAAAACCGCGCGCTAATTGAAAAGCTGGAGAAAAAGGCGGGCCGCGACACTCTCACCGGCCTATACAACCGCCGCCACCTCGCCGAGCTGCGCGCCACGCTGGACACGCCCGAAAGCCTGCCGCTCACCGTGCTGGCGGGAGACCTGAACGGCCTCAAGCTGGTGAATGACAGCAGAGGTCACAGAGTGGGCGATATGTTCATACGCCTGGCGGCAAACACGCTGCTTATGCGTTGCCCGCCCAGCGCATTGGTGGCGCGTATGGGCGGCGACGAATTTTTAGCGCTGATACCCAACTTCCCCAGCCAAAGCGCGGCTGAGCTCGTTTCGGACATAAAGAAGCGCATGAAAAACCGCAACTATTTCGAGTTTGAACCCTCCATAGCGCTGGGCTTTGCGGTGAAAAACAAAGAATCGCAAGATCTGGACGAGCTAATCACGATAGCGGACAAGGCCATGTACGCCGATAAGGCGCTCTTTAAAGAGTAGACCGCTTCGCGCAAACCCCGAAAGGCTCGCGATATCCTTGCCATCCATTTTCACCCAGCAAACGTGTAGTCCCCTCGTTTTTTCAGCCCATCACATAAAACACAAGCCGCCTATTTTTGCTCCGCCAAAAGCTTCTCGCCCGCGGAGCCGCCCGGATGCGTGAGGAAAAATTCCTCCTTTGTGAAGCCGGTGACTTTCATCACCGTGAAGGCTATCGCGTCAAAGGCGGCCAGCGTTGCCAATATGCTGCCCGAGGCTATCATGTTCCAGGGGCAGGGCTCCCGCTCGATAGTAACCCTGAGCAGTATATCGCAGTTTTTTGCCAACGCCGAATCCTCGCGCTCCGTCACGCCTATTATGGTGGCGCCCTTCTTTTTGCACACGGGTATGTAATTTAGTATCTCGGGCGTGTTGCCGCCCTTGGTAAGCAGTATCACCACGTCGCCTTTTTGTATGGCGCCCATGCCGCCGTGTATGGAATTCGCCGGAGAGAGGAAGAATGCGGGCACCTCCACCACGCTCAGTGTGTGGGCGATTTTTTCCGCCGCGATGCCCGAAGTGCCGCAGCCCGCCAGCAGCACCTTCCTGCCCTCCGGCTTTATGGTGCACAGCAGCTCCACTATCTCGTCCATAACGTCCATATCCAAATTTTCAAGCTGCGCACCCACGGCGTCGCGCTCTATCTCTATTACCTCGCGTATAGATCCTTCATATTTCCCCATTTTAAATGTCCCCTTTTCATTTTTCCAAAATATATGGCAGCTTAACGCTCTGTTTATTATACACATATTCCCGTTGTGGCCACAAGCCGGGTGTATATCATCCGTCTGTTTTTTCCCTTTTATAAGTAAAAAAGGCCGGGCACGGTTTCCCGTTCCCCAGCCTCTTCGCGTTTACCTGCGATTGATTTCACACGCGAACCAGTATCTTAGACTGCGTCTTATCCTTCTCGCAGGCCTCAAAGCCTTGCTCCACCAAATCGTCCAGTTCTATCACCTTGGATATAACCTTTTCATACATCCATCTGTTGCCGTCCACCAGCTTTATGGCCTCCTCATACACGTTTGCATAGCATAGCGTTGTCAATATATCCACGCCCCTCATCAAAAGGCCGGCAAAATCAACCCTCGGCGGATCGTTGAACACCGCAACCACCATGATCTTCCCCTTGTTCTTGACCGATTTCGTGCACAGATTGAATGTGGCCTGCACCCCGGCAACATCATAAGCTATATCAACACCGTTACCCGTTATACTGCGCACCTCCTGCGCTACATCCGTTTTGGAGGAATCCAGCACATATTTTATGCCTATGTCTTGCGCACGCTCCAAGCGTTCTTTGGCTACATCCGCGATTATAACTCGCGCTCCGGCCAAGGTGGCGGTTATTGCTATCAACAGGCCAATAGGCCCCGCGCCCATCACCAAAACATCCTGACCCGTTTTGAGCCTGCTTTTTTGTATCGCCTCCACGGCTACCGCGGCCGGTTCTATAAGCGCGCCCAGCTTGTAATCCATATCATCGGGTATTCTGTAGGTATCAACGGCGTTCACGTTCACAAACTCGGCAAAGCCGCCATCCGAACCGAAGCCCACGATATTTCCGCTTCCGTCCTCGCCCACGGCATTCTCACAGCAGTTGCGAAAACCTTTTAGGCAGGCCTCACACTCATCGCAGTGCAACAGTGGATCAACGCACACCCTGTCACCCACCGCCAAATTTTTCACCGCAGCTCCCAGCTTAACCACCTCACCCGATATCTCGTGACCGGTGACAACGGGCAGCACCTTGCCCGTAAGCGGGTGTGGCAGCGTGGGCAGTGCCCAGCCACGAAAATATCCGTGCACGTCGCTGCCGCATATCCCGGTGTATTTCACCCGCAGCTGCACTTCGTTTGGCTTTGGCTCGGGTATGTCCATCTCTTCTATCCTAACATCTCTTATTCCGTATGTTCTTGCTGCTTTCATCCCTATCTCTCCTCTTAACCCATCTCAATTTACTTTTTCGCTCGCCGCGACGCCCGCAATACTTTCCGTCTCCTCTGCGGTCTGCGTAGGGCGTATCTTCTTGTTTTTTCCCATTATGCTTATTGCTATTGCCACAATCATTATGATACCCTGCGCCACATTTTCGTGCCAGTATTTCAGCCCTATGAGGTTGAAGCCGTTGGAAAGCTCGCTCAGGAATATACATGCTATTATGGTTCCCCAAAGGTTGGGTACGCCGTCCTTTAGGAAGATCGAACCCAGATACACGGCAATTATCGCGGGAAACAGATATGTCGCGCCCACCGAGGGCGTTGCCGAAGCGAACTGCGAGGCTATAACGATGCCCGCCAGGCCGCCCAACGCGCCCATTATAAGATAGCCTATCGTTTTGATCTTTCGCGCGTTTATGCCCGCGTGGTCCGCCGCCTTAGAGTTTCCGCCCACCGCGTAAAAGTATCTGCCCATCACCGTCTTTTCCAGCACTATTATGCCGATTACCGCCACAACTATCAATATTATTACGGGAAACGGTATCACGCCGAAGAGCATGCCGCGGCCGGGTATTTGAAACAGCGCCGAATATTTGGCCGTCCACACCGTACCACCCTGCGCGATCCACGCCACGATACCGCCGAACAAGAGCTGTGTACCGATAGTGCCCAGCAGCGATGGTATTTTCAGCACCACCACCACAAATGCGTTCACCGCACCCATGCCCACACCAAGCAGCACTGCAACGATCCACGAAACGCCCGCGTTGCTGCTCTTTATGCTCATCATCAGCACCACCACGGCCGCCAGGCTGGCCACCATAGAGAATGACAGATCCATTTCACCCGATACTATAACGAAGGTGAGACCCACAGCCAATATTCCCATTATGGACGCCTGCCTGATTATGTTTATCCAGTTGTCGCCCTTCATGAAGGAATCCGATCCGAATGCGAATATGACCGCCAGCACCACAATAACCAAAACCAAAGCCCATTTGCGCGCAAAGTCTCCCACTAGCGCCCCGCCGCCAATTGATTTCCTGTTCATAAAACCATCTCCAATACTCTTTCATTATCGAACTCGTCGCGATTTAGCTCCGCCTTTATCTTGCCTTCTTTAAGAACATACAGCCTGTCGCACACGCCGGTAAGCTCGGGCAGCTCGCTGGAAACTATTATGACGCTCTTGCCCTCCGCCGCCATGCCGCGTATCAATACGTATATATCGTGCTTCACACCCACATCTATTCCCTGCGTGGGTTCATCCATAAGCAGCACCTTCAGGTTTTCCCTGAATATCCACCGCCCCAGCACAATTTTCTGCTGATTACCACCCGAAAGCTCCTCTATATCCTGATTGTCCCGCGCATACTTTACCCTGAGCGACGGCCTTTCGGAGATAGATTTGAACAGCTCCTTTTCCTTGCGGCTGCTTATGAGCGAAAACTTGTTTGATATCTTATCCATATAGCCGATCGACATGTTCTCGCGTATCTTGAAAAAATCTCTAAACAGGCTGTTGTGCCGCCTGTCCTCCGGTATCAGCAGCACGCCTTTTTCTATCATATCCTGCGGCGGGCTGCCATTCTTCACAGGCTCCCCCTCCAGCTTTATAATTCCGCTGTATTTGTTCAGACCATATATTGCCTCCAGCAGTTCCGTTCTTCCCGAACCCAAAAGACCATATATGCCTACCACCTCGCCGCGCTTTATGCTTAAGTCAACCTTTTTCAGCCTGCCTGTAGCGTCGCGTACATTTTGCATCTCCAGCACGGTCTCGTCCTTCGAAGTATTCACCACCTGCGGATACTGGCTGGAAACGTCTCGCCCCAGCATCATTTTCACCGCCTCCATGCGATCTATCTCACCGTTGTTGGCCGTGGCCACATGCCTGCCGTTGCGCAATATGGATATCGTGTCCGCTATTTCGAAAACCTCGTCCAGCTTGTGGGTTATTATTATCACCGCCACTCCACTCGCTTTGAGCTTGCGTATCACCTTGAAAAGTATCTCGACTTCCTCATTCCCTAGCGCGGCCGTGGGCTCGTCCAATATAAGCATCTTGGGCTCGTGCTCTACCGCCCTCAATATCTCCACCATCTGCTGCTGCGCGGGCGTAAGCTCCTCCACGGGCACATCAAGCGGCAGCTTTGCCTCCACCTCGTCGCGTATACTCACCGCGCGGGCATGCATCTTCTTCTCGTCCACGAAAAACCTTTTTTTGCGATCCTCCAGGCCAAGGCATATACTCTGCGCGCCCGTGAGATATTCTATGAGATTACGCTCCTGATACACCATTCTTATGCCGCATTTTATAGCGTCATGCGGGTGCGAAAAATCGCACTTTTTGCCCTCGAAATATATTTCCCCCCGCGTGGGCGGCAGTATTCCCGTAAGCATGTTGCACAGCGTGCTTTTGCCCGCACCGTTCTCGCCCATTATGGCGCGCACCTCGCCCTTTTTGATCTTCAAATCAAGATCCTGGTTTGCCACCACGCCCGGAAACTCCTTGGTCAAGCCTCTGGTTTCCAACATTATTTCATCCAACATATAAAACACCTCTGGATACTGCTATATTTTCGAGCCGGACGCAGGACGCCCGGCTCTTTGTACGTTAGATTCAGCCCTGATCCTCTCCTGAATACTCCGCCACCTTGTATATATTGCCCTTGTTGTACCAAGCTTCGGGATCTTCCGGGTCTCCGCCGTAATAGTTGAACAGCGCGTGTATGTTTGAGCCCACCTCGGGCACGTTCGTTTTGTCCACCATCACCGTCATGCCGTCGGTGGAATAAGAACCGCTTTCGGGAACTATGCAGCCCTTGTCTCCGGGTGACATCCCCTGCACCTGCAGCTGCTCTATGCCCTCAAAGCATATGTGCACCTGGTATTCGAAAGGCTCTGCCAGCGAGGCCACAAAGGGTATCTCTCCCGAGCGTATATACGCCCATGCCTGCGTGCCGCCATCCATACCCACAGTGAACATATCATCGGCCGTGTATCCCGCCGCCACCATAGCCTGCGCCAGCGTTATTCCGCCGCCGTCCCAGCAGGCCCATATAAAGTCCATCTTGTCTCCATATTTTTGCAGCCAGTTTGTGGCAACGTTGAACATTTCATCCGTAAAACCGTCGGGCGTTACGGCATGGTGCACTGTCTCCTGCACATCATAGCCCGCGTCCTCCGCAATCGCGGCGGCTACCACGTCGCGCCTTATGCCGCGCGTCATCCACAGATCCATAAAGCCTACCGTGTCCGCACTGCCGTTCAGCCTCTGCATGGCATAGCTCATTACCTTCGCGCCTATAACGGTGTTCTCGGAAAGTACGTTCAGCATTATGCCCTCCGAAAGATCCGTACCCACGCAGTACACGCCTATTCCCTTATTGTGGGCCTCTACGCACAGATCGGCAATGGGGGGTATGTCAAGATAGGATATAACTATTGCGTCCGGGTCTTGGTTCATCATATTTATGAAGGCGTTTCTCGTGGGGTCGGCCTCGTAATTTCCGCTTACGTTCGTATCCGAAACCAGCTCCCAGCCGCGCGCTTCACACTCGTTTTGCACCTGCTGCCAGTGGCGCTGCGAAGAATCGTTGAACAGCCCGTCCACCATGTAGGCAATCTTGAGCTTGCCATCCGGTTTCACTCGAAGCCCCGTTGCCGAAGTCGCGCCTCCCGAGGTCGCCGGCTTTTCCGCCGCCGGTTCCGTGCTCGCTCCGCCCTCATCCGAAGCCTGCGCGGGTGTTTCGGCCTTGGGCGCTTCGCTTTGCGCGCTCTGCGGCTCGGTCTCGGTCGCCTTGTCTCCCCCACCACCATCCACGCTCAGTATATCCCCGCCGGAGCATCCTGCAAAAGCAAGCATAACCGTGATCACAAACAGTGCTACCAAACATCTTCCTACTCTAGACTTATTGCATTTCATCACTTCTTACCTCCCAATATTTATGTTCCCTTTATAAAATCACATAAGCTATTCCCATAAGCTTTGCCACTTTTTCAAACAAGCTCTTGTTGTGACCCACAGACATTGCAAAATGGTGAGTAGGAGCTTCAACAAACCATTTATCCATATAAGAATCCACATCGGTATCGAATTTTATATGCGTCTGTGTGTTCCCTATCGTAAGTATGGGGTGGCGCTGCGCCGTGCCCTCACTTATTATCATTTTCAGCCCCGCGTCCGCATTAGTCTGCGTTATTCCCACATTCGTGACCGGCCCGGTTATCACCCGCGCCTCCACGGATATGCCCGTGCCGCGCTTGCCGTGATATACGCCCATGCCGCGCAGTACAGGTTTTCCGTCCGATATTGAAATGTGGAAGGGGCCGTCATGACCCAATATCATGGTATCGTGCTTGTAATCCGCCGCTACTATTTCGCAATAGCTACCGCCCACACCCAGCGTATCGCATATTTTCATAGCCAACGCCGTTTTGAGATCGCCCTCCCCCGCGCAAGGCACACCCTGCGCCGTAAGCAGCGAATGCCCGACTATAAAGCCGCCCTGTATCCGTTCGTATTCGTTATCATCCCGTCCGTGGTAGTAGTAGGCCAGCGCGTTCAAGCCGTATTTTCGCACCATACGCTGCTGCGCCGCCGCCACCCTGGCAGACCAACCTATTTGCTCCTCCGTGGGCTTTTTGGCTATGGGGTCGGAGGGCGAATCTCCCGATATCTCAAAGAAATCTCGTATTGTCTGCTTCGTCCGCTCTATTTCGGCCTCCGTCACCTCATCCAGACACTGCTTCAGATCGCACATTTCAAGCAGCTCCACATGCGCTCCCGTCTGGTATTGAAATGTTGTGAAATCATTGTATAGATCCATCATGCCGCAATAGTTCCCGCCCAAAAAGCCAAATCTTGAATAGCGCAGCGTACGGCGAACAGTGGCCGCCATAACCCACTCGCGTACCTGCCTCCAAACGCGCGTGGCCGAGGGATGGGCCGCCGTACGCTCGTCCGTTTTGGATATTTGCGGCGTTTCATCCAGCCCCAGCAATCCATTTATCACCTTAAAGCCTATTCCGCAGCGCTCCAGCGCATTGCATATCTCGGGTGCCGGGCAAGCGCCGCAGTGTGCCAGCCATTCACCCGTATCCGTTTGCGCATAATTCATCTGCTCTGTAGGCTGCAGATTCAACACTATAACATCCGCCTTGCAGGTCTGGTGCACAGCTATAACGGCAGAGCTGCAAAAATATGTGCCGCAGTGACAAAAAATTATATCTACGTTGTTCTCATTAAAATATTCGCCCGCTCTCCTCGCGTCCTCTTCATTATCCAGCAATCCAAAATTATACACATCCGCGTATTCGGCAATTTTTTGTTCTATTGCGCGGCCATAATCCACTATCCTGTCGTGCAATCCTTCAAACTGCGGCCAGTAGGCCTTGAGGCCCGCCGTATAAAGGCCAATTCTGGCCGTTACTATTTTATCGTCTTTGCTTTGCATATCAATTTTTCCACCTTGCTTCATTTATTTGGGAACAAATCAAACCACAACCATCACAAAGTAACATGGCTCAATTTTTTAAAATAACTATGTGTTGAGAGATATTCTTTAACTATAGTATGGATTATATTCGCCCGCGTCCGCAGTGTCACACTCAAAAGTTGCTATATATATCTTTAAAATTGCCATTATGGCTTATGGCAAATATTCACACCCTGCAAAGCGCCACGGGCAAAATGCACCCATATCAATCCCCTTTATAATAAGAACGGTACCTTCCCGGAGACATGCCCGTATTTTTTTTAAAGCTCATTATAAGGCTTCTGCTATCGCTGAATCCCGCCACTCCGGCAATCGTCTCAAGCGTATAATTTGTGTTTATGAGCAGTTCTTTGGTTTTATTTATGCGCAGATTCACAAGGTATTCGTGCGGCGAGCTGCCTATCTTGCTTTTGAATATCCGTAGGAAATAATATTTGGAGATATGCACCATATCAGCAAGCTCCTCCACGCTTATTTTCTTTTCTATGTTGCACTTCATATATTCGCGCACCTCGGCCAGCTTTTTGTCTATATCCGAATTTGCCTTGCTGCCTATGAATCTGGTGCACAGTATTTCCGTTATATACTGCGTTATCAGCGAGGACATCCTGGCATTGCTGTACGCGTCGTTCCTGCTGCAATACTTACATATCTGATCGAATATTGGTTTGAGCTCCGCGTGGTTTATGTTGCTGTAAACTGTCAGCCTTTCGGGGTACAAAAGCAGCTCATAAAGATCGGCCACGCAGCCCGCGAACTGTATCCACCTGAATTTCCAAGGCTCGTTGGATTTCGTCCTGTATATATGCTCTTCCACGCTGGAAAACATTATCGCCGAATTTGCCGTTAGCGTATATATCTCCCCTCCATACACAAGCTCGCCTTCGCCCGATATAGTCTCTATGAGCAAAAACATCTCCATGCCGTTACGCCTTGTGAAATACCTCGGCCCTGCTATAAACAGACCCGCCTCCAGCAAATAAAATGGAAACTGCTTCGCCATGTTCGTGGGCGTGGCCACCAGCCACAGCGATTCGCTTTTGATGTTCAATTCATAATCCTGCATACACTCTCCCTTTATTTGTGTCTGGCCACTACTTCAAGCTCTATATCAAGCATCTTGGCCACGGCTTCCAGCGTTTCTATGTGGTGCCCCTTGCCCATAACGCCGTGGTGCGACGGCCCGTGAGCACTCCATTCGTTAACGAAATCCCGCATCGGCATACCAAACCTGACGCGGCTGTTAGTATCGCCAAGCTGCAAAACCGCGCCATTCTCCACCCTTCCCTCGGCGGCTATCATCTTAAATTCACCATTCGCGCGCATGGTGAGCGCCAGCATTGTAAGCGGCCCTTCATCCGGCACTACCTGGGTGGTATATCCCTTGCCGGATTTTCCATGAAACATAGTGGCCATCTTCAGCACCGGCTTTGCTGCCGCTATTGCCGGATCGGAAGCCCCGCTGTGGCCTATCAGGCATATATCGTCCTTGAAATCCATTGAATACAGCTCTGTAAGATTTGCGCTTCCCGCTATGGTTTTCAATATCAGCATGGCTATCGCGCCCTTTATATCTCCCTCCACAGTACAGGCCATACCGTTTTTTTGCAAGATCGTGTGCGCCGGGTTTAGCGCAGCCATAAGGTTCTCCTCCCCGGGCGTAGTTTCGCGTTCAAAATGGTTTGCCAATATCGCCAGAGAATATTTGTCCGCCAGCTTGCGGTAGGCGCCATACATAACTGCGATGTTTTCTATGTCGCCTCGCGATATATCCGCAGGTATTTCGAAGGTGTCTCTCACCAACAGCTCATATTCCGCTTTTTCCGCCGCCGAAATCTCTTGTGAAAGCCGGAGCACCTCCTCCCACATCAAAAACTTCGTCATCATGCCGAACTTTTTCATTATGGCATTTTCATCCACATAAAGATCCATCATTCCGGGATATTGCCTTCCCAGCAGCCCTATATTGTGTGTTTTCATTCGCCTTCTGACCGCCGCCACGCTTATCCACTTCGCAATTTCCTCATCAACGGTAGCGTCGCCGTTCAAAAAACCGGTTATGATATCGAATGTTTTTTCATACCTGTTCAGCATTGCGGACAGCTCCGCCAGCCCGGCACAGGTGCAGCCATGCCCCAGCCAATCCTCCAGAGTTGCTACATTCTCCAGCTCCAGCACCTCGCTCTCCTGAATATTCAGCAGTATCACAGGAACATTCAAATTCTGCACGGCCGGAACGATAGTATCAGAGGGCGAATAGGTCATCGCCTGACAAAAAACTATATCCACATCGTTTGCGGCAAACATAAGCCCCGCCTCTTTTGAGCTTTCCGCCGTATCCACAATGCCCGCACATATAAGCTCCGCTCCCACAAATTTTTTGTATAGCTCCTTGTGTTTGCTTTCCAAATAATCCCTGATTCCAGGAAATTGCCCCCAATATCCATGACAGCCAACAGCCATCAAACCTATTTTAGGGTTTGCCTTAATTGTTTGCATGATATTTCTCCCATTATTTTATTGTGTTTTCGGAATTCCTCAATAAATCGTGATCTGGTTGCATTATATAATACGCTCCGCGCCAAGTCACTGATAAAACTTGCCGATTTATTCATAAAAATTGCTTTTTATAATTTGGCAATATATCGGAACTTTGTTTCCGTATCTTGGCACAACATAAAAAAGGAGCCGATTTTATACATACAGCCCCTTTTAAAAACCACTTCCGCTTCAATATACGTTTCGCGCTGTCCATTATAAAAACTACATATCAGGAGTAAAACATTCTTTCGGCATTTCTGTAAAATATATCCTCCAAATGCGTTGTTTCGTTGCTGCCATAAACGTTTTTGGTCGCGTACAATATCGCTCTTATTTCCTCATAAATATAAAACGTCAGGCTTACCGAATGCTTTTCCAGCGGCCCTATACCCCAGGGCACAGGCTTTTCGCTTACGTAAAAATGTTGGTTGTTTATTTCCACGTCCTTTCCGCGGCAAAAGGCCAGCGGAGCATCCGACCCAAACAACACTCTTTTGCTGTCCACCCGCCTTAGCAGATACTCCATCACCGCCCGGTTGTTTATGAGCGCGGTATCAAAATATACGTTTTCATAAGATATCAAAAAATCTATTGTTCCCTCAACATCATAATAGCAAAACGCCCGCCCCACATGAGCCATTATAAACTTGATACTTTTGTATTTTTCTATGCACTCCTTTAGCTCCCGCACGTTATCTTTGTCATGCAGCCGGCCCCTTCTGGGTATGTGCAATACAACAAACAGCCCGTTTTCATCCGCAAATTCGAAGGCCGATTCGTTCAGCATGTCATAAATACCGCACTCCCTGCCCGCAACCACAGGAACATCTGGGTAGGGCTTCAAGCCCAAAAAGCCTCTGGCGCCGGCAAGCCCCCGCTCCTTAGATGCTTGCGGTATGTCTTCGTATTGGCCGGGTATGTAATAAAAGCTCTCCCCGTTGGTGTGCGCGTCCTCCATCACATACCCATTCACCTTGTCAATGTCTATTTCCCTGAACGGCGATCCAAAGACGATTGGCCTTACTTTTTTCGTGGGGAACGCCTGCTTTGCGCAAATGTTAAAATCGTCGATGGTAAACTCGGGCATATAATCAAAATCCGTCCACGGCTTATACTTTTTATGCTCCGCATAATCTTCCCTCGAAATTTTGACACAATCCTTAGACCATATATGGACATGGCTGTCAATAATGGTTTGTGGTAGCCGCCCTTCAAATTCTTCATAATACTGCTTCATATCCGTTGACCGGATCTCAAAATCAGCTATCATATCATCACCAGCATTTCAACCGTATTTTTTAATCAATTCCGAGTGCATATCATAGTTTTGCTGCAAACTATCATAGATTGAACAAAACAATTTATAGTAGTCCATATACATATCATGATCCGCATCGTTTGGCTCCAGATAATCCACATATTCCGCCCATTCCTTTGCCACGGAAAAATCCTTGAGGTATCCGGTGGAAACCCCCGCCAATATGGCATTACCATAAGGCGCGCCCGTTCTGTTTTTTAGCATGACGGTCGGATGACCAAAAATATCGGTGAATATCCTGCGCCACAGCCTGCTCTTTGCGCCGCCTTCGTTCATCACTATAGGCCCCTTTGTTGATACACCCTGAGCCAATATTTCTTCATATTGCCTGAATGCCGAAAACGCCACGCCCTCCATCATGGAGCGTATAAGGTGACCTTTTGTGGTGTTCATTCCCCAGCCAAACACCGTTCCGCAGGCATTTATGTTGAACTCGGGTATTCTAGCTCCCATAAAGTATGGTAGCGTAAGCAATCCATTTGCGCCCGGCGGTATCTTTTCGGCGTCCAGATTCAGCAGGTCATAGGAATCGTAACCGCCCGTGCTTTCTATAAATTTTTCGTAATTCGAAAAATTGTTTCGCAGATGCCGCATGACATACCCGCCCGTAGTGGTGGTGGAAAAGATCACGTAATTGTTCCTGGAATCCACGGGATATATGCAGTTCCATATATTGTTCAAAAATGTGGGAGCGCCTAACACCACGCCCAGCACGGCAGCCGTCCCCAGGTTTATTTGAGTCTCGCCCGGCTCCGTAGCGCCTCCTGCCAGCCAACCGGCAAAGGCGTCCACCGTACCCGCGATAACGGGCGTACCCTCCTTTAGCCCTGTAAGCCCGGCGGCTTCTTTTGTTACACAACCTATTATTTCCTCGCAGGGACGGAGCTCCGGCAAATGTGCCATATCAACGCCCAGCTTGTCGCACATCGCCGCGTCGTAGCACTTTTTTCTTATATCGAATATCGTTCCGAAAAATGTCCCCACAGAGTAGTTTGCGCAGATCATTCCGCTCAGCTTATATGTAACATAACCATCGGGCGATAATACCTTATCTATCCTCTTATAATCCTGCGGCCTGTTTTGTTTTTCCCATAAAAGGCTGGTACATATAGATTGTTCGTCAATATTGTACGCGCTTATCTCAAAGCAGGCGCGCGCGCCTATATTCTCTTTGAGCTGCTTAACCACATCCTTGGCACGGTTATCCAAGAAATTATATGCCTTGTTTATAGTGTTGCCGTCCTTATCTATCATCACTATGGCGGGCACAGCCGATGATACGCTAACTCCCCTCACCTTGGAAACATCCAGATTTTTTTCCGTGACTATCCTTTTTATGATACAGTATATATTTTTCCAATACTCATTTGGATCCGTCTCAGACCAGGCAGAAGAGTGCGAGACCGTTATGGTGTGCTCGGCAAATCCGTAGCCTATCGTCCTTCCCTCCGCGTCCACAATGCAAGCTTTTGCGCCGCCACAGCCTATATCTATTCCTACAAAGTAACTATCCATGTCAAAAACCTCCCCTCAGCTTCTTGCGGGGCTTGCAAACCTGCGCCGCCCCGCATTCGGCATAACTTTTTACTCCACTATGTATTTTTCGTATGCTTCCTCTCCGGATATCTTATATCTGAGTATATCCCCTATCGCCCTTGTCATATTTATGGGGTTTTTTGCCTCTGATATATTTCTTCCTATAAGGCAACCCCTAGCGCCCACCTGCGCAACCGTATCTACCATTTGGAGGAACTCCCGTTCCGGTACCTTTGTGCCGCCGTTTATGAGCACGGGCATTTTCACATAGTCTATTATCCTCGCAAACGAATCCGGATCGTTCGTATAGTTGGTAGAAATTACGTCAACTCCCAGCTCAGAGCATATCCTGCCGGAGAACATAAGGTATTCTGAGCCATACTTTCTTACGTTATCATCATTCGTGTCGTAAAACGTGGGGTATTCCGCTTCCACAACAAATATCAAACCATATTTGTCGCACTCCCTCACGTAGCTTTCAATAACACGCATAGCGGCGCTCGCCTTTTCCGAATAGAGATCCACCGGCAAAACCAGACCGTCCACACCGTTTATGACAGCCTCCTCCACCGTGCTCGTAACTATCATCTCATAAGGGTCCACCTTACTATACGCGGGATAGACCGGCAGGTAATTTACTACCGATACCTCGGGCAGCAAAACATCCACCACCCTCTTGGTCATACCCTTTCCAATGTTGAGACAGGTCGCGCCGCCCTTCATTGCCAAATCACACGCGGTCACCACATCAAACTGACCGGGATATATATCCTTGCTCGTCATCTGGTGACAACCCGCGAACATTATGCACGTCCCCGTTTTATCGAACATGCGATTCATCCTAACCTGTTTTCCTGTATTTGCTGACATTTTTGTATCCTCCTAAATTAAAATATTCCTTTTTCCGCGTCTTTGACGCAGCTGTCTATAACTCTAAATGTCTCAAGGCCGCCGGCCTCGTCTATTATTGGCCTTTTGCCCAGCCTCAGGCAATCCAAATAATGCACTATTTCATCCCTATACACATGATCCCAATCTATACCGGAATCCAGCTCTATCCACTCATCCTTCGCTGCATCAAAAAACTTGATGTTTTCGTTGTCCCGCCATCTTATAGCGCCGCCGGTGCCATAAACCTCTATAGAGCGGCCAAAGTAGGGCTGCAAAAAATCCATGTGCACAGATATATTCAGATCATCCTCGCAGGATATCAGCAGCTCGGCAGTATCAAGCACGTCCCAATCCTTATGCACCGCTTTTGATCCAAAGCACTTCACGCTTTTTACGGCCTTGCCACCAAACCACAGAGAATAGTCTATCTCGTGCGAAAAATCGCTTATAACGCCGCCCCCGAGCTCCCTTTTTGTTCTGTAATCGGTCTTTGCGTCCGTTATGGCCTTTTTGCCGGCCACCGAGGCTCTTATTCCAAAAACCTTACCCAGTCTACCTTCCGTTATCATATTTTTTATCATCTGATACGGCTTCGCAAAGCGCAGGCAGTAGGCCACGAAGGCAAACTTTCCATGCTTTTCGCAAAGCTCCTTCATAGCCTCGCTGGATGCCAAGCTCTCGCTCATGGGCTTTTCCAACATAACATCAAGACCGGCCATAACGCATTTCTCCACATCCTCTTTATGGGTAAAGTTGGGAGTACATATTATTACGCCGTCAAAATCGTTTTGGAGTGCCTCCTCCAACGAGTTGTATTTTTCTTCTACGCCATACTTTTGTGCTACGACATCCAGCCTTTCCCCATTTATTTCACATATAGCAACCTCGCAAAGCTTGAAATTCAATATGGATCTCAAGTGGACCTCTCCAATATACCCGCATCCGTGAATCAATAATTTCATGTTTGACCCCTTTCACATAATTAGATTTCTTTTTTATTTCTTATGGTGTCCGCGCCTATTGCCACCAACAATATCAATCCCTTGGCAAGTTGTTGTGCAAAGCTGTGCACGTTAAGTATCATCATGCCATTCGAAATAACGCCAATTATAAGGCAACCCAGCACGGTTTTTTGCACTTTACCACTGCCGCCGGCAATGCTGGTGCCGCCCAAAACAACAGCCGTTACAACATCAAAATCCATAGTTTCACCAGCGGACGCTATTCCCACGCCCAGCCTGGATGAATTTATAAAGGCGGCCAGTCCGGCCAGCAGACCCACAATTATATATATTATTATCAAATGCTTTTGTGTTTTTATGCCGGACAGATAGGCCGCTTTATCGTTGCCGCCTATGGCGTAGGTTCTTAACGAAAATGCCGTCTTTTGCTGCACGAACACAAATATCGCTATAACTATCAAAGCTATTATCACTGGCACCGGCACTATTCCCACATAGCCGCGCCCTATGAACTTAAAATCCTCCGGCAGCCCAAAGATGGTTGCCCCATTGCAGATTATAAACGCCAGCCCGCGTATAGCCGTGGACATTCCTATCGTCGCCAGCAGCGGAGGTATCTTAACCTTGGTGATGTTGATGCCGTTCATCAGCCCTACCGCGCCGCCTATCAATATGCTCACAACAAAGGCACCCCCCACAGGAGCGCCCGCATTTTTCATAAGCATTGCCGCAACCACGCCGCAAAGCCCCATTGACGCGCCCACCGAAAGGTCTATGCCTCCGGTTATGATTACCCACGTCATGCCCATCGAAATTATTATCAGGCCGGACACCTGCAATAATATATTCAGCAGATTGTCCACCGTCAAAAATGTATTGGACATCAACGAAAATACTACACACAACCCCACGAATACAAGTATGGTGCCAAAACCCTTGCTTTTCCAAAATGCTTGTTTAGTCTCAACTATATTCTCTCGCTTCATGACTTCTCTCCTATTGAGCCAACAGTTCGTGGTATATCAATGTTTCCGATATATCCAAGCCGCTGTATTCTTTAAACACCCGCCCGCGTTTCAGCATTAGTATCCTGTCGCATATCTGTACCAATTCGGGTATTTCCTGCGAAATCGCTATCACCGTCTTTCCCTGCTTGGCGCAATCCAGCAATATTTGATATATCTCAAATTTTGAACCCACGTCTATGCCCTTTGTGGGGCTGCTGAGTATCATTATGTCAGCATCAGACATGAGCGATCTCGCAAGCAGTATCTTCTGCTGGTTTCCGCCGCTCAAAAACTGCACCTTCTGGCTCCTGTCCGTAATTTTTATATTGAATCTGTCCACATATTCCATAAAAACGGCCTTGGTCTTTTTATGATCGATCAATTTGAGCGCTCCGGCTTGAAATTTCTTGACCGAAGTTACCACCGCGTTCTGCTCCACGTCCAGCTCCATGAACAAACCCAGCGCACGCCGCTCATCCGTTACATAGGATATGGAATCTTCAAGGGCATCATTGGGCGATCTTATAGACCGTTTTTCGCCGTTTATAAGAATATCTCCCGTCATGCTCCTGCGCGTTCCGTACAGCGCCTTTCCAAGCTCCGCCGCACCTGAGCCCACCAGCCCCAGTATTCCGTATATCTCTCCCTTTTTCACACTGAACGAAACGTTCTCCAGTATACCCGACAGATTCAGATTTTCCACCTCGAGTATGTCGGGCGCATCATAATCGTTTCTAAGGTTCAGCCTGTTTTCGCTTACCTTTTTGCCTATCATGAGCTCTATTACTTCTTTTCTGGATATCTCAGATACTTTTTTGCTGGAGATCATCATGCCGTCACGCAGCACGGTGACAGAATCGCATATTTCAAATATTTCCTCCAGCCGATGCGAAATATATATCACTGTTATCTTTTTCTCTTTAAGTATACGTATCTGCTCAAACAGCACATCCAGCTCTTTATTTGTGAGCGAAGACGAAGGTTCGTCCATAATGAGTATTTTTGTGTCGTGCATCATAGCTTTGCCAATAGCCACCATCTGCTGCGAGGCTATTGGCAACTCACCCACCTTAGACCTGGGAAGTATACTCAGGTTAACCTTTTTAAAATAATCCTCCACCATTTCATTCATCAAATTCTTATCCAGTATGCCTCTTTTGCTTTTTTTCTCTACCCCCAAAAACATATTTTCCATCACGGTAAGCTCGGGTATAAGATCCAGCTCTTGATAGATCACCGATATGCCCTTTTCTATGCCTTCTTTGGGGCTGTTTATATTTACGATCTCACCACATATTGAAATGCTGCCGCCGTTTGGCTTGCTGGCTCCCGCAATTATTTTTATCATTGTGCTTTTGCCCGCCCCATTTTCTCCCACCAGAGCACGCACCTCTCCCGCTTCCACGGAGAAGTTTATATCCTTGAGAACATGATTCGTAGCAAATGACTTTGATATATTTTTCAGCTCCAGTAGCGGACTGATATTATTTGCCATCTCTTTTTCCTCTTTTTATATGGAATTATTAATACGGTAAAAATATTTTGATATAAGCCTTTGGATGAAAATTGATATCAATTAAGTTATTGCTGTGTATACCGGCTTTTGCGCCGGCATACACAGCCTTTGTTTTTTAGTTAAAGCTCAACGTTTCATAACCGGCCTTTTCAAGCCACTCATTCTTATCCGCAACGTACTCGTCCACATTGTCTCTGGTAAGAGCCAAGAATCCCAGGTCGATTATATTATAGTCCGCATTATCGGGATCCATAACAAGCTGCACCGCGCCCGTAAGCATGCGGTAGCCAAGCTCTATAGCACTCTTTCCATAAGCAACCTCAAAGGCAAATCCGCCTTTATCCTCGGTAAGCGGCTGATACAGATATGGAAGGATATTGTCCTCGCCGCCGCAGCCCGCAACGGCTATGTCCGTTCTGCCCGACGCCTCAATTGCCGCCATCGCGCCAATAACATTTGAATCCACGCCGCAGAAAACGAAATTCATCTCCGGATTACTCAAAATGAATGTGGATACTATATCTGTAGCCTTTTCAACCTCCATGTCCGCATCCTGCTGACCGACTATCACCGCCTCCGGCATTTTTTCCGTCACATATTCAACGAACGCATCCGGCTTGCGTTGGAAGGCTTCAGAGGTCGGATCGTCCAAAACCAGTATGTTTGGCGTCTCGTTCGGCCTGTTGGCTTTCCACCATTCCACAAACATCTCTCCGCCCAGCAGTCCGCCGTCGCGCTCATCCGTCACCATGCCCATCGTTTCGTGAGGCATATTGTTTCCCTCTGTCAGCATGAAAATGCCCTTGTCAGCCATCTCTTTTGCCACGCTCTCCATAGCGCTGCTGTTAAGCGGGTAGCCCATCCATGCGTCTATGCCCTTCTTTATATACGTCTCGGTTATCTCCAGCTCTTTTTCTATATTCCCCTGCGCGTCCTCGGTGCTCACATTCACCAATACTTCTTTACCGTTATATTCTATTGGCAAACTCCACCCCGCGGCCATCTGTTGCTGGAATGTGTGATCCATAGACAAAACTATTCCCAATATCTCAATGGGAACGTCAACGCCCTTCACGCCGCCTGCCGCCGGCTGCTCACTACCTGCCGCCGCTTCTTTAGCAGGCTCGGGAGCCGCACTCTCGGGCGTGCTTTCCTGTTTTTGCGCTGCCGGCTCGCTCGCCGAAGCCTGCGGTGCGCTAGGTGCCGCGCAAGCCGTAAATACCAGTACAAGCAATAGAGCCACAGCAACCACAACTACTATACCTTTTTTCATTTCTCTTCCTCCTAAAATAATTTATATTACGAACTATTGGGTTCGCAAAACATAGCTATACAAAATAAGAGTGTAGACCCACAAATTGCACATTGTATATTATATTGGAATTTATTGTATTCGCCTGTTTACTTTGGCTTTTTCTGACTGTTTTGGGTGTATTCGCAGCCTTTATCAAAGCAAATCCCACTGTCAAGAATTATATGATCGTCTTTTCACTGCTATAATAACATCACTCAGCATGTAAGTCAACAAAAATAATGTTATTATTTTTTGTTTTTTATTGTTTTTATGTTGTATTTATCGTTATTACCATATATACGGTCATTGTTTTTCTGATATATTGCAAAGATTGCCTTGCAAACTTGTAAAACATTTTGTATTATATTAAATGAAGGTATACTTATCAATTTGATTGTGAGGTGTAAGGCATGCTTGCTAACGAACGCTATAAGGTGATATGTGATATTTTGCAGAAACAAAGAACTGTGAAGGTCACCCAGTTGTCAAATATACTGGATGTTTCCTGCGAGACCGTGCGGCGCGATCTGGAAAACCTCGAAAAAGAGGGGCGTATCATACGCGTGCACGGAGGTGCCTCAAGGGTGAAGTTCGACACTATGCAAGCATCATTCAAGGGGCGCCTGACGGAAAAATATGAGCAAAAAAATCAGATAGCAAACGCCGCCCTTCAATACATATCAAACGGGCAGTCGATTTCGCTGGACTGCTCTACAACCTGCCTTGCACTGGCGAAAAAATTGAAGGATCATTTTAACAAGCTCACGATAGTAACAAATTCTGCGGATGTATTGTATGCAATAGGCGAAATACCGCATTTCAAGATAATATTCTGCGGTGGATTTTACAATCAGGAAGAGCGAGGTTGCTTTGGTGAAAACGCAAAAAATGTTATAAATCAATTGAATATAGATACTGCCTTTGTTGGAATTGGCGGTATCTCAATACAGGACGGCTTTACGGAGACCTTCTACGACGGCGTGGAGATGATGCAAATGTTTTTGAAGGCCGCCCAGCAGAAAATAGTGTTGGCCGACAGCAGTAAATTCGACATAGTGACATTAATAAAGGTGTGTGATCTTGATGACATAGACCTTATTGTTACAGACAGTATAGGCAAAGACCGTATTGCCGCAAAGTATGGTGGCGCCATAGATATTTGCTTCGCTGAAGAGACAACGGACGCTTGATTCTAATTCCAAACCGAAAAGCCTCGCATTAGCTGGGCTTTTTTCTTACAAAATCATATTTTGTGGAATGTGGGCACGCGATCCGTGAAGGTGGCTATGTATTTTATACCCGCCTGCTTAGACATCTCCACGGCTTCTTTATTTCTCCATCCCACATTTTGCGGCAAATGTGCATCAGATCCTATCGTAACAAATTCGCCCCCGCACGAAACATACTTTTCCAACACATCGAGCCCCCACAGCGCTTCCTCCCTCGTTTTATATACCGAGGTATTTATCTCTATTCCAATGTTATTTGAAACTAAAAAATCAAATATATATTCAAAATACTCCGTGGCATCGGTAACATGCATAGCCCGGTCAACGTACGGAGCATTTTTCGCCGGATAGTTAAAATGCCCCAAAACATCGTAATTTGTCGTGGTCACACATCTTTTGGCCAGCCCTCTTATATACATCAAATATGCCTTCTCCCTGGACATATCCTCAAAATAATCCGTAAAATAAGGATCGCCTTCGTCAGTGCAGTGCACAGAACCAATAATAAAATCCAGCCTCTTTCCCGCTATGTGCTTTTCAATGAGCTCGGCCGTATAAATATCCTTCAATCCCAGTTCTATTCCACACTTAACACCAACCTTACAGCCACTTCTCTTTATCTCGTCTATAGCCGCTATAAATTCATCCATATCAAATATACCGCTCTCTTTGTAATACTCGTCAAAATCAACATGGTCTGTAATACAAATTTCCTGCAGATCTTCCGCGCAAGCAAATGCCACAATATCTTTCAATCGGCTTTGGCAATCGCTCGAAAAAACAGAATGTATATGGTAATCAAACATAATCCACCTCAAAAATTATAAATATAGTGCATATATCAATATAATAACACTATTCAAAAAAATATCAACACCATTATTGTTGTATTATTTGAATTTTTGTGGTATTATTCTTTTGTTTCCTTGCTTTTCGTCATTTAAGCGATATCATAAAAACATATTATACAATGGAGGCCATTATGAAGAATTTAGTTTTGATGTGCAGTCCCCGTATGGATGGCGTTTGTTCAAGTATTGCCGGAAATATAGAACACTCCGCCGGCTCTGCGGGTCATGAGGTGGATATACTAAATATCTACCAAAAAAATCTGGAAATGTGCGATTCCTGCGGCCAGGGCTGGGGCGCTTGCCCGCAGGGGCATTGCGTCAAAAACGATGATATGCAGATGATCTATTCGGCAATGAAAGATGCCAATGTGCTTATTTTTATTACTCCGGTATACTGGCACGACATGCCCGAACACCTTAAGGCACTGATGGATCGCATAAGGCGGTGCGACCTTCGAACGGGCAATCACTGGCTGAGCGGCAAAAAGGCAATGATAGCAGCCGTTTCAAAGGGTACCGGAAACGGCATAGTGCGCTGTATAGAGCATTTGGGATACATATTGTCTCTTCTGGAAATAAACGTAATGGAGCGCCTGCCCGTAACCGATTATTCCAAAACATATATGCTTGACACAGTTGCAAAAGCCGCTATCCAACTTATAGATTTTAGCGCAACTTCATAAGTGTTTTTCCCAGGCTAAAAGCATATTCCAATATCAAACTAAACAAAAAGGCAAGCCACCGAAAAAGGCGAATTGCCTGTTTGCATATATTATATCAAATGCGTTTCGCGCCCATACGCTACCGCGCGCCGGCTCTCCTCCCGCGCCGCAAAGCCGTAACCACCAGCACAACGCCCACCACCGCAATTATCGCCCGCCCCGCCCAAACCTCGGGCGGCACCGCAAAACCAGGCTCGGTCAGCACATCGGTGCGCAGGCTGTAGGGTATGATGTAGAAAAAGCTTCCGCCCAGCACGTCTATGCTGTAGGGCAGCGGTATGCGGCCGATAAACAGCATGGCCACCATAAGCACGTATATGAGCCACGGGTGCGTTTGTCCGGCATGCATACCCAGCCCCAGCGTAAGCAGGGCGGCGGGCAGCAGCACCAGCAGCGCGGGCAGCGCAAAGGCGGAAAAATCGGTAAACCTGAACGTACCGGCATAGAACACCAGGCTTATCACTATCACCGCCGCGCAGATAAGCGCAAACCCGCACACAATGGCCGACATACGCATGGCCACGTAAGCGGAAGGTTTTGTGGGCGTCGCCCGCACCAGCACCGCCACCATATTCTCGTTTTTGGAATAGAGAAAGGTGATGAAAAAAAGCAGCGTTATAAGCAATATGGGCAGCAGACCGGTGATAAATGAACCGTAGCTCCAGCCGGAGAAGGGCGCCGTATCCGCAGTGCCCCATATCACGCTGCCCGAAAGCAGCTGCCACCCGTACAAACAGCTTATCGCCAGCAGCCCTATGAAAAACTTGTTCAGCAGCAGTCTGCGCAGTTCGTATTTAAATAATTTAGTCAAGTTCAAGCTCCTCCTTACTGAGTCCGCAAGCGTTCAGAAAATCGTTGTAGGTGACGAAGGGTGGCATTTCGGTGCCGCCGTTTTCGAACAGCCCGGCAAGTATCTCGTCCATCTTTTCCTCGCCGCCCACCAGCGCCTCCGCCTTGAGCAGCTTGAGGGGTACCTCGTCATAAAGCCCCGCGCCCTCGTTTGCCGAACTAATATCGAAGGCGTATTGCTCGGGCAATATTTCAAGGTATTCGGGATGGCGGTTGTAAAAATTGGCCTTGCGGCTGTCCACGGATTTTTGCCACATATCCACATAGTTGCGCTTGGCATAATCCTCCCCGTAAAACTCCTTCGCCATGCGGTAGGTCACGTATACCGTAACGCCCTCGTCCGACCAGTTGGCCTCCTCCATATCGGTAAGCTGCGTGCTTAGCCCCCACCACTGGTGAGCTATCTCGTGCGCAAGCACCTCCGCGCTCGAAGCCCCCTTTTGCGGATCATCCAGATTTTCGTCGCTGAAATAGGTTTCGCCCATTGTGCTGAAATTATCGAAGGCCTGCCCGCCGTGCATAAAGGCGGTGACCTGCACCAGCTTGAGCGGCCTCTCCGTGCTGAAGGGCAACCGCCCAAAATGCTCCGTGCAATATTTTATGGTCTGCTCCATCACGTCCCGCGCGCCCAGCCCCTCCATGCTGGATTGGTGCTTTTTGCTGTAATAAAATTCCACGGGCATCTCGCCATCTATGCGCTCCATAACGTAATCTCCCGCGAATATGCCAATCGTGTGCAGCTCATTTCGCACCCGCCAGGTTTTCGTGCCGTCGGAATTTTGAGATAAAAGCTCGGCCGTATCGCCCGTGGGCACCACGGTCAAGTTTTCGGGCAGCGTTATAAGCCCCTCTGTGTCGCCTGCCTCCTCCTGCCTGCCCGCCATCAATGGGAAAAGGTTGGAATTTCTCAGCTCCACATAATCGTCACTCACAAGCGGCCCCATCATGGCGGCGGCGAGGAAGGTCCAGATCCTGGGCATACCGCCGTAGTTTATTTTGATCTTCACATCATCGGCCGGAGGTATCTCCACCTCTATGCGCTTCTTGTTGTTTTCATCGTCCTGCAGATCGGTAAATACGGCAGCCTCGCCGTTTGCCGTCACCCCCGCCACCGCGTAGCCGGGGTTCAGCAGAAAATATTCCTTCTGCGGCGCACCGCTCTTGTTTTGTACATTATATGTAGCGCTGCCCGCCAGCGTTCCCGCCTTGGTATCCAGCCGCACATCAAACCTGGTGTTTTTCAGCCCCACGCTCTCATTGGCGGAATATTCCGTATCCGTGGGCTCGTAGGGGCTGTGGTCCACATAGGGCTGAGCCGAATAAGCCAGCAAACCGCAAAATATGAGCAGGGCTGAAAGGGCGGGAACCCCCGCGCCGCGCAGGTTTCGCGCGAAGGAACCCGCGATGCCCCTGCCGTATCTGCGCGTGCACAGCAGCGAAAATGTCCACGCTCCGCCCAATATCAAAAACCAAAACAGCCTGCTGTATGCAGTCATGCCGAAGAGCTGGGCGTTGCTGAAATCGTCCGTCATGTCGGGAACCACGGGGTTCGCCCAGCGCAGCAGATAGTTTTCCGCCACCAGCCCGCTCATGCTCAAGACTATCAGCAAAATCACTATCGCAAAGCTCACGTCCACGCGGCGTATTATCTGGTAGCAGGCCGCCGCCGCCAGTATGCCCATAAGCGCGGTGCAAAGCATGAAGAGTATATAGCTTTGCACATAGCCGATAAAAGAGAATATATTGGGCATGGAGACCGCCGTGTATGGCAGATATATTATCATCGCCAAAAGCGAAGCCGCCGCGCCCGCGAAAAGCACGCCAGTAACGCGCGCCGCGCTCAATATAACGGGCGAGGCAACTGCGTCCGTAAGCGCCTCCGTTTCGTTTTTACGCACCCTGTCAAGCTCCAGCAGCGTGAGCAGCGCGAACAATATGGCACCCACCATGCCGCCCGCCAGCGTGGGGTTGGCTATAAGGCGGGCGGAAACGGTGCTAGGGTACACCGGAGTGTAAAATCCATAGCCGCACAAGGGCGACAAAATGGCGATCATCATTATTATCCACGCCTGACGGGAGCGGAAGATGCGCCCCACCTCCACGCGCGCAAGCGCAAAATACTTCATATCGCCGCACCCTCCTTGCCAATCATATACATATACGCGTCCTCCAGCGTGGGCTCGGCTGTGTGCACGAAGGCCGGCAGGCTGTCCGCCACCACGCGGCAGGCCACCCCGCGCGCCGTGTTTACGCGCGCCGTGATCTGCATTCCGTCAAACTCCGCCGCGCCCCGCGTTTCCTCAAATGTGCCCACGTGCCCCTGCGCTCGCCTTATAAGCTCTGCGGGCGCGCCGTCGAAGAGTATGCGGCCGTGGTTCAGCACTATTATGCGGTTGCAGATGGACTGTATATCCTCAATTATGTGCGTGGAAAGCAGCACTATCTTCTCGCGCGCCGTGCGTGAAAACAGATTGCGAAAGTTTATGCGCTCCTCCGGGTCAAGCCCCACGGTGGGCTCGTCAAATATGAGAAATTCCGGATCTCCTAGGAGTGCCTGCGCAATGCCCACGCGCTGCCGCTGCCCTCCCGAAAGCGTGCCGATGCGCTTTTTTTGAAGCGTCTCCAGCCTCGCGTCGCGCAGGGCGGCTGCTATCTCGCCCTTCGCGTTCTTTATCTGCTTGAGCGCCGCCATATAGTCCAAAAACTGCCACACCGTAAGCTCGTCATACAGTCCGAAATGCTGGGGCAGATAACCCAGTGAAGATTTGAGCCTGCCCTCGTTTTTTATGAGCGGCAGACCATCCAGCGTTATTTGGCCGGAGCTTGGCAGCAACCCGGCCACAAGCAGCTTCATCAGCGTTGTTTTGCCCGCGCCGTTAGGCCCCAAAAGACCTATGAGGCTGGGGCTTTCTATGCTGGCGTTTATACCGCACAGCGCCTTTTTGCCCGACGGATAGACCATGTCGATGTTCGAAATAGAAATGTTCATAGTGTTTTTCCCCTTCGTGTGAAAATTCTCTTGGGAAAAGAATAGCAGCCCGTTTTGGGGCTGCCGTGTGTTTTTTATGTGATTTATATGAAGTTTAGGGCAATACCGCGCAAATGAGAGTAACCGGAATCGTGATGATTTTTTACGCTATGCAAGGACAAAAGCGCAAGAATAGCAGAGCTATTTCGAGCATTTTGGACGAAGCATTGCGTAAAAAAGCGCGCGATTACGGTTTGCGCGAATTGCGCGGTGTTGCCTCAGCATTTTTCCATTTCAAAGGTGAATTCAACACCGCCCGCCGTGTTTCTTATGGCGTAGTCCGCGCCGTGCATTTCCAGTATCATTTTAACGAAGTAAAGCCCCAATCCGGTGCCGCCCGTCTTGCGGTTGCGGGATTTTTCCACGCGGTAAAACGCGCCGAACAGTTTTTTAAGCTCCCCCTCGGGTATGCTAACGCCCGTGTTCTCTATCTCGAACACTACCCTGCCCCCAGCCTCGTAGGCCTTAACGAAAACCTGCTCACCCACTGGCGAATAAAACGCGGCGTTGCTTATGAGGTTGGAGATCACCTTGGCCAGCAGCGCTTTTTCGGCCGAAACGAACAGCCCGTCCGCTATGTCGGCAGTAAGGCGCAGGCCGCGCTGCTCCAGCAGCTCGCCGTGGGTCGCCAAGGCGTCACGCACCAGAAGGCCAATATCCACACCGCTTTTTTTAAGCTCGAAGCCGCTAGACTCAATGCGCGATATCGCCAGTATATCCTGCACTATATCCTCCATCGTACCCGTCACGCAAAGCGCGCGGTTCAGGTATTTATCGCGATCGCTATACGCGCCCACATTGCCCAGCATGCCCTCTATCTGCCCCTTTATGACCGTGATGGGCGTCTTTAGCTCGTGCGATACCGCCGCAAAAAAAGCCATGCGGTTTTGCTCCAGCTGCCGCTCGCGCTCTATGTCGCTCTTGAGCGCCGCGTTGGATTCGTGCAGCTCCTGCAACGTGCGATCCAGGCTTTCGGAAAGCTGGTTCAGGCTATGCGCCAGCACACCTATCTCGTCCTGCCTGCCCTCGTCGCAGCGCCAGTCGAATTCCAGCTCGGACATCTTCTTGGATAAGCGGCTGATCTTTATTATGGGCCGCGTGACGTAACGCGAATATATGAGCGAGCCCGCCACCGAGATGCCCAGCACCGCCAGAATCAGCCAGGGCATTATTTTGTAAAGCGCCTCCACCGCCTGATTTACAGGCTGGTTTGTGTATGTCACGGTAAGATCGTATGTGTTCTCATCGCCAGCGAACTTAACGGGGTAATTGAGATTTATAACGTCGCCACTCAATGCGTACTCCCTTACAACGGTCGCCTCGTCTCCCCCGTCACCTATTACGGAAACTTTCGTGCCGTAATTTACAGCTTCGGTCACGTCGGCCGTGCTCTCAATTCCAAAGCCCGAGGGTGTGCGCCCTTCAATAGGAAAATCCGCGGCTAAAGATACACCGTCTCCATCATCATAGTAATATATCGTAGTGCCCACGGGCGTTTTCACGGTATCGCCGTCACCGTTTCTGAATGTAAGGCCGGAGCCCGTTTCCCTGATGTACGCCTCCAATAAAGGGCCGCTTTCCGCAAGCGTCACATTCGTCAGATCGGCTATGAGCCTTTGCGTGCGGCTTTCCATATCGCCTGATATTTGATAGGAATAAGACAGGGGCATGAAGAGCGCAATGGAGCCGTATGTAAGCGCGCATACCAGCGCCAAAAGCAGCATGGTTATCAAAAAAAGCTTGGCCGTCAGGCTGTTTTTAATTCTCTTTATCAATGCGGTAGCCCACCCCTCTCACGGTTTCTATGTAATTCACGCCCAGCTTCTTGCGCAGGTTTTTTATGTGCGTATCCACCACGCGGTCGTCTCCGTAAAAATCGTACTGCCACAATTGCGACAGCAGCAACTGGCGGCTCAGCACACATCCCTGATTCGTAAGCAATTCGCACAATATATCGAACTCCCGACGCGTCACGTCCACCGCCCTTCCCGATACCGTAACGTGGCGGCGCTCAATTTCCACCCGTATCTCCTTATATTCGATCACGCCGCCCTCGCGCTGCGGCACATCCGCGCGGCGCAGCACCGAAGCGATCCGGCGCAGCAACACCTGCATGGAAAAAGGCTTCGTGACATAATCGTCCGCCATAAGGTCAAGACCCTTTATTTCATGCTCCTCGCCATCCAGCGCGGTGATTATAATGATGGGCACGCCGCTCTTTTGCCGGATCATTTCGCACACGCCGTAGCCGTCTATCTTGGGCAGCATTATATCCAGCAGCACCAGATCGAACGCGCCCTGCGAAAACACGGTAAGCGCCTCCACCCCATCCGCCGCCACAGCCACGCCATAGCCCGCGTCCACCAGAAAATTTTGCAGCAGCTCCTGTATATCCGGATCGTCCTCCACGATCAATATTTGCTTCATGAAAATACCCTCCGGATTCATTGTAACACGCAATATTGTAGTTTGTGTGTAGTTTTGGCGGTATTTGTAAGGGAGTGCGCTAAAATATTGGACAGATGTTAAGAAAGTATAAAACCACGATTCTGATATAGGAAAAAATGTGCCAATCTGCCGCGCGCTTCATATAAGACGACGGAGATTTGCACATTTTTCGTTTTTACAGATCAGTATGCCCGAGCAACTTCAATTCCTACCGCTGCAAAAAATTCTTTTTAGGCCTATTGTTTATACATCGCTTATACGCCTTTTCTCAGATCCACAGTCTTTTGCTGTAAGGAAAAATCCGAGAAAAAGCGTTTTCCACCCTTGCCCAGCGGAGACTGTGCCAGTAAGCCCACCTTTATTTTGCTTTGCGCAGGCAGCCTGCATATGCGCGCCCATATGTAATTTTCGCCATCGAAGGAATAATGCGCGGAAAAAGCATCGCTCCGGCGTGCAATTTGCAGCCACACAAAATCCTGCTCCACCTCCGCGCCCGCCGCATCGTCCGCAAAGCCGTTCGCGGCGGTAGTCACCACCGCTTTGCTGCCCTGCGCCGTCTTTTCAAAGCAGGTCTTTAGCCACCTATCCTCACTTATATGCGCAAACAATACCGCCGCGTCATATACGCTTTCGAAATCGTGCCAAAGCCTTACGCGCGCCACAAAGTCTCCCTCCACCTCCACGTAGGCAAAGGCGGCATCCGCGCTTGCAGCACCGCTTTCTGGGTCTATATAATAATCCTTCTGCGGTATTGCCTCCAGCGAATATATGCCGTTTTCAACTTGCAGCTTCGCTCCGTTTATACATTTCCAATCGTCCATATTCTCTCCCAACTATTCTTGCACCGCCCATTCCAGTACGCGCTTCCAAAGCAGCTTGTTATATTCCCACTCGCAAAACTCCTCCGGTAGCCAGTGCGGAGCGCAATCGCTTGCCCAGGCCACGGTGCTTCCCCTTCCCACACGGCGAAGCGCCAGTATGGGGTCACCCGCAAACTCCACAACAACCTCGGCGTCCGCCTTGGCTGTTAGCTTGTTGTAACCCAGCATTGCGGGCCATTCCTTGGGGAAATCCTTCACCATATCATGCGTCTGCTCAGAAAGCCTTACGACCGCGCCCTCAGGATGCTCCTCGCGATCATCGCAGGCAAGCATATCAACTGGCAGTATCTCTTCTATAACAGTACCGTGATATTTACCCTTTGCCTCTATGCCCTGAAATGTCATATATCCGCCCATCATAACCAATGTTCCACCCTGCCTTACGTAATCGGCTATAAGGTCCAGCCTGTTTACGGTTTTTTTGCTGCGGAAAAACGTATCGGGATGCAGCAAAAATGTGTTTGCGCCCACGTCGCTTATCATCACAGCATCATATTGGCTAAGCTCGTCCAAGGTCTGCGGAAAACCCTGCAACACCTCGTGCGCGGGCATATGTGTGATATCGGCATAATCCTCCATCACCTTTTTCACCCGGCCAATCTCCGTTTCATACCCGCCTATAGTAAACTGGTCATACCCCTTCGTTTCTATTGTCGTGAAAAACCAGGATTCCCCCACAAATAACACCTTAAACTTTTCTTTCATAACTTACCTCCCTCTCTATTCGTTAGACCAGCTCCGTATCATATCGGCATAAACTCCAATTGCCGAAAGATACTGCTCAACAGATAAATATTCGTTCACCACGTGCGCGTTGTGTATAGTGCCCGGCCCGCATACAACAGTGGGCACATTGGCTATGCCGGTGAGGTGCCGCGCGTCGCAGCCAGCCGTCATACCAGATATCACGCGCTTTCCCGCCATCTTCTCGCAGGAATCAGCCATCTTTATTACAAGCTCACTATCCGTTTCCGTCTCAAAAGGCGCGCAATCCTGATACCACTCAAAAACCACAGGGTTGCTTTTAAGCCATTCGTCGCCCTGCGCGATCATGTTTACCCAATCCTCCACCTCACGCTTAATATCATTTTTATCAACGCTCAGGCGATTTCCAAAACGGTCAATTTCGGAAGGGTAATATTCAACATCAAAACGCAAAACGCAGCTCTCCGCCACGGTGGACGCGGCAACCCCACCCTGTATATAGCCTATATTTATAGTGGGCGGGCCCAGCAGCGGATGTCTTTTTGTGGTCATCCACTTCGCTTCCAGTTCACGCAGAGAGTTTATTATTTTAACAGTTTTCTCTATTGCGTTTTGCCCGAAGCCGCGCAGTGAAGCGTGTATAGGCTTACCCTGAACGCTTATTTGCGCCAGCCACGCGCCCCTGTTTGCCGCCATTACCTCAAGCAGGCTTCCCTCGGCAATTATAGCGCCGTCCGCGCGGTAACCCCTGTCCACGCAGGCCAGCGTTCCGTTACCGCCACCCTCCTCGTCCACAACGCTCATTATTATAATATCGCCCTTGGGTCGCTCATTATTTTTTATGAGCATTTCGCAGGCCAGCACAAGCGCCGAAAGCCCGCCCTTCATATCGTCCGCGCCCAATCCGTATATATTGCCGTCAGCCACCTTCATTTCCCAGGGATCCGTGCTCCATATACCAATATCACCCGCGGGCATAGTATCCATATGACCGTTCAATATAAGGGAGCGTCCTCCGCCCGTGCCCTTGAGCGTAGCCACAAGGCAGGGTCTGCCCTTATAGCTGTGCCCGCTGTTGAAGCCGGGGTGCTTCTCCATCCGCTCATTGTCCGGCTCAAAAAGGTCTATCTCAAAGCCCAGCCGCTGCAGATATTCCGCCAGCCATTGCTGCGCTTCGCCCTCTCTGCCGTCCTCTCCGTGACGTATTACGGAGGTATCGAAACTTATCAGCTTTGCTAAAAAATCCAGATAGCGCCCACTGTTTTGCTTGATATACTCATTTATCTGTGCCGCATCCATATGCCTTTACCTCGTTTTCAAATTCGCTAATTTTTCTTTATCTGATCGAGCCCCACTGCCAGTATTATTATCATACCCTGAACAATTAGCTGCCAGTTTGTGGATACGCCCAAAAGATTCATGCCATTTGTGATTATGCCCATTATCAGCGCGCCCAGCAGTGAGCCCCACAGCCTGCCCTTGCCGCCTATAGTGCTTGTGCCGCCTATTACGCAGGCAGCTATGGCGTCAAGCTCCATACCCTGACCGGCAGAGGGCTGTCCCGAAAACATTCTCGAAGAAAGTATTATACCCGTCAAACCCGCCGTCACGCCACACACCGTGAATATGAGAACCTTGTTCCGCTTTACGGGTACGCCCGAAAGCCTCGCCGCGTCCATATTTCCGCCTATGGCATAAGTATTTCGCCCAAACTTTGTAAATTTAAACACGAACAGCCCTATCACGTAAGCCACCGCCATTATTATCACGGGAACGGGAACCGCACCCACATATCCTCGGCCTATAACGGCAAAGCTGTCTGGCAGACCGGTTATGGGGTATGAGTTTGTTATAACAAGCACCACGCCCCGCGCAATATTCAGCATACCCATAGTCACTATGAATGAGGGTATCCTGCAAAATGTGGTGAGCACGCCGTTCACCGCACCGCATGCGCCAGCTATTGCTATACCCAGCAAAATAGCAAGCGGCACAGGCACCTCGGCCTTCATTGCCAAAGTTGCCATAATGCCGGAAAGCGCCGCCAACGAACCCACGGAGAGGTCTATCTCTCCCGAAATGAGCACGAAGGTCATACCTATTGCCAATATGGCAACCATGGAGACCTGCCGCAATATATTCACCAAATTGTCCGATGATATGAAAACAGGCTTTGCGATGGACAAAAATATAATAAGCGCCGCCAGAATAAAGAATATACTCAATACGTTCCAATCGAGCTTTTTGGTTCTTTCGATTTTCATTCTACATCCCCCCCGTAGCCAACCGCATTATATCGGCTTGATTCAGATCATTTTTACTAAGCTCTCCCGATATCCTGCCCTCATGCATAACTATCACCCTGTCGCACAGCCCTATCAGCTCGGGCAGTTCGGAAGAAACAAATATTATAGCCTTGCCGCTCTTGGCAAGCTGCACTATCAGCTTGTATATCTCAGATTTCGCATTCACGTCTATACCGCGCGTCGGCTCATCCAATATTATTATTTCAGGCGCGGCGTTCAGCCACTTTGCCAGCACCACCTTTTGTTGATTGCCTCCGCTCAAAAATTTTACGCGCTGCTTAGAGGAAGGCGTTTTTATATCCAGATCGCCTATGTAT
The DNA here is from genome assembly GCA_964464145.1 of uncultured Christensenella sp. Classification (GTDB taxonomy): domain Bacteria; phylum Bacillota; class Clostridia; order Christensenellales; family Christensenellaceae; genus UBA5399. The sequence goes on from CAYXFB010000018.1 coordinate 35,232, forward strand.
TGGCTGCAAAGCTGCTCCGCCTTAGCCGATGAAAACAATCCGTTCTGAAATGCGGACTCCATCTTGGTCATAAGCATATTGTCCATCACGGAAAGCTCCGTCACCAGCCCTTCCTGCTTTCTGTCCTCCGGCAAAAGACCCATGCCGTTTTTGATAGCATCCTGCGGATCGTGTATCGCCACCTGTTTGCCGTCTATCTCTACCTTTCCACTGGTCTTTTTATCCGCGCCAAAGAGCAGCCTCATAGTCTCCGTGCGTCCGGCGCCCATGAGGCCGCCAAAGCCCAAAATTTCTCCCCTCTTCAGCGAGAAATTTATACCCTCTATCTTTTTGCCGTCACCAAGATTTTCCACCCGCAGCACCACTTCCGCCGCAACGTTTTCTTTGGCCGGATATATCATATCCATGCTCCGGCCCACCATTTGCTCTATTATATTGTCCTCTGTGGTATCCTTTATATAACCGCTGTTCACAAAAGTGCCGTCTCTCATCACCGTATAGCTGTCGCAAATTTCAAATATCTCATCCATACGGTGGCTTATATAAACTATCGTTATACCCTGTTTTTTAAAGTTTGCTATAACGTCGAAAAGCTTGCGCGTCTCCCCCTCAGACAGGGATGACGTGGGCTCGTCCATTATCAGTATGCGCGAATTTAACGATATTGCCTTGGCTATCTCCACCATCTGCTGCTGAGCCACACGCAGCGTGGAAAGTTGCGCCCGCGCGGATATCGCCACATCCATGGAATCCAATATCTGCTGAGAGTCCTTATATACTTTTCCCCATTCTATCATCGTCTTTCCCCGCTGGGGCTGCCTGTTGAGGAAAATATTCTCCGCCACCGAAATTCCCGGTATCAGATTTAGCTCCTGATAAATAGTGGCTATGCCAAGCGACTCCGCCTGTTTGGGGCTTGTTATATCCTGCGGTTCGCCATCAATATAAACAGTACCGCTGTCCTTTTGGTAAGCGCCGGACAGTATTTTCATCAATGTAGATTTACCTGCGCCATTTTCGCCCAATAAAGCGTGTATATTTCCCTTTCCAATAGAGAAGCTTACATTGTCCAACGCTTTAACTCCCGGGAATTCTTTATTTATATTTTCAAACCTTATTATTTCATTTATTTGCAAAATGGGCGTCCTCCTTAATTATGACATTCTCTTTTACATTTTGGCCGGGCAATAGCAGCGGCCTGGAGTAATCTTCCAGACCGCTTCATCGCCGTTACAACTTATGCCCCCAGATCATCCGGCGTGTATACCTTGTCCTTTGTGTATACTCCCACGTCTATCGGTATATCCTCGTCCAATTTTTCGCCGGCTATGGCTTTTATAGCGTATTCCATACACTTTGCTCCCAGATCCTTGGGAAACTGTATTATGCTAGCCTTATATGAGCCGTCCTTCGCTATTTCCGCCTGCTCCTCGTCCGTTGCGTCAAAGCCTATAACGCTTATTTTATCGCCGCGTCCGGCCGCCTGTATCGCGTCATTCGCGCCCAAACCGCCCTGTGCGCTATACGCAAACACAACGTCTATCTCCGGATTGGATATCAATATGTCCTCCATCGCACTCATAAATTCCTCGCGGGTGTCCGCGCCCTTTTCCGCAACGACATTCGTCCCGGGAATCAGCTCCTTGAGCTTGTCTTGAAATCCCGTAATCCTGTCCACAGCAGCGGAGGAAAGCGGGTTTGTCAGCACGACCACGTTGGGTGCATCCTTACCTTCCAGCAGATACTGCGCCGCCCAGGTAGCGGCAAGCTCGCCGCCTTGATAGTTGTTTGAACCTATGTATGTTGCGAATGTGCCGCTTGAGGGTTTCATGTCCACCGTTATAACGGGTATGTTCTTTGCTGCCGCAGCATCCAGCGCCGTTATGATACCGTCGGAATCCACCGCGTTCAATATTATGGCACTAACGTTTTGCGTTGTGAAGTTTTCCACAGCGTCTATCTGGCTTTGAAGATCCAGATTTGCATCGTTGAAAACTATCTCATACTTATCACCCGCAGCTTCCTCTATACCCGCTTTGATATCTTGGAAGAAGGGATATTGAAGTGTCATTAGGCTCACGCCTATTAGCTGCTTTCCGCCCGCGGCATCAGGCGCTGTATCCGCCGCAGCCGACTCCGGCACGGCGGATTCGGGCACAGCTTCGCTCTGCTGTGCGCTCTGCGCAGGCACCGCCCCGCTCTCCGGAACTGTGGCGCAACCCACGAGCAACGCGCCAACCAATACCATAACAAGTGCTACCAATAAAACTTTTTTCATACTATTTTCTCCTTTTGCTTTAGCAATTATTCTTAAACCCATCCTCCTCGATATCCGGATTTTTGGGTACACAAATAAAACATCCTTTAGGATAAGGCACTGCCCTATATCATCTATGCTAATTCATAATTTTTTTAGTTGTTTTATTCCGGGTCTGAAAGCCTTTGATTTTCCGCAAACAGAATCCGCAGCTCCTCAACCCTGCGGGCACACGACCCCAAAGTGTTCTAGCATTCCAACAACGATATCTGCCATCGTCGCCATATTTTCAAGCTTTCTTTCATCATATACATCCTCCGGTAAATGTAATACCCCCTGATCGTTAAAGGTAAGCATACAGGCAGGTATGCCTTTTCTGTAATATGGCGCGTGATCGCTTCCCGGGGGCGGTGGAGTTGTATACAGCGTTTTGGTCGCTACGGGCAGCTTTTTAAGAAAGGCACGTATGCTACGCTCAAATTCCTCTGGCCCAGACCAAACCTCCAGCAGATTCTCCCTGCCAACACCGTCAATATTAATTACAAAATCAATATTTTCACCTTCCACGTTCGCTAAATGCTCCGCACCCCGAAGCATAAATTCTTCGCCATCCATAAAAGCTATATCAAGCCCCCGCAAAAATTCGCGTTCTCTTATTCTCCTAGCAATTTCCATCGCTACAGCAACACCCGCGGAATTATCGTAAGCGCCAGCAGTATTATACACCGTGTCATAATGTGCCATTAACACTACTCGCCGCTCTCCTTCGGCGATCCTCGAGACAATATCGTTTCCGTCCGCTCCTTTTATAACACTGGTATTAGCGTAGGCGTTAACACATTGCCCGTTTTCTTCTGCTTTACGTAAAATTCCCTCATGCTCCGAGCCAACAATGAAGTGTGGCAGAGCTGTGTTTCCCTCCGCTATAGTCTGGGGTATACCCTTGCCCTTTCCGCGCACCGTTATATATCCGCAAATTGCACCGCCCGCGTCCACTATTGCGTAGCGCTTCCATGCATACATGTCCCATATACGGTGTATTCCCGCAAACTCAATCCTTCCTTCCGCACGTCCGCAGCCGCTGCCCAGCGCCACATAGCTTTCCATAGCAGTTCCGTTTACAGTCAAGCACCAGTCTCCAGCCTCAAATGCATCATCTTTAAACAAAACATTTCGTGTGTCCGGATACATGCTCTTCATATTCTCATAAATGTATTGCCCGCATTCCTTTAATCTTTCACTTCCGAATGGATGAGGGCCAAAATCTATTATCCTCTTCCATTCCATTTCCATTAAACTACCCTTGCCTTGAGTCATATCACCAATCCACTTTCATTGCTCAGCCCGAATTTCTCACAATCAGCTCGGGCATGAGCAGAATATCTTCTTTTTCCGTTTCAACAATTTCATCTTCTCCGTTTTTGCCGCGTTGCTCCAAAATCCTCTTGAGCAGTATTTTCGTAGCCATGCCCGCCAGCTGGCGTACGGGCTGCCTTACAGTTGTCAGCGATGGGGTAACAAGTGAAGCCGTTTCTATATCATCATAGCCCACTATAGCAAAATCTTCCGGTATCACTGCCCCGTTGTCCTGTGCCCAGCGCACTGCGCCCAGCGCCATAAGATCGTTTGCAAAAAACACGGCCGTGGGTCGTTCGTTCAGCGAGTGAAAAAACTCCATCGCCTTATAACCGCTTTCTTCCTTATAATCGCCCTCAAACACCCACTTCGAACTATGGCCAATACCGCTTTTTTCCATAACATCGCAGTATGATTCAAACCTCTCCGCCGCAGGCAATGCACCAATTGGGCCTCTCACGTGCGCTATTTTTTTGTGTCCGCGTTCTATCAAGTGCTTCACCGCCAAGCGTCCGCCCACACGGTTGTTTATGCGCAACATATCATATTCATGATTCGGAGCTTCCCTCTCCAGCAAAACTATTGGTATGCTTGCCTTTAGCTCCAGTATATGCTCCAGCGGGTAGTCCAACCCCACCAGTAAAATGCCATCCGCCTGCCTTTGACTCAACATCTTTATGCATGATATTTCCTTATGAAGATCCAGATGCGAACTGCACAGCATAAGATCAGTACCGGCAGATTTCAGCTCCGCCTCCACGCCCTGTATCATCTGGCTCAAAAACGGGTTGGACATATCGTGCACCACCAAGCCTATCATATTGCTGGATTTCTTTTTCAGGCTTTGCGCCACCGCACTTGGATTATATTTAAGCTCATCTATCGCCTCCTTGATGCGGCGTTCTGTCTCCGCAGACATATGACCCTTCTTTTTATTTATAAATCTTGAAACTGTGGTCTTGGAAACACCCGCCAACTTTGAAACATCGTCTATTGTAGCCATAAATAAACCTCCACATAATACATCTATATATTTGTTTTCAGGAATTATGATACTACAATTTCGGATTTTTGTAAACCGGTTTGGTTTACCGGTTTCCTAAATAAACAATATCACTCCTTGAATCCTTTGTCAACACATTTTTTGCCTTTTTATCAAATAGCGTTATGTACTTACACATAACACCCAATAATAATATTTTTTTAGGTTTCTCTCTCCCCCAAGAATAAAACCGACCCTCCAAAAGCGCAGTCCGCTTACACATTATCCCCTTCATTCAATTAGGAAACACGAGTTAAAATATATACCACAAAACGCCGGTCATGGCGCTATCGGTATGACCGCAAACGGCTACCTGCAAGCACCTAATAAAAGCCAGTATGTTTCGCCCATCTAATGCAAAAAAACGCTTGCCTACACAACACAACTTATGCTATAATAACATTCGTTGCCGGAATTGACCCATTAGCTCAGTCGGTAGAGC
>CAYXFB010000019.1:0-38757 GCA_964464145.1 uncultured Christensenella sp.
TCGCTATTCTTGCTTTAGTTTACTGCTCTACCCCAACATTTGACATAGAGCCTAATTTTTTACAGCACCGTGGGCTCAAGGCCGAACACCTTTGCCATTTGAAGCAGCTCCACCTTGCGGTTGCCCGATATCACTATGGCGTGGTGAGAGCTCAGGCTTTCCATTACCTTGTGCCCGTCGTTGTAGCGCACCAGCGCACCGTTCAGGCAGTCGCTTCCGGGATACTGCACATAGTCCTCTATCTCCGCTTCTATGATGGTGATATGCTTGAAATCCGAGCTTATCTTGGCCAGCGTGGCCGCGCCCTTGGGCAGCTCGCAATCCACCATAACGGCGTTTTCGTCCACTATCTCAAGCGCCTTGGGGCGAAGCACCCACCTATCGCAGAACTGGCGCGCGACCAGCCCAAAGTAGCCGCAATGCACCACCAGCGCGTGATTGTCCGGATCCTCTATGTCCGGGAACTTATCTATCTTCTCGTGCGCCAGCGCCGCCATACCCACCAGGAAGGGGTATACATTGCTCATCATGAAGGGTGCCCTCAGCGCTTCATATATCATGTAGTTGGAAAGCAGCGTGAGCGTATCGCCCTCGCAGGCGAACATTATACCGTCGCGCTCAAAAAGCATGTTCCACGCTAGGCAGGGCGTTGTGTCCGCGTAAAAGCTCTCGTTTAGGCAGTTTGCGCCTATGCCCACCACGTCGCCCTCCTTATCGCACTCCGCCTTGGCCGCAATATATAGCTTTACGGCGGAAAGGAAGGATTTTTCGTTAAGCTCGGGCGCCTTTTCTATATCCCAATCGGCACTCACGGCGCGCGCTTCCTCGTCGCTTACGCTCTTGGCCTGCTCTGCCAGCGCCTTCCAGCTCTTGTATATGAGCTTCATGCCGAAGGTATCCGCCATGCGCTGTGTGCATTCTTTCTCCCACCAGTAGAAGCGCTTGAAAATATAGGCCTGCATGCCCTCTCCCGGGCTGTCCTGAAACATAAGGAATTTTACGCCGCGCTTTAGCTGCGTCTTTGCCGAAATGGCGCGCAGCACCACCTTGGCAAGCTCTATGTTGTAGGGCGAAAATACGTTCATGCCCTTCTCCCGCAGATAGTAAACTATCTCCCAGTCCCACATCTCCACCGTGCCGAATCTGGATGTCAATACCACAAAGGGCAGGTCTATTTTGGCAAGCGCCTCCGCCTCCGCAAAGGCAGCGCCTATAAGCTGCGGAAAAACGACCGCCTCCGCCTCGGAGGGTATTGCCTCGCCCACGCACACCGGCTCCAAAAATTCCGCCACGTCGCCGTAAAATTCCTTCAGCCTGCCGAGCTGCTCGCCAAATTCGCCGCGCTCCCTTTCGTTAGCGGCCGCGAAATACAACGGCACTAAACGCGTTTTCATAGTATTTATACCTCCGAGTTTAAAATTTATAGTCCGGTCGCCCGCAAGAACGCACCGTATATCCCATCCCTGTCTATGAACGGATCGGGCGTGAATGTCTTTATTCCGCCCGCGCGGCGGCAAATTATGCGCGCCTGCCCCAGATCGTTTATGAAGCCGCGGCCTATCCACTGCGTTAATATGTTGCCTATGGCCGTTGCGTCGGCCGGGCCCGCCACCACGGTTTTTCCCGTTATGTTGGCGGTGAGCTGGTTCAAAAATACGTTTTGGCTGCCCCCGCCCAGTATGTATATTTTATCGTAGCTGCGCGAGGTGAGCTTCTCCACCTGCTCGGCGTAATAGCGGTATTTGCAGGCCAGGCTCTGCGTTATAACGCGCACCAGCTCCACATCGCTTTCGGGTATGAAGCCGTTTTTCACGCACATACCGTTTATTACGGCTGGCATATCAGTCGGCTCAAACAAACCGCTGTCGTCCGGGTCTATGAAGGCGTCTATATGCCGCAAGCGCGAGGCTTCGTCCGCAAGCTGGGCAAAATCGTACTTCTTGCCCATGGCCTTCCACACGCGCACGCACTCTTGCAGCAGCCACAGGCCGGTCATGCTCTTCAAATAGCGTATCCTTCCGCCCACGCCGCCCTCGTTCCCAAAGCCGGCAAGGCGGCTCTCGTCCGTAAGCACGGGTTCACGTATCTCCGCGCCAACTAAAGACCAGGTGCCGCTGGATATAAACAGAAATGGCTCGTCTCGCTCGGTAGGCGCGGCCACTACGGCCGAGGCGGTATCGTGCGCGCCCACGGCGTAGATATCGGCTGCTGAGGTCTTCATCTCATAGCATATATCGTCCGATATGCGCCCCACCCGCCTGCCCGGCTTCACTATGGGCAGGAAGAGCGAACGCTTCAGGCCGTATGCGGCCAGTATATCCTCGTCCCAGTCGTCCTTTATTATGTTGTAAAGATTTGTCACGCTGGCTATCGTGTATTCCGAATATTTTTCCGCCCCCAGCAAATACGAAAGATAATCGGGCAGAAAAACAAGCTCCTGCGCTATTTCCATGATATCCGGGTCCTGCTCCGTCTCGGCTAAAAGATGGTAGCAGGTCTCGAACCGGGCAAACTGCTGACCGGCGCGTTTGTATACCTCGCTCATGGGCATCAGCGCGTCCGCGCGCGCTATCCAGCCCTCTGTGCGCTTGTCTCGGTAGTTTCGAGGCGATCCCAGCATGGTTCCGTTTTTGGAAAGCAGCGCGTAATCGTTGCACCAGGAATCTATGGCGATCGAATCTATGGCGCCGCGGTATTCCTTCTGCGCCTTCGCGTAGCCCGTTTTTATCTCATAGAAAATATGCAGAAAATCCCAGTAGGACTTTCCCCTGGCCTGTATTATATGGTTGTCGAACTTGTGCACGGGTGTGAAGGCTGCCTGTCCGTTTTCAAGCGCCCCGGCAAACAGCTTGCCGCCGCTCGCCCCCAGATCTACCGCAAGTGCGTATGAATCTTTCATTTTTCCTCTATTGTGGCTGCAGCCTTAAATACCTGATCGTGAAATATATTTGCCATAGCGTCGCACTCTACGCGCTCCACTATGCTGAAAACCTTGTTCAACGTGGGGCCCGCCGCCACGACTCCGTGCTGCGGCAATATGCCCTGAAGGCCCATCTTCTTTGCGCGCTCCCTGTTTTCCAGAAAATACTCGTAGGTACGCTGCGCCAGCTCCTCAGAATATGCCCACGCCTGCTCTATAACGCCGCAGTGACCCATTTTGATGGTGGCCTCGGTGACGGAGGGTATGGGCTTGGAGAAGGCGGCAAAGCACATGGTGAAGTAGGGATGCGCGTGTATTACCGCGCCTATCTCCGGAAAATGCTTTAGCAGCATGGTATGCATGCGGCTCTCGCGCGAGAGCTTGTTCGGCCCCTCTAGGATGTTGCCATCGTAATCTATTATCATGAGTTCTTCCGGCGGGATATTGCACCTGTGGTGCTCCGACATCATGGACGGCGTGATGAGCACGCGGTTGTCCTCCAGCCGCACAGACAGGTTCCCCCCCGCCGAATTTGTGAGCTTGCGCTTGAAAAGCAGCTCCACTACTTCAAGCATTTCAAGGCGCTCGGCCATATAAGATAATTTTAACATAATAACCCCTCCCCTTTAAGCGTTTATTTTATAATTTCTTCAATTTTGATATCTTTTTCCATTTGCCTTGCCACCGCCGCGTCAAAACCTATGGTCATCTCGGTCATGGCGCAGGAGGTCGCTATCGCTGACGCGAAGGCCAGCTTTTCCACAACCGACGAATCCGTATATTCAAACTGATATATGAGCGCGGACAGCAGCGCGTCTCCGCAGCCCGCCGTGTTTTGTATGGGCACCTTCAGCCCGTGGCCGCGGTACAGCCTGCCCTCATAGCGGAACACCCACCCGTCGCCCCCCATGGAAACCATTGCCATGGGTATGGCCGGAAACTTTTCCAGCGCCGCCACAACGTCGCTCTGCGTTTTCACCTCAAAGCCGGCAAGCTCCGCAAGCTCCTCCATGTTAGGCTTTATCATGTACGGGCGGTACTCTATGGCCTTTTTCATAAAATCGCCCGAGCTGTCCAAATACAGCCTCATGTCAAACCGGCGCGTCAGCTCCAGCAGCTTTTTTTGCAGCTCCTTATCCTCCACGTTGGAAGCGTCGCCCGCTATCACAAGCACGTCCTGCTGCGCTATATTTTGCTCTATCAGCGCCAGCAGCTCGTCCGTATAGGAAGCATCCAGTGTTTTGCCCGCTTCCGCTATGAATGTGCAATTCTTCTGTTGGTCTATAAGCAGGTAATTGGTGCGTGATTCCGGCTTTTCGTGCCATATATATTCGGTTTGCGCGCCGCAATCCTCCAATATTTTTATTATTTTCTTGCCCGTTTCCCCGAAGGATATGCCAAAGGTGCGGTTTTCCACACCCAGCAGCGAAAGATTGTAGGCTATGTGCGTGCCCTTGCCGCCAATGCAGTCTATGGTTTCGCGTATCCGGTTCATGCAGTTGAGGTTGAACTCCCCCACCTTTATTATTTTATCCATCGCCGGATTCAGTGTTACAGTGTTTATCATGTCAAATCTCCGAACCTATCTATTTTTTCTCTTATATTTTACTCTGTTCATTATAATGTTTTATGACCTGAGCGTCAAACAAAAACTCCAAATTATGAAAATATTTTTTATTTTTTATGGTATTTATACCCATGTTTTGATATAATATTTTCATAATTTCATCTTGGAAAGGTTTTGCTTATGAAGGATCATATCATATCCTACGATTTTGGAACGGGTGGCATAAAGGCTTCTTTATACGATGCGGAAGGCAGCGCCCTCGCTTCCTCGTTTAAATCCTACGAAACATATTATCCTCACGTGGGCTGGCACGAACAGCGCCCGGCAGACTGGTGGAACGCCATATGCGAAAGCACCAAGCTGCTCATTCGCGAATCCGGCATAGACCCCGCCAATATTGAAGCGCTGGCGATATCCGGCCACAGCCTGGGCGTTGTGCCGCTCGACGAGGCCGGCGAGCTGCTGCGCGATTCCGTTCCCATATGGTCCGACAGCCGCGCGCAGGAGCAGGCGGCGGCCTTCTTCGCCGAGTTCGATTACGAAAAATGGTATATGCTGACGGGCAACGGTTTTCCGGCGCATCTTTACTCGGCCTTCAAGGTGCTTTGGTACAAGCAGCGCGAGCCGGAGACCTACGCCAAGGCGAGAATGATACTGGGTACGAAGGACTATATAAACTACCTGATGACGGGCAGTATGCTAACGGACGATTCCTACGCCTCCGGCTGCGGTTTTTACGATTTGAAAAACAACCGCTACGATACTGAGCTGCTGCGCAAAATGGATCTGCCGCAAAGCATTTTTCCCAAAATAGTACCCTCTACGCAGGTAATAGACACTCTTACGGAAAAAGCCTCGGCCGCGCTGGGGCTGCCGCAAAGCGTGAATGTGGTGTGCGGCGGTGTGGATAATTCCTGCATGGCGCTGGGCGCGCGCGGCATATACGAGGGCAGGGTGTACACCTCGCTGGGCTCCTCCTCTTGGATAGCCGTTACAAGCAGTGAGCCCATACTGAACGTGGAGCTTTCGCCCTATGTTTTCGCGCACGTCATTCCCGGTATGTACACCTCCGCTACCTCCATATTCGCGGCGGGTTCCTCCTTCCGCTGGTTGCGCGACCAGCTGTGCGGAGGCATAGCGCAGCAGGGCGAGGACAGCTACGACGCAATGAACCGGCTGGCCGCAGCATCGCCCATAGGCGCGCACAAGCTGCTCTTCAACCCCAGCCTGGCGGGCGGAGCGGGCGCGGACAGAACGCCCAACATACGCGGCGCCTTCATTGGCCTGGATCTAAAGCACACCATCTCAGATGTCATACGCGCCACAATGGAGGGCATAGCGCTGAGCCTGCGCGTGTCGCTGGATAATCTGAAAAAAATGTGCAGGCTGCAAAACGAAATGCTCTTCGTGGGCGGCGGCGCAAACAGTAATCTGTGGCTGCAAATATTTGCCGATACATACAAGATGGACGTGCTCAAAACGAACGTCGGCCAGAGCGCGGGCTCGCTGGGCGCGGCGGCGCTGGCAGCCGTGGGCAGCGGTATGTGGCGCGATTTTTCGCCCATAGACGAAATACACCGCCTCATAAGCAAGAGTGAACCGGCCGAAGAAGCGGCGGCGAAATACGACCGCCTGCTGCCCTTCTACCGCAAGGTGACGGAGCACCTCTGGGAAATAGGCGACATGATGCACACGCTCGATCTTGAATGATACAAAAAACGCCGCTCGGAATTGAGCGGCATTTTTATGTTAATTTTGCACACAGATTCATTTCACAGCCCTATTATGTCGGTCTCCATGAAATCTGCTACCTCGGCGTCCCAAATATCGCGCACGTAATCCACATGCGCCGGATATTCGCAGTATGCCGCAAAATCCGCCTCGTTTTTGAAATCGAATACGAAAACATAATCGAAATCGTTTTTGGGGCTTACCTGGCTGAACTGCTCGAAGCGCGCCACATGTGGTATAGGCCCCAATATGCGCATGGAGTCATCCAAAAACTTGCTCGCACCCGCACTTCCCTTTTCGTGCTTCAAGCTGAACGCCACTATGTGTCTCAATCCATATTCCATATTAAACTCCCACCTCCGCTATCTCCACACGGCGTTTTTCGCTGTCCGAAAGCTCTATCGCGTCCAGCACGCGCATTATTTTCACACCGTCGTTTAGGTTGGGGGTGATCTGCGTGCCCTTCTGTATGGCCAGCACAAAATCCGCCGCCGCGTTCACCATGGTGTTTTCGTAGCCTATGCCGTGCCCGGGCGCCCACCACGCTCCCGCGTAGGGATGTGTGGCGTTCGTCACCTGCAATGTACGGAAACCCTGCTCGTCCGCCGGATCGTCCAAATTGAGGTATTGCAGCTCGTTCATGCGCTCAAAATCGAAGCAGAGCGCGCCCCTGCTGCCGTATATCTCAAATGTGTTGAAATTCTTCCTGCCTGCGCCGAAGCGTGAGGTATCGAAGGAGCCCAGCGCTCCGTTTTCGAATTCGGCTATCATAAAGCTGGCGTCATCCACCTCAACAGGGCTTTTCACGCCGTCCTCCACCTTGCCCGCGTTGAACACGCCCGAGTTTTGCCCGGGCAGCGGGCGTTCTTTTATGAAAGTCTTTTGTATGGCGGAAACTGCCTTGAGCTCGCCAATCAGAAAGCGCGCCGTGTCCACCGCGTGAGACATAAGATCGTACAGCGGTCCGCCGCCCGCCTGCTCCTTATAAAAGTGCCAGGTCTTGGGGAAGCTTGGATCCATTATCCAGTCCTGCAAATAGGCTCCGCGATAATGGTATATGGTGCCCAGCCTGCCCTCCTCTATGAGCTGCTTCGCGTAGGCTATGGCGGGCACGCGCCTGTAATTGTGGTTCAGATAGTGCACCACGCCCGCCGCGTCCGCTGCCTCGGCCATCTCCTTGGCCTGCTGCGCGCCTATTGAGCAGGGCTTTTCGCAATATATATGCTTGCCCGCCTTGGCCGCCGCAATGGCTATATCGTGGTGCGTGAATGTGGGCGTGGAAATATCTATAACGTCTATCTCCGGATCGTCCACCGCCTCACGCCAGTCAGGCACTACCTTTTCCCAGCCCCATTTTTCGGCAAATTCGGCCGCGCCCTCCGGATTTCTGCTCACCAGCGTTTTAAGCACCGGCTTATATTCCAAATCGTAAAATTTATCCACGTTGAGCCATTTGAAGCTGTGCGCCTTGCCCATGAATCCGCTTCCTATGACCGCTATATTCAAATTCTTTTTCATTTAAAAATAATCTCCCGCGCACTATATATTTGCAACGATCTCCTTCATTCCCTTCACGCTGAGCGCCACGGCCTCGTCTTCGCGGCCGCGCCAATCTATATGCGGATGGTCTATCTCCACTGCGAGGAAGCCGTCGAAACCGGCCTGATCCAGTATGCGAACAAGCGTTTGATTGTCTACCAGCCCCTGACCCACCGGCACGCCCGAGAAAAAGAACCAATCCGTAGGCCGCGCCTCGGCGGTGTTCACCTGCAGATCCTTGAGGTGCACGGCAAAGGTGTATTTCGCCAGCTTCCTCATTCCCTCCACCGGATCGTCCAGCAGACGCAGGAAGTTGCCCGTGTCAAAATTCACACCGAAGTTGGGCGAAGCCACGCTGTCTATAAGCTGCAAAATTTCGTCCGCCGTGAAATCTATATGGTTTTCCACCGCCATTTTAACGCCGTAGTCCTCCGCGATCTTCACCGCTTCCTTAAACTGCTTTTCCAGCCGCTTCAGCTGCTCCTGATGGTTTTCGTGACGGAAGGAAAAGGAGGAGCCCGTAACGCGCATAACGTCCGCGCCGATCGTTTTGGCGGCGGGAATAACGCTCTTCATCTCCTTGAACGCCTCTTCGTTGAGGCCGCGCTCCAGCCCGTCCGGATGTCCCCACGCCCACACGCGGTCGAAACCGTATTCATCCAGCTGGGCGTTCAGCTCCTTCAAATAGGATTCGTCCATGCTTTTCAAAAAACAGGTCTCCAGCGAAACGCCGTGCACATCAAGCGCCTTCGCCCTATCAAGGAAATCCTCCATGGTCATGTTTCTTTCCGGCCTGTCCTGATCGTCGTATACCTCGCCGTAAAAACGGTGATAGCAATAACTGTCTATACCAACTTTCATCTCACGCCCTCCTTAGCTTAACTGTTTTTGTTTTTGTGCTGCAAAAGCACCGCTATGATTATAATAGTTCCCTTGACCGCGTTAACGAGGTATACATCCATACCCATTATGGTGAGTATGTTGTTTATTATACCCATTATCAGTATGCCAAACAGCGCGCCTATCATGCTGCCCTTGCCGCCCTCCATCGCAATTCCGCCCACAACCGCCATAGCTATGGCGTTGAGCTCGTATCCGTTACCCGAGGAGGAGGAGTTCATAGAGTTCATGCGGGAGCCTTCCACAACTGCCGCGATGGCCACCGTTATGCCCAGCAGCACGAAGGACATTATTTTAACCCAGTCCGTATTTATACCCGAAAGCTTGGTGGCGTGCTCATTTGAGCCCACCGCGTATATCCTGCGCCCAAGCACGGTATACTTCGAAATATAGAAATACACGAGAAATACTATAAAGAAGTAAACTATGGGAAGCGGCAGTACACCGCCGAGATCCGTATTTGAAATAAGCTTGAATTCCGGCAGCTCGCCCGTCACGCCGCCCGAATTCATGGCGAATATGGAGAGCGATCGGTATACGTATTGAAGGCCCAGCGTCACAATGAAGGACGGAACGCGCCCCTTTGTAACAATGAAGCCCGCGCCCAGTGAAAGCGCACAGCTGAACAGCACCGCCACCAGTATGGCAAGGAAAATGCTGCCCGTGGTGTTTATGACGTTGAACATCAAAAGCCCGACAATTACAAGCTGCGAGCCCACGGAAAGGTCTATATTGCCAGAAATTATTACGAACGCCATACCAAAGGCAATTATGCCTATTACGGTGTTGTTCCTAAGCAGGTTTATAAAATTCTGCGCGTCCCAAAACTTTGTGGGGTCGCCGTATTTTATTGTGACCGCAAGCACCGCCGCAATGACAACGCCAATGGTTATCAAAACGATGCTGTATTCTCTGACAAACTTCTGCCACCACCCGCCGCCGGCGGATTTTTTGATTTTTTCCATTAAAATAGGCCTCCTATCAATCTATTACGCCGCCGGTGGAGAGTATCATTATAGCTTCCTCCGAAATTTCCGACCGCATAAGCTCGCCCTTTAGCTCTCCGTGATACATTATCAATACTCTGTCGCAGATCTTCAGCACCTCCTGCGCCTCGCCCGAGGTAACGATGATGCCCATGCCCGTCTTGGCAAGCTCCATTATAATTGAATATATCTCGTTCTTCGCGCCCACGTCCACGCCCTGCGTGGGGTTTGAGAGTATCATTATGTCCGGCTTGGCCGTAAGCCATTTTGCCAGCACCACCTTTTGCTGATTTCCGCCCGAAAGGCTTACTATGAGGTTGGCCAGATCGGCCACCTTTATGTTCAGCTTTTGCTTATATTCCTCCGCAACCGCAAGCTCCTTTTTGCGTTGCAGCGCAAAGCCCGATCTATAATCCTCCAGCGTTACAATGGTGATGTTTTCCAGCACGGAAAGGTCTCTTATTATTGCGTTTTCTTTTCTGTTGGAAGGAAGCATTCCTATGCCGTGCTTTTTGGCCTTGGCCGGATGGTTGTATTTTATTTCCTGCCCGTTTTTGAGTATAGAGCCGCTCTGCAAAGGCAGATCGCCAAACAGCGCGCGCACCACCTCGTCCTTGCCGTCACCCAGCAGACCGGTGATGCCCAATATCTCGCCCGCGTGCAGCTCGAATGATATATCCTTCACGCGCGCGTCCACGTTCATGTTTTTAACTTCCAGCACAACCTCGCCTATATCGTGCTCCTGATAAACTTCCACGTCCAGCACGTTTTTTCCCACCATCATTCTGGCGATATCGGCCTGGCTTGTGCTTTGGCCTTCTATTATTTTTTCGGAACCAACCAGCTCGCCATTTCTGAGCACCGTATAATCATCGCAAAATTCCACCACCTCGCCCAGCTTGTGCGATATGAATATAATGGTGGCGTCATGCTCCTTCGTGAGGTTTTTCATTATGGCAAAAACATTTTCCACCTCCGGCTGAGTCAGCGAGGTGGTGGGTTCGTCCATTATTATCAGCTTTGAATCCATCAAAATAGCCTTGGCTATCTCAACTATCTGTTTAAAAGAGGCTTGCAGATCGCGCACCATAGCCGTGGGGTCTATCTCCACATGCATGCGCTTTAAAACCTGCTCTGTCTTTTGTATCATGGCCTTTTTATCGAGACCACCTATTTTGTTTTTTATTTCCTGACCCAAAAAAAGATTTTCGTAGACCATGAGGTCATTTACCACATTGAGCTCCTGATGGACAAAGGCTATGCCGCTATGCTGCGCGACAGCCGTGTTTGTTATGTGCACTTCGCTGCCGAAAAGCTCCACGCTTCCGCTGTCCATAGATAGCACGCCGCCCAATATGTTCATAAGCGTCGTTTTGCCGGCGCCGTTTTCCCCCAAAAGCGCGTGAATAGTCCCCTTCTCAATTTCCAGATTCACGTTTTTGAGCACGGGTACGCCACTGAAGCTCTTGCAGATATTTTTCATTCTCAACGCATATTCCATTATGCATTTCCCTTCATCTCTTTATGTAGCGATTTTTTTCATAAAACGTAAAAAACTATAATATTTGTCCGGCGGGTCTCCCCGCCGGACAAACCCTTCATACCGCCTGATCTATATAATCAATACGGTGCTTCGTCTGTTATTCCGTAGGAATCGAGATATTCCTGATAGTTTGTGCGGTCAACATTCACCGGAGGTATTATTATCCTGTCGGGAGAGGACTCGCCCTTTATGAGGCTGTCTACCAGCTTGAGGCAATCCGCTATCATGTAAGGCGGATATGTCTGAGAAGAAACCCATATGTCCGCATACTCCGGCTCGGTCATCATCTTGAAGTAAGATTTGTCTCCGCCACCGCCCGTTATAACCTTTATGTCCGTGCGTCCGGCTTCTTTTATGGCCTGCAGTATGCCCTTGGACATTTCATCATCCGTAGAGTATATGGCGTCTATTTCCTGGTTGGCGTTCAGTATGTCGGCCATTACGGGGAGAACTGTTTCCGGAGCGCCATTGTCGGCAGCCCACTCGCCTATTATCTCTATGTTTTCATTCTTTGCGAAAACTTCCTTCGCGCCGTTAACGCGCTCTGTGAATATCGTTCCATAGTTGGGGATGTTCATTATGGCAACCTTGCCGCCCTTATCGCCCAGCTTTTCAATGATATACTCCGCGCCCAGCTTGCCCATGCCCGGGTTGTCGCCCGCGAGGTAGTAGTCCGGCTTAACGTCGCCCAGCTGACGGTCGAAGTTTATGAGCGTGATGCCGCTGTCCATAACCTTCTGGCCGGCCACTGCCAGCTCGTCATTGTCGGGGAAGAGCACTATGTACTCGCAACCCATCTGTATGAGCTCGTCTATTTTGTT
Source organism: uncultured Christensenella sp. (assembly GCA_964464145.1). GTDB lineage: Bacteria > Bacillota > Clostridia > Christensenellales > Christensenellaceae > UBA5399. The sequence goes on from CAYXFB010000019.1 coordinate 12,008, forward strand.
GGCCTGATCGTTTACGTTTTCAGACGCAACCAGAACGTAGTTGAGGCCCAGCTCGTCCGCAGTCTGCTTGGCGGACCATTGAACGGCGCCTACCCAGCCTGTCGGGTTGTTCGGCACAGATATGCCAACCAGCGGAGCATCTCCCGAAGCAGCCGATTCTGCCGGAGCTGCCGCGGATTCCGCGGGAGCCGCCGCCGACTCTGCCGGTGCAGCCGCAGATTCTGCGGGAGCCGCCGCCGACTCTGCCGGTGCAGCCGCCGGAGCCTCGGACGCAGCCGGTGCAGCCGCCGGAGCAGCGGGTGCGCAGCCTGCGAACAGACCCAGCACTAAGAATACGCTAAGTAGTACAAGTAAAGTTTTTTTCATTTTCTATCCTCCTGAATTTTTTGTTTTTTGCCGGCACATTTTTTAGCGCCGGGCAAAATTTTTATCGCTCGCCGCAACTTGCTGTCACAGCGGAAAAGATTCAACTATTTTAAGCGCGGATTCCGTGTTTATCCCAAAGCGTTCCACGCCCATATCCACCAGCTCATCAAATTCCTCGCGCGTGCGTATGCCGCCCGCCGCCTTCACCTTGAGGTCGCCGCCAAGTATGCCCTTTATTTTTCTTATGCGCTCTATGTTGGCATCCCCTGGCACCCAGCCCGTACCCGTCTTTAGGAAATCCGCGCCGCTGGCCAGCACTATTTCGCAGGCCTTGCCTATTTCGCTGTCCGTAAGGCAGTTCAGCTCAATTATGACCTTGGTAAGCGCGCCATCCGCGCAGGCTATTACCTGCTTGAGCTCGTCCAGCACATAGTCATACTCGCGGTTTTTGAACTTGCCCACGTTCATCACTATGTCCATTTCCTCCACGCCGTCCGCCACCAGCTGTTTGGCCTCCAGCAGCTTTACCTCCGTCTTGTGCGCACCACCCGGAAAACCCACGGGCGCGCCCATGTAAACGCCCGATACATCCTTTATCATGTCGGCGGTCTGCTTCACCCAGCAGGGCAAAACGTGCACGTTTATAAACCTGTATTTTTTGGCATAGCCAACTATTTCCTCAATATCCGCCAGCGTGTGATGCGTTCTCACCGCGCTTATATCTATCATGCCCGCAGCAGTTTTTCTGTCCATTTTAAAATTTCTCCTAAACTTCCAATATCTCGGTACCAAGCGCCGCCATTTCAAAGAGCAAAGGCCGGGTCTCTTCCTTATAGTCTGTCACAATGGTGTTTATCCGGCTGGTGGGGCAGGCTATAAACGGGTCCGCCTTGCCGATCTTGGTATGATCGCACAGCAGTATCACTTTTTTGGATTGATGTATGACCACCTTTTTAAGCTCGTTAAGCGCGTGCGTGGGGTTTGTGTAGCCCACGTCTATTTTTATCGCCTGCGTGCCCACGAAGGCTTTTTTGAAATAAAAGCCGCGCATAAAATCCAGCGCCACGGGCGAGGTTTGGCTCTCGTTCAGCGTGGCAAGCTCGCCGCCCGGTATCATGACCTCAAAATTGCTCTTTTGCACAAAGAGCGAGGCCGTTATGACCGAGGAGGCAACCACCAGCACCTTTTTGATATCGTCGCGCATGCTCAGCGCCCGCGCAAACTCGTAGGTGGTGGAACCGCCGCCTATGTATATATCGTCGTACGGCTTGACCAGCATAGCCGCCCGCTCCGCTATCCGCTTCTTTAGATCAACATTTTTCAAGGTGCGAAATTCGTACTTTTCATAGCCCGTATCCGTGGATACTCCCCCATGAAATGAAACCACGCGCCTTTGCTGCTCCAGCTTTTTTATATCTCTGCGCACTGTGGACGGCTTTATATCAAGCGCTGTGCTTATTTCGTTTATAGCCGTGAAACTGCGGCTATTCACAAAATCATATATTGCCTGCTGGCGTGCGGATATGGAATCATTGTTCATATATCGTCTTCCTTTATCAAGTATGGTTTTGGTTCAGCTTGCCCTTTTCATCGCGTACCTTTTTAAGCACCTGCGTATAATATTTGTTGAAGGTGCAGCAGCCTATGGGCTCCTGCCTTATCAAAAGCTCCAAGCAATTGTCGCATATCGTGCAGAACTTTATGTCATCCTCCCTGCCGTCCGCCAGCTTTAGCGGCAGCAGCGGGTCGGCGAAGGACTGCCTTCCCAGGCCTATCATGTCCACGATGCCGCGCTCTATATTCTTCGCGCCCACCTTAAACATGGTGTTTTCGGCCGGGTCCACCATTTGAAGCTGCTTGTTGCCCTTGCCCCAAACGGAATAGTTTGAGCCTATCAGCACCGTTTCCGGCTTCAGCACCGCTTTGAACGCCTTTTGAAAGGTGGGGTGCAGGTATGCCATGTATGGGTGCGCCTTGTCCGCCTGCGTGAGCGCTATAGTTATGGAGGGACTGCCCGCCGACTGAACTATGTACTGCGCACCGCGCTCCTCAAGACCCTTTATGAGATCCAGCGGTTCGGTGAGATCCATTATGGGCGAATCCGGGCCTTCCGTTCCAAAGCCGCCGGGAAAACCTTCCCAAGCCGATACCTTGGAGCCTATGAGGAAGTTTTTATCGTTTATTTCTTTGGATATCCTCTCATACAGATCGAAGGCGAAGCGCCGTCTGTTTTCCCAGCTTCCGCCGTATTTCCACTTTCTATTGTTGAAGGGGCGCAGTATCTGCGAGCCCAAATAACCGTGACAAAGCTTCATGTCTATGCCGTCCGCACCCACATCGTGCGCTATTTTGGCGGCCAGAACGAAGTCGTCCATTATTTTGTCTACCTCTTCCTCGCTCAAAAGCTCTCCGCCGTAGGTGTAGGAGGGGCACACCGTTACGCGCTTGGAAAAGCCGGGGTTGCTAAGCTCGCCCGAATGTGTGAGCTGAAAAACGACCAGCGTGTCACCGTTTACCGCCTTGAGCTTCTTCATGAAGTTTGTGAGCGAGGCAACGTTTTGCGGCTTTATGAGCAGCTGATTTTTGCGAGAGCGGCTCTCCTCCGTTATGGAGATCGCCTCAAGGTCAATAAGCCCCCAATCGCCCTTGTAAAGATTTTCGTATCTCTTATATGTCAGATCGGTCGGGTTTCCCTCCGCGTCCGCGTCCGTACATTCCATGGCCTGCACGAAAAAGCGGTTTTTCGCCGTTCTCTCGCCAATTTTTATCCGTTCTAAAAGCGTATCCTTGTAGCCCATATCAAATTTCCCCCATTAATTTTATATATCACTGTCCAGTATTATTCTCTCTTTTATGCGCGGCGATACAAGCACCTTGAAAAGCTTTGGGTTCTCGCGCAGCTCATGAAGCGCGCTCTCCAGCTCTTCCAGCGGAACCACCATAGACAGAAGCGGCGTTGGGTCTATGCGCTTATAGTGCAGCAGCGTTATGGCGTCGCCCCAGTCGTTTCCTATACCCGCGCACGAACCACTCACCTTCTTTTCGCCTAATACGAACTCATATGGCGGCAGCTTGGCAAAGTCGTCCTGCGCGCATACACCGAAGGCTTCCAGCTTTCCGCCCCTGCGCAGCATTTTGAAGGCCTGCTCGTAGGTGCTGGAATGCCCCACGGCCTCTATAACGTAATCCGCGCCCACGCCGCCCGTAAGCTCCATAACGGCGGCCACCGGATCCTTAACTTCGTTTATGTTTATGGTGTAATCAACACCCATGCGCTTTGCTATGTTGAGCCGTTTTTCGCTGTCGCCCACCACGATCACGGGCGCACAGCCGCGCAGCATGGCCATTTTGGCATGAACCACGCCCAGCCCGCAGCCAATGACCACGCAGGATGAGCCTATCTTTGCGTCCATGCGTTTGCTGGCTTCAAGCGCCGTAGTCATGGGTTCCACAAAGGTGGCCGTATAATCGTCCATATCGTCCGGGATGTGGTATATGTTTTTCCACGGAACCTTGACATATTCGGCGAAACCGCCCGCAGTGTGTATTCCCAGCTGTGTGAATGTTTTGCACAGCAGCCCGTCGCCACGGCGGCAGAAATAGCAGGTGCCGCAGGAAAGGCAGATATCCGCAGCCACGCGGTCACCCTGCTTTATTCCCACCGCGTTTTTGCCCACCTGCGCTATAGTGCCGAAAAATTCGTGCCCGCTTATGAGCGGCAAAAATTCCTTGGCGTATTTTCCCTTATATATGCTCCAGTCCGAACCGCAGATGCCGCAGTATTCCACCTGCACCAGCACTTCGTCATCATTTATCTCAGGTACGGGTACCTGCTTCAAGACCATCTTATCCGGTGCTTCCACCACCTGCGCGCGCATCGTTTTTTCCATCACCGATATACCTCCCTTATCATTCCATGGGGTTGTTGAATATTTTGTCACGCCTGCCCTCGTAGGGCGCCTTTATGAGCAGCGGCTTGAGATAGGCCACCACCTTTTCCACGCCGTCGCCCACGCTCATTGTAACGTCCTCGTGCTCATAGCTCAAAACGTAGTCATAGCCCACCATGGCAAGCTCTGTTATAACCTTTTTCCAGGGCACGCTGCCCCAGCCGGGTATTCGAAAGCGGAAGGCTCTGTCAAGCCGCTGCCAGTCGCCCTGCATCAGTATGCCGCCATACTGTATGTTGTGCTCCACTATCTCGCCGTCCTTGGCGTGAACATGGAATATCCTGTCACCCAGCGCGTCTATAAAGTTTTCCACGCGCAACCCCAGATATATGAGATTTGCCGGGTCCAAATTGAAGCCCAGGCAGGGGTGGGAATCCACCAGCTCTATGGCGCGTTTTGCCGTGTGTATATCGTATATCATGTTGTTCGGGTGCGGCTCTATGGCCAGTTTCACGCCATATTCCTTGAATTTGTCCAGTATTGGCGTGAAAAGCTCCACAAAATCCTTCTCCATCATCTCCCAGCCCTGCGGACAGGGGAAGGGGAAGTAGCGCCCCCAGTTGGTTACTCCCGTGAAACCGTTCACCACGGGCACCTCCAGCGCGTTTGCGGCCTGCGCCGTCTTTATGAGGCTTTCGGTGCCGTACTTTATCTTTTCTTCCTTCGTACCCTTGTATAGATTGTCCGTATCCTCGCCCCAGGGGCCTAAAATAAGCAGTGAATCCGCGTGGTTGGAGAGTCCGGAAATTTTTATGCCATAACCGTTCAGCATATTTTTGAGCTTGTCCGCTCCGCCGTTTATGACCTCGTCGCAATCAAGCTGGCCATTGCCTATATAGGCAGGTATTTCCATCATTTCATAGCCATGCTCGCTCATTATTTTGGCAACCTCTTCCAAGGTCAAATGCGCGTAATTGGCCGCGAAAAAACCTAACTTCATGTTCAATTTTCCTCTCTTTCAATACGGTGGCTAAAATGTAAAATTTAAATGCTTCTCAACAATTCGAATTATAATACAGCGAAAAAATATTGTCAATATTATTTGCTTTTTTTCATTAAACTTAAAATTTATTTTCATAACTCGTTGCACTATATTTCTTCCAGCGCGAAAATAAATGCCTTTTGTTTCGCGGTGAAAAACGGCATATGTCCTCACTTTCTGCAATATATTTCGCAGTCAAAAAACAAAACCGTTTTCACTTTATCGAAAACGGTTTTGTTTTGAATATTCATTTTTGTTATTTTCATTTTATACAAATTCGTAGATAACTATATCTCCATTTTGGAACACCGGCCGCCCTATGCTCTCGTCCATAACATAGCCCGGGCTTATGAGGCCGCTTGCCACGAAATAGCGAACACCGTCCGCTGCCATGCGCGCCGCTGCGTCCGGGTCGTTCGCAAGCAGACCCTCCGTTACCACCAGCCGCTGATCTATTATTTCGCCGTAGTTTTCCTCGTGCGTGCTTATATAGTTGTAGCCCTCAAGGTAGGCCTGCCGCTCGGAAAAGGCCGTGTAGTAATAGTAGCGCGCCACGTCCATACCCACTGCTGGCACAAAATAGTGCCTGTCCGTAGCGAAGATGGCATCCTCCGGCGTGTTTTGCTTCAGCCAGAGCATGGCCTCGTATTCGCCGCGCGAAATGGAATCGTATGGGTTTTGCGCCAGCGTTTCCTGGCTGTTGTTGCGGCTGGGCAGATTTTGGCTGTCCGCATACAGCGCGCGCGAGGTGACGCACACACCCCAGCCCAGCGCGAACGCGGTTATGGCGCACACGGCCGTGCGCAGCAATTTGCCGCCGCCCCAAGCCTCCGCCGCCAGATAAAAAAGCGCGAAAACGCTGAGCGGAACGGTGCCCTCCAAAAACAGCACCTGCGATTCGCCCGGCTGCGAAACCACGCTCATAACGGCCAGGCTCACCAATATGCCGCCGAACAAAAACAGTTTCATACGTCCGCTGTGAAGCGGCCAGCCATGCTTTGCTCCCTTGCGAAGCTGCAATATGAGCGCCACGAACAAAAGCACGAGCGAAAACACCGTAACGGGATATTTCAGCAGTAAGAACAACGGATACACCAGCAGCTTGGCCGCCGTTATGGGCAGGCTTGGCAACGCCTCGCGCAGCGCCGTATAATAGGCCGGCTGCTCCGGCGTTTCGGCGTACATGGTTGCCGCGAACTGCCGCGTCAGGCTGTTGGGCGAATGTGTGCCGTACACCATTACGGCATAGAGCCCCACGAACACCACCAGCGTGAGTATTCCCGCAAAAAGCATCGTTTTAACGTTCCTGCGCCGCAATATCTGGCTCAGCAAAACTATTCCCGCGCCCGCTATGACTCCGCCCGCCGCGAGCGATTTCGTGCCCGCCGCCACGGCCAGCAGTATGAGAAAGGTTATAAAATGCCCGTTCGAAAGCTTGGCACTGTCCATGCGCTTCATGAAACGTATGAAGCAGGCGGCCGCCGCCAGCGAAAAGCCCATGCCTATGGGAGTCGCGTAGGCGTACCACATATAGTGCTGCATCGCCACGGTGCAGCAGAGCAGCGCTACAACGGAAGCGCCCGCCGCCGCCCACTTGTTTTTGAACAGCGTGGAAAACAGAAGATACAGCCCGCCAGCCAGCACAAAGGCCTGCACTATCGCCAGCAGCTTTATGTTCAGCAGATAAGAGCTTATGCCCAGTATATTTTGGAACACCGCCAAAAATACATTGGCGAAGAAATGATAACCGAAGCTGAGCCCGCTGATGTGTATGTCCATCACCGGAAAGCCGTGCGCTATGGAGGCCACATTGCCCGTGTTCCACGCCAGATCCTGATATATGAATGTGCGCCCGCCCTCGGGCGGTACGTTGTAATTCGAAACGGCTGTTGAAAGCGCTATAACAAGCAGCACGCCCAGCAACACGAAAAAGGCGGGGTTCGCCACCTTGCTGCGCACCGGCCGCATCGCCGCGCGTTTTTTGTATATCACAAAAATGCTGAACGCCGAAACTATGCTCATGCAAAGCAGCAAAATATCCTTTAGCCCCAGCGCGTAAAACAAGAAATATTCGGCTATCACAACGCCTATACCCAGCATATACGATAGTATGAAAAAGCTTGGCATATCCCGCTGGGGGTTTATGGCCAGCGGGAGCGCCCAGCCAGGAATGAGCACGAAGGCCGCCTGCGCCAGCAAAAACAAGAGCTGATCTGTCACGCTTAGGCCGCCCATGCTGTCCGCGCCCATTATGAAGGCCGCGCCAAAGGCTATGCAGCACATCAGTATCACTATATTTTTACGCTCCACGGTCACAGCAGTTTTTTCCATAGCTTAAAACAGCACCCTCTTACCGCAGATAAAGTTGCTGGTCCAATAGCCTGAGGTCGCCAGCTCAGACGAGACGCGCACCTGCCCTTCGGAGGAGGAGGCGTCTATCATGCGGCCGTTGCCGAGGTATATTCCCACGTGCCCGTTAAAGCAGACCACGTCGCCGCGCATTAGCTCCGCCATGGAATTTATGGTGGTGAACCCGGAGCCTGCCCAGCCGCCCGAGGTCATATAGTTTATTTGATATCCGATCTGATTTAGGCAGTAATATATGAGCCCGGAGCAATCGAAAGCGTCCGGCCCCTTCGCGCCCAGTATATAGCTTTTGCCAAGCTGTGCCGAAGCCGCCGCGATAAAGTTTTCCACACTCGCGTTGGTGGGGATCATTCCCGCGCCGCCCGGGCTGTACACACCCGTCTGGCTCTGCGAGGGCGGCAGGTATGTAACGCCGCGTATGGCCGCCTCCGCCGCTATTGCGTGGCGAATATCCATATCTACAGCGCCGCCGTACTCCATGCCTATCTCAGAGCAAATAACGGCGGTGGAGTCTGATGTTATCTGGTCGAATATGCCGCTTACGCTCACGCCCTGACCCATGGAGGAAAGCTCTTGCTGAAGCTGCCGCACATCCTCCCCCTGCGTTCCTATTTCTATTATATATGGCTTTGCGGCGCTGGACATGGCAAGGTCGTATGTTTCGTCGTCCATAACGCCCGTTATTGTCAGGCCGTGGCTGCGCTGAAAATACATAACGGCCAGCTGAGTCTGCGCGTCGAACACCTCCGCCGCGGGGTCCTTTTCCATATACCCAAGCTCCTGCAAACGCTCCTGCAGCATGCCCGTGCGCGTTTCCACCGGCTTTTGCATAAGCGCGTCAATATCGCCGTCAAAAGCCTCCTCGTCCACACTGCCCGTCACCTCCAGGCTGTCCGGCTCCTTGGTGGGAGGCGCCTCCACGATATCCTCCTCCAACCTGCCGCCCGTCGCTACTGGATTCTCCTCGGGAGATATCGTTTTTTCCTCCAGCGTTCCCGCACCCGTGGGCGAGGCCGAGGTGGTGCTCTCCTCCAGCGTTCCCGCAGCGCTTGCCGCGCCTTCGCCCTGCTCTGCCGCGGCGGTTTCGGACGGCAGCTGCGTGGCTGAACCCTCCGCTAGGTTGGCATCCCGCGAGACCACCTCCAGGCCGCTTTCCGGCGTGGGGTAGGCGCTTGGCCCGGGCATCATGCTTTGTATGGGCGCGGGCGGGTCTCCCATGCGGTCGGTAACGCTTATGGACGCTCCCATATCCGTATCGTTTCCCACACCCGTTTGCGTCTTTTTATTATCGTTCGTCCACTGCCTGAGCTCTCCGGGGATGGGCTTTTTCTCGCCCTCCACGTATTCCGCGGAAGCGCTTTCACGCGGCCCCTTTTCGTTTTCCAGCACGATACCCCGCTCCGCTTCCTCTATGGGCGGTGGCGCGGAGGCAAGGCTGAGCGGAATGGCAAAGGCGACCAAAACAGCCGCGGCCACCGTAGCCGCAATTATTTTATTTTTCAATCCCGTTTTTTTGCCGGGCTCTTTTTCCTGAATCTCGAGCATGGCGCACCTTTTCATTTTTTCGTTTTGCCGTAATTATACCGCAAAACCTTTCCGCTGTCCATTTCTTGGCGACACGAAGAAGCATTTTTTTATGGCAACACCGCACAAACAGAGCAAACCGTAATCGCGCGCTTTTTTGCGCAATGCTTCGTCCAAAATGCTCGAAATAGCTCTGCTATTCTTGCGCTTTTGCCCTTGCATAGCGCAAAAAATCATCACGATTCCACTTACTCTCATTTGTGCGGTATTGCTATATAATTGTAAACAATTCCACATTTTTGTTTTAAAGCCAAATCCCTTGTTTATCTATAGCATGTGCTCGAGAGAGTGCCTTAAAAAATGAGTGCGACAACTGACAATACATACCCCCAATCAACAAAAAAGCGACCGCGAGGTTGCTTTTTTGTTTGTGCACAATGTCTGACCGCGCCAAAGCGGCCGCGAGGTTGCTTTTTTACGCGCACGCATTATACTGTGTATATCAAAACTATAGATACCGGAGAAAAAATAATGCAGCTTACCGCCGAATATATCATCCGAACCGCGCTAAAGCTTGGTGCCTCCGCAGCATCGGAGATAGCGCCTGCAAAAATAGTATTCTATCCCGAGCTACTTGATATGTGCGAAATGAATTCCTGCGGAAAATACGCCTCCTGCTGGTGCTGCCCGCCCGCTTGCGGCGAAGCGAAGCGTCTGTTCGCGCAGATCTCCGCTCACGAAAACGGAGTGGTTTTTCAGCGCGTAGGCACTTTGGAGGACAGCTTCGACTATGAGGGAATGAACGAGGCCGGAAAGGAATTTTCCCGTTTGGCAAGCGCTCTAAAGCAAAAGCTTGCGCCCACGGGCGCGCTTGTTTTGGGCGCGGGCGGCTGCCACCTCTGCGAAAGCTGCACCTACCCCGCCGCGCCCTGCCGCTTTCCCGATAAAAATACCGCAGCCGTGGAGGCCTGCGGTATAAACGTATCCGAGCTGTGCGCGCTGGCCGGACTGAACTACATAAACGGTCAAAACACCGTCACATATTCTGGACTTATAGCTTTTTAAATGGAATTGCATGAGACGCGTTCTGCGACGATCTTGCGCAGAACATGTCACGTCGCAGGCGCGGCACTTCTAAAGAAAACAGATGTTTTCTTTAGAAGTAGTATTAATACATCCAGCTATAGGGCAGGCAGGACGCGACCATACCAAAGCAGGAAGCCACAAATATAACGCCTATCAAACATATTACAAGCAATATTATGCCGATGACCATACCCGCTACCGCAAAGCCTTTGCCTCCGCCGCCGTTTTGGGCTATCTGGCGCGAGGCTATGCTGCTGAACACCACCGCCAATATACTAAATATAAGGCCTATGATGGTCATGAATGGTATACAAACAAACACGAGCGCCAAGATGGACATTATGAAACTTCCTACAGCCATGCCGTTCATCCCCCCGCTCTGTGCCGGCTGGCCACCTTGCTGAGGCGGAGACTGATATTGCTGCTGAGCGTTAGCCTGTTGATACTGCTGCTCCTGCTGTGGCTGCGCTTGCTGATTTTGCGATGCGCTCGGGCAGTTGCAGGCCTCGTTATCCTTTAATTCCTTACCGCAATATTGACAGTACATGATATACCTCCGTTTTTTTAGCATAGATTGCGTTTTTTTACAGTATAGCACACAAAAAGGGCGCAAAGCCAATCTTTACGCCCTTTTAAGAATCACTTAAGAATATATTAATCTTTTGCTATGCGCGCGCCGCCTTAACGGCCGCCACAAGCTCCTTGCCTATGCGTACTATGCTATCATAATCGCCCGTCTTGGCTCCGGCGGTAAGGTCTCCGCCCGCGCCCACGGCTACCGCGCCCGCCTTTATCCACTCGGCGGCGTTGCCCGCGTTCACGCCGCCCGTGGGCATCATTTCAGCGTAGGGCAGCGGCCCCTTTATGGCCTTTATTATGGCCGGGCCAAACAGGTTTCCGGGGAATATCTTAACAATATCCGCGCCCGCCTCCATGCAGTCCACAGCTTCTTTTATGGTCATGGCGCCCGGCATGCAGGCTATCTGATACCGCAGGCACAGCTTCACCGTCTCCACGTTCAGGCAGGGACTAACCACGTAGTTCGCGCCCGCCAATATGGCCGCGCGCGCCGTTTCGGGGTCAAGCACCGTTCCCGCGCCCACCAGCACCTCTTCGGGCTTATATTTCTTCGCCACCTTCTCTATAAGGCTCAGCGCGCCGGGTACCGTGAATGTTATCTCTATACCCACTATACCCGCCGCTATGCAGCTCTCTATGGTTTTCATAGCCATTTCTTCATTGTCGCCGCGAACGACGGCCACAACGCCGCATTCCTTCAATCTGGCCAATACTTCCTGTTTTTTCATTTGTATACACCTCTTTATATATGGTCCTCCGCCCGCCAAACAGCGTCGCGGTTCCTTTTTATTTGAGAATATATTTGCAATCCTTGCCGCTCAATACCTCTATGCAGTTTGCCACGGCCATTTCGCCCATTCCCTTAACTGCCTCGGCTGTGTGCGCACCCGTGTGCGGCGTGAATACCACGCGAGGGAGCCCCTTTAGCGGAGAATCCAGCAGCGGTTCCTGCTCGAAAGCGTCCAGCCCCAGGCCGCCCAGCTTGCCATCCACTATGGCCTGCGCCGCCGCCGCTTCGTCTATGAGCCCGCCACGCGCCGTGTTTATGATCACCGCGCCCTGCTTCATACGCGCTATGCTGTCCGCGCCTATCATGTGGTGCGTAGCGTCCGAAAGCGGTACGTGCAGCGACACAAAATCGCTCAGCTCTAAAAGCTCGTTGAGCTCCATGCGCTGTATGCCGTGCGTGGCCGCAAAAGCGTCGTCAAAATAGGGGTCGTAGGCGCACACGCTCATGCCGAAGGCTATGGCGCGCGTGGCAAGATTTTTGCCTATGGAGCCCATGCCCACTATGCCCAGCGTTTTTCCGCGCAGCTCTATGCCCTCGCTGCGTACCCATTCACCGCGCTCCACGCTTTGGTGCAGCATGGGAATGTTGCGCGCCGCGTTCAGCATATGCGCAAATGCCAGCTCTGCCACGGCAACAGAATTTGTGCCCGGCGTATTTGTAACTATTATGCCCTTCTCTTTGCAGGCGGGAATGTCCACACGGTCAACACCCGCGCCGTAGCGGGATATCACCTTGAGCGAGGCCGGTGCGTTTTCTATGACTTCCTTTGTTATATAGTCCACACCAGCAATGTAGCCGTCTACACCCTTGAGCATTTCAATGAGCTGCTCCGGCTGCAGTGGCTTGCCCGTTTCGTTATACACCACCTCATCCGCAAAAGCCTCTATGGTCTGCTTTGCCAGCGCATTTACCGGCTTTAAAAAAGAGGTGGGCGTTATCAATATTTTCATTTATATCACTCCATAAAGCCTATAGCCAAAGAAAAATCTCCGCGCGGCTAACGTGTAGCTGCGCGGACACCTTAACCATAGACCGGATGGAAATTTCGTCAGGCAAGGAAGCAGAAAGAGCACGGGAGCGAGCAATATATACAATATGCGAGCGTCCGGGCACTTTCGCTGACGCAGCCTGGCGGAATTTCGGCCGGTCTATCTTATTTCCATTTGGGGTTAGCAACGCAAACCGGCTTTCCGTCCTTTTCAACTATGAGCTGACGGTAGCCCTTCGTCTCTATCGTGCCGTAATCGTGGCCGGCGTCTCCTCGGAAGGCGAAGAATGTGCGCAGCGGGCCGTTGCCCGTGTTTACAGTACGGTGAGCGTAACGCTTGGGCACGTACACCATTTCGCCCGGCTTGAGAGGCTGAGCGGACCAGTCGCCCTCGGGATTCTCTATGAGCATGAAACCCTCACCCTCCAGCGTGTAATATACCTCCGCCGTATCAAGCACGGTGTGGAAGTGACCCTTGGTCATGAAATATTCGTCGCCCACCTTGCCGGGGTATGTTATGCTTATGCCGAAGGCGATGTCGCCCGGATGCTCGGGAGCGCCCATTTCGTGGAACTCGTATATTACCGGATCGTCCGTTTTAAGCATTTCCTCGGCTGCCGCCGTATCGGCAAACATGTCCTTCATGTTGCTCAGATAGCGCTTTGTTGTGGGCATTTTTTTGGACTCGCCCGTCTTGAGATCAAAATCTATAACGTAGCCTTTTACCCAATCGAAATTCGGATTTCCGTTTACATTTCCTGTGCTCATTTTTATATATTTCCTTTCAAATTTAAGTTTTGTTTATGATTTACCGCGTATTGCGGCTTTTTTATCTCTGGTTGAACTTTGCCGCTATCTGATCCAGATCCTTCAGAACTTCGCCCTCTATCGGCACGTTGAACACCTCGGATATAACTTGCGTCCAGCCGTATATGAAATACATCCAGCCGTCCTCTATTATGAGGTTTTTGCCGGCCGCCTTCTGCTCCTCCGCCTGATGCATGAATCTCAGGTCTCCACGGTAGTTTATCTCCCATACGAGAGCGTCGTCCGGGAAGACGGCGTCGTCCGTCAGCGGGCTGCCCGGGCGATCCTTACCAAGGCCTGTGGCGTTTATTATCAGAGAGCCCTTGGGCATCTTCTTCAGCACTTCGTCGTTCTGGCCGGGTTCGGGTGTGAGGAAGTAGGCAAACTCTATGCCAAACGGATCCAGCTTTGCGTTGATCTCCTCTATCTCCTTGAGCCTGGGCGCCGAACGGTTGGCTATATATATCTTGGAGGGATAGTTGCCCTTGAACTGCTCACGCATGAAGTAAGAGCACATAGAAATGGCGCTGCCGCCCGCACCCAGTATGAGCACGCCCGCCTCCGGGTTGTCCTTCCAGTAGTTTTTGGGAACGAATTCCTCAAGAGCGAGACCGCTTGAGATGGGGTCCTTCGCGTGTGCGCGCAGCTCACTTCCGCGCTTAGATATAGATGACATCTCGTGGAACATTTCTGCGTACGGATCGAGGTATTCAAAATACTGCTTCGCCGCGTTGAATATGTCCAGCTTGTGCGTTGTTACAAGCGCGCCCATGGAAAGCGGATCGTTCTTTATGAACTCCACCACGTCCGTATATTCCTTCGGGTCGGCGTGTATGGCTATATCTATGCCCTTCATAACGGCATCCTTAAGCCCCAGCGCCTTCGCCCACTCCGGGAATACCTTCATTATGGAGGAGCTTCCTGTTGTTACGCCTATGAAATACATCGTAGGCTGTGTTGCGGGTTCGTACTTTGCCATTTTCGTTCTCCTTTTATTTTATATATGATTTTTTAGATTAAACTTTGTTATATCGCCAGCGCCGCCGCCGGATTTTGGAACATGAGCCGCGCCTGCTGCTCAGCCGTTACTCCCGCCTCCGCGAGGTAGGGCAGAAAGCTGTCAATTATATAGCGCAGACCCACATCGCCGCCGTAGCTCAACAGCCGCGCGCGCGTAACGTCCAGCCCCAGCAGCAGCCGATCTTCATAGCCCGCCGCCAGCATTTCCAATATTATTTCACGCTCGCGCTCGTCACTGTGATACTTTTCGCGTGCGATCGTGTCATATTCAAGATAGCAGCCGCGCGCAAGTATTTCCCTGTGCACACCGATATCCGCCGTTGCCCTGTCCATATGTGCAAGCCAGAGCTTTTGCGGCTGTACGCCTCGTTTCGCGTAAAAATCCGCTATCTCCACCGCGTCCGCGCCCTGCTCCACATGGCACATCACCGCAGCGCCCGTGGTCTTCTGCACCTGAGCCGCCGCGCCGTGCAGCTTTTCGTATGTTTTATCCGCATAAAGCCCGCCGCTGTCCACCGCCACCTTTATAAGCCCGGCTTTGATGTCCGTTTTTGCGAAATCCTTTTCGCGGCTGTCCAGCATACCCTCCTCTATTTCGGAGATGTAAAGCCGCGCTATTTCATCCTCGCTTTGCGAAAACATATAGCTGTCATCGTAGTAAAAAACCGTTTTGTGAAAACCGGTGGAGGCGACTATATTCACGCCCGAACGGAAGGATGCCTCGGCCAGCATGCCCGCCATACGCCCGGACATAACGGGCTGCGCATCCACCACCGCGCCGCCGCCCGCCGCTTTGTATTCTATGAGCTCCATGATGCTCTTCACCGGCTCATCTATAAGCAGCACGCCGCTCACCTCGGCGCTCTTGTCTTTCTCTATCAAAATGTGCTCGTGGCAGTGGGTGAAACCCAGCTCATCCGGCGATATATCGCCCAGCACAGTACGGATCATGCTCATTTTTTACCGTCCAATAATTTTACTATCATTTCGTTGCCGCGCTCCACCGCCTTAACGGCCATGAGCCCGTCTTTGCCCGTAACTGCGGGCGTTTTATCGTTCGCTATGCAATCCACAAAGTGGGTGTCCTCCGTCAGATACGCGTCTTCGAAAAGGTTCATCCAGCTTCTTATGAACGGCCTGTTTATGCCGCCCTCCGCGGTCACCGTTTCCACGTTGTTGCCCGTCTGGCGCGAAACGCGAACCACGCCGCTGGTGCCTACCACCTCAAGCTGCGCGTCATAGCCGTATTTCACGTAGGCCGCGCCGTCTATCAGGTACTGCACGCCGTTTTCAAATTCGCCGCTCATCACAACGCTGTCATAATAGTGGGGATATTGCGCCGATACTTCCTTGCTTCTGTAGTTGCCCGCCACCACGTTTATGCTGGCTATATCGCTGCCCGCCATCCAGCGCACGGTGTCTATATCGTGGCTGTTCAGCTCTGCAAGTATGCCGTTTGATTTTTTTATATCATACATCCATTCGCGCGGCTGGCTAGGCCCGCGTGTGCAGGAACGAACGAGTACCACCTCGCCAATGGCGCCCGCGTCTATCTGGCGCTTGGCTTCCCTAAAACTCTCGTCATGCCTGCGCATAAAGCCTATTTGCAGCTTCACGCCCGCTTTTTCGCACTCCGCTATCATATCCTCGCACTCGGCTACGTCCATTGCCATTGGCTTTTCGCAGAATATGTGCTTTCCGGCCTTGGCGCAGTCCACCACTATCTGCCTGTGCAGGTTTGTGGGCGAAACCACCACCACCGCGTCCACCGCGTCGTCCTTCAATATATCCTTATAGTCTGTAAAATATTTCTCTATCTCCAGCTTTTGGGCGGCTTCCTTCGCCACGGCTTCCACCGCGTCCACCACGGCCTCCATGTGCGCTCCGTCCACCTTGTTTTTAAAATTCATAGCGTGTATCATACCAGCTCTGCCCGCCCCAATAAGGCATATCCCCAAATTTTTCATTTATATACTCTCCTGCCACCCGGCAAATATTTTTTCTTATGTCATTATAATAGTACAAAGCTTTATCGTTTGCAAGTGTTTATTGTCATTTAACAATAACTTTCTTGTTTTTTCTATTGTTTGTTGTTGACGGAGCACAATTCCACTATCACTCCCTGTCCTTTTATCTTTTCAAGGTAGTCTCTGTCCGCCTCGTCGTCCGTTATCAGCACGCTTACCTGTTTTATGTCCGCATAGCGCGCGAATGACACCTTATCTATCTTTGTGCTGTCCGCCAACAGTATGACCTCCTCGCCCAGCTCCACCAGCTTTTCCTTCACCTGCGCCGTTTCAATGTTGGGCGTGGTTATGCCTCGCTTTATGCTTACGCCGTTCGCTCCTATGAAGGTTCTGTCCACATTTAGATCGCATATAGTGTCTATGGCCTTTTGTCCGCTGGTGCAGTGGAAATTTCGGCGCACCGCCCCGCCCGCCATAATTATGCCCGCGTTGGAGTTGCGCTCAAGGTAGGCCGCTATCTGCAAATCGTTCGTTACCACAGTAAGGTTTTGGTAATCCACGAGCAGCTTGGCAAACTCGAAGGTGGTGGTTCCCGTGTCCAGCGCTATTGTGTCGCCCTCGTTCACGTAGGCGGCGGCAATGTGCGCGATCTCGTTCTTTTGATTTATGCGCTCCACCTCCTTTTGGTAGGCGTTTGGCTCAAAATTTGCTCGGCGGTTGGATATGGCGCCACCGTGCGTGCGCTTCAATAGACCTGCGTCCTCAAGGTCTCTAAGGTCGTTGCGTATGGTGGCGGGCGATACCGAAAATTTTTCACAAAGCTCCGTCACCGTTGTTTTCACATTTGTATTCACCAAATCCACTATCATATGCTTGCGCTCTTCGGCAAATATGTTTTCCTCAGGTCTTATGTTCATAATAGTCCTCCATTTTTTTGAACGCGGATATCGTTCTGTATAGGCAAAAAAGGTTTCGTTTGTTATTGTTTATTGTTATTTATTATTTTATTGCATAGTTCAAAATAATGCAAGTCAAAATTTTACTGATTTTATCGTATTGACATGGATATGCTCTTGTCTTATCATATCAATTGGTCAGTGTTTGGCCACACGCAAATATTGTTTTTAAGGAGCTATTTATGGATATCGGTATTGATTCTCTGGCCGGTCTATTGGAATTGAGCAATCTTTCGTCCACCGCCAGACTTTTAGATATAGAATCGCTTTGCAACGCTGCGGTTGCGCACGGTTGCGGCGGAACTATGGTGAACCCCTGCTTTTTGAGCTGCACGATAAAAAACACTGTGGGCGCGGAGTCCTTTGTGCGCGCGGCGGGCATAAGCTATCCCTCGGGCTGCGACCTCACCTCGGTAAAGGTGTACGGCGCAAAACAGCTTGAGATAATGGGCGCGCAGGAGGTAAGCGTGGTAATGAACCACAGCGCCTTCCTCTCCGGCAATCTGAAATATGTGCGGCAGGAAATAGATGCGCTTAGCGAGTGCGTAAAGCTGCCCTTGAACGTGGTGGTGGAAAGCGCAAGGCTTTCCGAGGCAGAGCTGGCCTCGGCCGCCGCGGTGGTGGCTAAGACGCGCGCCGCCTCCATGCAGGACGGCACCGGGCTCATAGCGTTTGCGCCCAATGCCGAGACAATAGAAATAATGCGGGGCGCACTGCCCGAGGAGATGGGCATAAAGTGCGCCGCCGCATTTGAAAATACCGATGATATGCTTGCATTCGCCGCGCTTGGCGTACAGCGCTTCCGCGTGGATATGGCGCGCGCGGAGAACATTTTTTCGCAAATAGACGCCGCGATGGGCTAGGGCAATACCGCGCGATCACGGTTTGCCACCTTTGCGCAGTATCGCCCTAACTATACCTCTTCTTATTCCGTCCTGAATTTGGACACGAGACGTTTCAGCAGGTCTGCCTGTCCCGAAAGCTCCTTGCTTGAAGCCGCGCTTATTTCGCTGGTGGCGGAATTTGTTTGCACCACGCCGGATATCTGCTCCACACCGGCCATTATCTGCTCTATGGCCTCGGACTGCATGCCCGTCGCTTCGGATATTTCGGCCAGCACCTTTGTGGTGAGGTTCACATCCTCCACCGCCTCAAACAGCTCCTTCGCCGTCTTGGAGGTGAGCTCCACCCCAAGGTCTATAGAGCCCACCGAATCTTCGATCAGCCTTGTGGTGTTTTTGGCTGCCTGCGCGGATTTTCCCGCCAGATTACGCACCTCGTCCGCTACCACCGCAAAGCCCTTGCCCGCTTCGCCCGCCCGCGCGGCCTCCACGGCGGCGTTCAGCGCCAGCACATTGGTTTGGAAGGCTATATCCTCTATCGTCTTTATTATTTTATGTATCTCGCCGGATTTTTCGTGTATATTGTTCATCGCGGCTATCAGATTTTTCATCTGCTCGTTGCTCTTTGCTATGGCCTGCGCCGCCTGCGTGGCTATCTCGTTGGCCTTCTTAGAGTTATCCGCCGTTTGCTTTATGCCCGAGGATACGCTGTTTACCGAGGCGTAGAGCTGCTGCACAGAGCTGGCCTGCTCCGTAGCGCCCTGCGCAAGGCTTTGCGCACCGCCCGAAACCTGGCTGGAGCCCTCCGCTATCATGTTGGACGAAAGCGTTATCTCGCTGAACGCGTTCCTCAAAGAATCCAGCGTCGCCACTATGGAATGGCGTATCTCCTCAAAATCTCCCACGTACTGCCGCTGTATAGTTATATCCAGATAGCCCCTTGAGAGCCTTTCCATGACCGTGCTTATTTCGCCTATATAGGAATTGAGCATCTCCTTCATATGATCCATGGATGTTTTTATGTGCAAAACTTCCATGCTTGCAACGGGTATCTCCCCGCCGGCTCCCGCAAGATTGCCCTTGCTTATCATATCCAGCTCGTCGCACACCTTATCCAGCGGCGATATGTATTTTTTCACAAACCACATTATCACAATGGCGGAAAGCGCCAGCATAACGCCGAATATTATGATGCTGGTGACTATATCCTTCACTATCTCCTCGCTCAAATAATCGTGCGGGAAGCTCAGCACCACTTTCCAGCTGGTATCCGCTATGGGCAGAAAATCATAGTAACGCATTTCGCCGTTGTAATTTTTCTGCGCTATTTGCTCGGGCGTATTGCTCGCCAGATTTTCCACCAATTGAGTATAGGTGTCGCCGTAATCTGTCACCAGATTTTTGAATTTCATATTCTCCTCGGGGAAAAACTCTTCGGGATGCATTATAACGTCATTTGAGCTGTTCACCACGAAGGCGTAGGCACCCTCGGGTGATACGGAATTTTTCATAACGTCTATTATGGTATCCATTTTTATATCCATACCAATAACGCCAATAGCGCCGTCCGCGCCCTGCACCTTCTGCGCAACTGTGAGCACCAGCCCGCCCGTATCCGCGTCTATGTACGGATCGGTCACTATGGCGCCCTCCGCTTGGATCGCCTGCTTGTACCAATCGCGCTGCGAAACTATATAGTCTGCCGGGGGCGTCCAATCGGTAGAGTCTATATACTCGTTGTCAGCAAAACCCATGTAAAAGCTCAGCACATAGGGGTATTTTTCCTGCTTACCAGCGAGAAATGTTTTATACGCCTCTTTGTTGTCGTAAGATTTTGTTAGCAGCGTCTCTTCCTCAAGGCTGTTTATTATGTGCTTTTGCGTGCCTATCCAGTTGTTCAGATAGTCCGAATTTTGAAGCAAATAATAGTCTATCTTGCTTTCCGTACGGTTGGCTATATTGTCCTGAGATTTCAATATGGAGATCACCGTTGTGGATACCGATATAGTCAATATCAATATAATGAATACTACGAGCATATAAAGCTTTATGGAATGAACCCTTTTGCTGTGCCCCTGTCCGTTGCTCATAGATGTGGTGTTTTTTTTGTTTTGATTTTTTGATTTATGTTTCACAGTACCCTCGCTCACGCTTGATGTAGTATATTTTTTGTCGCCTGCTCAAATAGTATATATCATGAGCATTTGAAAATCTACCACTAATAAATACCCGCAAAAAAATCATACTAAACAGCATAGTTTTTGCGGGTATCGCTATATTTTTTAATTTTTCAAGCTATGCGCGCCGCCCGCTCACCAAGAGCCGCCACCTCCGCCGCCAAAGCCGCCTCCCGAGAAGCCGCCTCCCGAGAAACCTCCGCCGCCGCTGCTTCCAAAGCCGCCCTTGGAATCGCTTGAGCTCATCAGCATGCTGGTCTGCGCGCGGGACATAGAGCTCATTATGGCGCTGGTGAAGTATATTGTGGAGAAGGTGCTCCATCCGCTGCCATAGTACCAATTGGGCGGTTCCACCGCTATGCTCTCAAACTGCTTGGCCCACTTGTCGCTAAGACCCAGCACGTAAGCATAGGGCAACACGCTGTAAAAATACTCAGGGTTTTCATTTACAAGCATTTTGAGCTTTTCGAGCTCCACCTTTTCTATGAAATTCTTCAATCCCAATATCCTGCCGTACCACTCCAGCCCCTTGTCTGTACGCCGCCGGAACGCCGGCGTTATAAAGGTGAGCAGCAGGCTCAAAAGCGGCGGTATGAAGAATGTGTTTTCAAAAACATCGCTGCATATAAGCATAATTATAAGGTAGAACACCGCCGTAAGTATTATCCATACCACAATACTGCCCGCCTTGCTGGTCTTCTTTTCAGATTGCCATCTGTCCGCGATCCTGCAAAAAGATGAAGCGAGCGCAAAGGCGATCACAAAAATCAGCGCAAAGGCGACCACATTCATAAATATTTCCCGCATATACACCTGCGCCACAAAGGTTCCCATTATGGCCACGGGCAGCGCCGCTATTGCGCAGGCCACGTTTTTTAGCGTAAGCGAGCTCTTCACAAACACGGTGTTTTCGTCGCTCGTGAACTTTTCCTTTATCCTGCTCTGCGCCACCTGAATACTGCTGTAAAAATTTTTTTCCAGCGATTTAAGCGTAACTTCCTCGCCACCCTCAAACAATCTGTTAAACATGACCTTTTCGTATGAATTGGCACTATCGGGCAGAGCCGAGATGTGCTTGAAGGATATATCCCCCTTCTTCTCGTTCTCGTGTATCTCCATATATCCCTTTTGCGCCCAGTATATGAGCAGCGAAACAACATCCCGAATCTCCACATCGCCGTCTATGATATAGCCCACGTCGGCCGAGGTCATACCCTCCGGCGGGTAAAACTCCACCGTCACGACCGGTTTTTTCCTGTTGCGGAATATAAGGAACAATATAATACCCACGGCAAAAACAGCGAGTATTATAACCAGCGCCATGTTAGCCATATCCGCCGCGGTAACAACTCCTGTGTAATAGCCTTCGGGCAGCTCCAGGCGCAGCGTTATGCCCTCGCCCGGGTAAAGCGTGCCGCTATAGGTTCCCGTTATGCGCGTGCCCGCCACGTTATATTTCAGCAGCGCGGGGTCGTAACCGCTCACGCCCGCGCTTCCCACGCTGAAGCCCAGCTTTGAAGCGTCAAATTCGTGCGGCATCTCTATGCTGAACGAAACGTTGCTTATGGGCGTTTCCCAGTCGTTACCCGTGATGTTGTAATAAAACTGGTCATACTGGAAGTTTTTATCTTCGCCCACGTAATAATTGTAACTTATGGTGTCGGCGTGTATGCCCTCCACGTATTTATCCGGATCGCCTATTCTTATAGAATAGATACCGTTTTCACTGTTTGTGTCAAACTCATTGTCCACATTCACATTGCTTATGAATATTTCGAAATTTTGTAAAACCGCTTGCTTTGCGTCTCCCGTAACTATAACGGGTTTGGTTGAAATCGTCCTGTACATACCGTGTGAAGGCACAGAGTAGTTTTGCACTATGCGCTCCGTCACATCGTAGGAATTGTTGTCGTTCACGTTTATGGAAACGTCCATAGAATCCACGGTGAAATTTGCCCCCGCCATAGAAAGCGCGGGGCACATAAGCAATATTAAAACCACGGCCATTGCCGCAAATATCTTCTTCATATAAATATATCCTCTGCGAACAGCCAGAAACGAAAAAAGGCGGCGAGCGCCAAAGCGCATTCGCCGCACCATTCTCTAAAACTGGACCTTCACGTTTTCGCGTTCCTGCGCATCTGTCACCTCAAACATGGGCTGTTTTTCAAATCCATATTTTCTGGCTATCAAATTCGTGGGAACGGTTTGCAGCTTTGTGTTGAACATCTTCACATTGGCGTTGTAGAACTTGCGTGAATTAGCAAGATCCATCTCCACCTGATCTATCTGCCTTTGTAGCTCCAAAAAGTTGCTGTTTGCCTTTAGATCGGGGTATGCCTCCGCCACGGCGAAAAGGCTGCGCAGCGTGCCTGAAAGTATATTTTCGTTTTGAAGCCGCTCCTCCGTTGTGGATGAGCTTGCAACCTGCGAACGCGCCGCCGTCACGCTGTCGAGCGTTTCGCGCTCGTGCGAGGCGTAGCCTTTAACGGTCTCCACAAGATTCGGTATCATGTCGAATCGGCGTTTCAGGTATACGTCTATCGTAGCAAACGCTTCCTCTATGTTGTTCTTCATCTTTATGAAGTTATTGTACGCCGAAATATACCATATGACTATTATGATTATAATAGCCGCCACAACGCCCAGCAGTATCCACAGCCAGGTCATATCTCCACCCATTTTAGTACCTCCAAATTTTGCGCTTATTATGCGCCAATTATGATTGCGTCAAAAACAAGCATTTCGTCGCCGGTGTTTTCTATACCGTGTATCTGCCCGTCATAGCAAAACAAAACGTCTCCCGGGGTTATCTCCACGATATCTCCATTGTCGTTATATTTGCCATTGCCTGCGTATATGCGGTATACTTCCGTTTCGCCCGTGTGCTGATGGTCGCCCACCGAAGAGCCCGGATGTACGTAAACCGTGGCGCACATGTTCATGTTGGGAGATTTATCGGCATCCTCCAGCCAATGGTCGAAATCCACCTGTCCTTTGCCGCCGCATACATCGTGCATCGTCTCTTTTGCGTACCGTCTTACCATTTGTTGTCACCTCATTCGCTAATTATAACGGCGTTTATGACCAGGTCGCCGCTGCCCGTATTTTTAACGCCGTGCTTATGTCCATTTTGGCACAGCATTACGTCCCCCACTTTGACGGCGTTTGCTTTGCCGTCGTCAAAATATACGCCCGCGCCCGAAGCCACGCAGAAAACCTCCGCCTCGCCCTCGTGCACGTGCTCTCCTATAGAAGCTCCCTCGGGCAGCACCAGCGTGGCCGCCAGCCTGAGGTTCTTGGGCTTTTCGGCATCCACCAGCCAGCCGTTTATAGTCACCGTACCCTCGCCGCCCCGCATGTTCGGCCTTTCCACCACATCGTAACCGTTTCTGATCATAACGATATCCTCCCTTTTATTTTTCCACTCTTATAACGCTGGGGCGTGTCACTATCTCCTCCATGTTGCCTATCTCACAAACCGCGGCGCTGAGCGCTTTTTCGTGCGCCTTGTGCGTGACCAGTATGAGCGGAGCCGTATCTTTTTCACCCGGCTTTTGTATCACGCTCTCTATGCTCACGCCATGCTTCGCCAGTATGCCGGCTATCTTGGCCAGCACACCCGGACGATCCATAGCCTGCGTGCGTATATAATATTCGGTCAGCCAGTCGTCGCTGAAACGCATGCTGTCCGCATCGTACGAATTTTCGAAGGTGGAGTAGCGGTGCTTGCTCTGCGCCGTCGCGTACACCATGTCCGATACGAGCGCGCTGGCCGTAGGCAGATCGCCCGCGCCCTTGCCGTACCACATCATTTCGCCCACCGCACTGCCGTTTATGAATATGGCGTTGAACGAGCCCTTTATGCTGGCCAGCGGATGATCCTTCTTTATCATGGTGGGGTGAACGCGCGCTTCCACCACGCCGTCCGCCGCCTTCTTGCCTATGGCCAGCAGCTTTACCACATAGCCAAGCTCGCGGCCTATCTCTATATCCAGCTTCGTTATGTTGGTTATTCCCTCGCAGAATATCTTATCAACGGGCACCCTGCCGTGAAAAGCCATGGAGGCCAGTATGGAGAGCTTATAGCGCGCGTCGTAACCCTCAACGTCGCTCGTGGGGTTCGCCTCGGCGTAGCCAAGCTCCTGCGCTTCCTTCAATACATCCGCGTAATCCAGCCCCTCATCGTCCATCTTGGTGAGTATATAGTTGGTGGTGCCGTTCACTATGCCGTATATCTGGTCTATGCTGTTGGCCTGCATGGAATCATTTAGCGCGCGCAGTATGGGTATGCCGCCGCCCACCGCCGCCTCAAAATAATAGCCCGCGCCCGTAAGCTTGGCCGTTGCCTCAAGCTCCGGCCAGTTTTGGGACACCATGTCCTTATTGGCCGAAACCACCGTCTTGCCGGCGGCCAGACACTTCATTTCAAATTCTTTGGCCGGGTGTATCCCGCCCATTACCTCGGCCACTATCTCAATCTCCGGGTCGTTCACTATCTCGTCTATATCCTTGGCACGTATCTCCTCCGGCACGTCCACGGAATAGTTCAGAGCCAGCGTTTTTTTAACCACAAGGCGAATATTTTCCTTGTGCATTATGTTTTGCCGCTCCATCTCTATGAGGCGGTATATTCCTCCGCCCACCGTGCCCATGCCCAGTATGGCAACTTTTACTTCCCTCATTTGCGGTTCCTCCTAAGCGTTCTTTTCGTATATCCTCTCCAGCCCAATAAGTGTGAGCGTGGGTATTATCTCGTCCATAACGTTCGTTTCGCTGGCTATCAGGCCGGAAAACCCGCCCGTGGCGACCACCTTGGCCGCGCCCAGCTCCTGCTTCATACGCTCCACTATATATTTCACCTGACCCACATAGCCGAAAACTATGCCCGCCTGCATGCCCGATATGGTGTTTTTACCTATGGCCTTGGCAGGACGCACCAGCTCTATGCGGGGAAGCTTGGCGGCGCAGTCTGTAAGCGCTTCGGAGGATATCTTTATGCCCGGGCATATGGCTCCGCCCAAAAAATCCCCCTCGGCCGATATAGCGCCGAAGCTTGTGGCCGTGCCGAAATCCACCGTGATCACCGGCCCGCCGAACAGCTCGAAGGCGGCCACGGCGTTCACTATCCTGTCCGCGCCCAGCTCCTTCGGGTTGTCGTACTTTATGTTTATGCCCGTTTTTATCCCCGGGCCCACGAACATGGGCTTTTTGCCGAAATACTGGCGCGCCATGTGCTCTATGGTGTAGTTTATAGATGGTATCACGGAGGAGATTATCATCCCCTCCACAATATCCGTATCAAGCTTTAGATAATCGAAAAAACCCAGCATGTTTATGCCGTACTGGTCTGAGGTCAGATCTATATTGGTGGCCATGCGAAAGGAATGCTTTAGCTTGCCCTCTTCAAACAGGCCGCATTTTATATTCGTATTTCCCACATCCATCGCGAGTATCATATATCAGGCTTTCTCCTTTGCCGGCTTTTGCGCCACCGGCCCTATTTTAACGGCTTTCTTCACGGCCACCGCCACCAGCGGACACACCACAGCCGCAATAAGCGCCTCGGGCAAACCGTTGGTAAGCACCACGCCCCATATCACCGCCGTCGCCCCGGCCGCGTCCAGCGTTAGGCCGGCTGCCAGCGCGGGCACGAAAAACAGCTGCATCATGCCGAGATACACGAATGTGTTTGTGAGCGAGCCCACCGCCGAAGCCGCTATAAGCGCGGGCTTTTCGCTTTTCTTGCTCACCGCCGTGTATACGCCGTATGTTGTCAGCGGGATCAGCAGCCGCGGCAGTATAAGGCACAATATATAAACCACCGGACTGGCTTCAAAAAGCAAGAGAGACACAGCATCAGGCATCATCAAAAGCTGCGCTATGCTGGTGAGTATAAACACCACCGAGAGCGTAAGCCCCATTCTAAGCCCCAGCACCAGCGTTCCTATTATCACCGGAATGCACATAAGCGTCAGCTTGGCAAAGGGCAGCGGTATGTAGCCTATGGGCGTAAAGCCAAACAAGAGCATTATAGCCGCCAGTATCGCAACAAAGGCGATGTGTTTCTTACCGTTATTCATTTTTACCTCCGCTCGAGTTCCCTTAGCGGGATACCCGTCACATAAAATATATTTCGGCACCGTGCGGCTCCCAAAAGCTTGGAATGCCGCCAAAATGTACCGTTTCTATTATATCAGCAAAACGCGTGTTATTGCAATGCAAATAACGCGCGCCTTGTACAAACATAAAAAAGAGCGACCCTCCAAAAAAGAAGCGCCGCCCGATTATTTCAAAACGAACTACATTAGCACCTTGGACAGAAAATCCTTTAGCCGTGGATTTTTCG